>CAKTRJ010000013.1 GCA_934597345.1 uncultured Oscillospiraceae bacterium
TAGTACTGGGTGCAGGCCTCGGTGGTGATGGTAAAGCCCTGGGGAACAGGCAGACCGATGTTGGTCATCTCCGCCAGGTTGGCACCCTTGCCGCCCAGCAGCTCACGCATCTTGGCGTTGCCCTCAGTGAACAGGTAGCAATACTTTTTGCTCATTTACATATCCTCCATATCACAAAAAAATATCTTAATTTTCCGAAATTTTCAGTAGTTTTTGGGACTTTTCCTTTATTTTTGTTAAATGTACCCCATCAACCGCTTTATTATAACCAGCTTTCCCCATAAAAGCAAGCATATTTTCCTTTTATTTTCCTGTTTTTCGTAGAAATATTGAAAATGCTGCAAACTTTTTCAGGGAATCCATCCGTCGGGGGTTGCGGTATCACCGATTTTTGTGGTATACTATTATGAATTTGTGATCAAAGCGGCGTATTTTACCAGTCACGGAGGGCGAAATGACACAGGTGGTGAATGAAAATTCCACATGGGCAAAAGCCGTCCGTGCCGCCGCCGGACGAGGGCAGCTGAGCCACGCGGTGATCCTGACTGGCGAGGGGGACAAGCTTCCGGCGGCCCGGTATATCGCGGCGGCCCATTTGTGCCGCGCCGAAGGCGGGCGGCCCTGCCTGCGGTGCAACAGCTGCCGCAAGGTGCTGGAGGGCATCCACCCCGATGTGACGGAGGTACGGGACGCCGACCGGAAGGAACTGTCGGTGGAGACCATCCGGACGCTGCGGCAGGACGTATACATCCGGCCCAATGAGGGCGAGCGGAAGGTCTATCTGTTTGCCGACTGCACCCAGCTGAACGAGCGGGATCAGAACGTGCTGCTGAAGATCGTGGAGGAAGGCCCGGCCTACGCGGCCTTCGTGTTCTGCGCCGACGCCGTCCATTTCCTGCTGCCCACCATTCGCTCCCGCTGCGTGGCGCTGCGGCTGGATATGCCGCAGGAAACGGAGCAGGAGGACGAGAACGCCGCGGCATTGTGCCGTGCGCTGGCCAAAAAGGACGTGCCCGCGCTGACCGTGTATCTCACCGGACTGGAAAACCGGCGGATGAAGCGGGAACAGCTGCTGGCCATGATGGAGGGCGCGTGGCAGACCGCCGCCGACGCGCTGCTGGCGGGCTACGGGAAGCCCTGCGGCGAGACGGCGCAGCTGCTGTGCCGCGCCTTTTCGCGGCGGAAGCTGCAGGCCCTGACGGATCTCTTTCGCCGGTACTGTGACGAATGTCAATACAACGTGGGCGTGGGCCATGTGCTGGGCGCGCTGGGCGCGGAGCTGGCCGATGTGGTCACCCACTGATTTTTCCCTTCAGAAAGGAAGGTATACCTGATATGACAACTGTGATCTCTGTCCGCTTCCGCAGCGGCAGCAAAACCTACTATTTTGACCCCGGCCAGCTGGCGGTGTACCCCGGCGACGACGTGGTGGTGGAGACCGCCCAGGGGCCGGAGTTCGCCCAGTGCGTGGAGGGCAACCACGAGGTGGCCGACGACGCGGTGGTGGCTCCCCTGCGTCCGGTGCTGCGCATCGCCACCGACAACGACCGCCACACGGCGGCCTACAACCGCAGCCGGGAGAAGGACGCCTTTGACATCTGCCAGAAGAAGATCGCCCAGCACGGGCTGGAGATGAAGCTGGTGCGGGTGGAGTGCAGCTTTGACGGCAGCAAGATCCTGTTCTTCTTCACCGCCGACGGCCGCGTGGACTTCCGCGAGCTGGTGAAGGATCTGGCCGGTGTATTCCGCTCCCGCATCGAGCTGCGGCAGATCGGCGTCCGGGACGAGGCCAAGATGCTGGGCGGCCTGGGCATCTGCGGGCGGCCCTTCTGCTGCGCGTCCTATATGGACGAGTTCGTGCCGGTGTCCATCAAGATGGCCAAGACCCAGAACCTGAGTCTGAACCCCACCAAGATCTCCGGCACCTGCGGGCGGCTGATGTGCTGCCTGAAATACGAGCAGGACGCCTATGAGGACGCCATCAAGCGCATGCCCAAGAACGATTCCTTCGTGGTAACGCCGGATGGCCCCGGCAACGTCAGCGACATCAACGTGCTGAAGGAGACCGTCAACGTCCGCCTGGACGAGCGGCCCGACACACCCCGGTGCTACCATAACTGCGAGGTTTGCGTTCTGCGCAACGGCAAGGGCAGCCGGGACGGCATCACCGTTCCCAAGGAGCGGCCCGAACGCTATGTGGAGCCGGTGGCCGCCGAGGAGATGCTGATCCCCACCCTGTTCTCCGACTTTACCGCCGACACGGCGGATACCGCGCCGGAGGAGGACGCCCCTGCCCGTTCCTCCCGCCGCCGCAGCCGCGGCGGACGCCGCCGGGGCAAGAGCGGCGAGAGCGCCGCGCCTGCCGCCGAAACGGCGCAACCTGCCCCGAAGCAGGAAAAGCAGCGGCCTGCCAAGCCCGCCAAAGCGGAAAAGGCCGACAAGCCCGCGCCCGAAGCGGTGGAGGGCAAGGAGCCCCGTCGGGAGGGCGAGGGCGGCCAGCGCCGCCGCAGGAGCCGGGGCAGACGGGGCCGCGGCGGCGAAAGAAACGCCACTGAAGCCGGCACCGCTCCCAAGCCCACCTCCACGCCGGAGCAGGCCCCCCGTCAGGAGAGCACGGCAGGCGAGGGCGGTCAGCGTCGCCGCAGGAGTCGGGGCGGACGGCGCAGAAGCAGGAGCGGCGGCGGAACGCCTCCCGCCAGCGAGGCATAAGCCGTATGGGAAAGTTTAACGGCGTATTGATCGCCAGCGATTTTGACAACACTTTGGTTTTCACGGAGAGCGCCCTAAAGGGGCTGGAACCCATGCCGGAGCTGCTGCCGGAAAACCGGGAAGCCATCGAGTACTTCATGGCCGAAGGCGGCATCTTCTCCATCGCCACAGGCCGCGCCCTGCCCTCCTTTGAGAGCGTGCGGCAGGGCCTGCCCATGAATGGGCCCACCATCCTGTTCAACGGCGCGGCCATCTATGATTTCCAGAAGAACGAGTATCTCTATACGGCGTTCCTGCCGGATACGGTGCGGCCCCACATCACCCAGGTGCTGGACGCCTGGCCGGAGGCGGCGGTGGAGCTGTATCATGATGACAACGCCATCTTCGCCGTTCACGCCAATGAGCTGACGGAGGCCCATCTGCACCTGACCCACGAGGCCACCACCATGCTGGACTCCGTGGATCAGGCGCCCTCACCCATCAGCAAGGCCCTGTTTGAGATCGTACCGGAGAAGCTGGACGCCCTGCATCGCTATGTCAGCGCCCAGCCCTGGGCCGCACAGTATGAGATCGTACCCAGCAGCGCTTTCCTGCTGGAGCTGACGGCCAAGGGGGCCTGCAAGGGCGACATGGTGCGCCATATGGCCCGGATGCTGCATATCGCGCCCCAGGACCTCTACTGCGTGGGCGACCATGCCAACGACATCGGCATGCTGATGGCCTCCGCCATTCCCTTCGCCCCGGAAAACGCCATCGAGTCCGTCCGTCAGGTGCCCGGCGTCCACATTCTTCCGGACGCCCGGAAAGGCACCATTGCCGCCCTGATCCGGGAGCTGGATCAGCGGTATTGATGGCAAGTTGGATATTTCTGGAAGCTATCGTTTACATAATGTTTACTTGACCCGCGGACGGGATGGGCGTATGATAGCTTTTGGATAAATTTTTAAACTTTTAGGTGAGTATCCCATGAAACAATCGCAAACCACACCCACACCGCAGAAGGGCACGGATCCCAAGAACATGTCCCTGTCCTCCCTGTGGAACCTGTGGGTCGACAATTTAAAGGAGTGGCACTTCTACCTGGTGGAGGAGCACGGCCACCGGCAGCGGGCGGACATCTGCGGATGGATCGACCGGCTGCGGCAGCGCTGCCGCAGCTTTATGATCTCCCTGCGCCGCGACATGCATCACCAGGCCAACGCCAGCCGTCACCGGAAATTCCCGGAGTCGGATTACGGCATTGCCCAGTTCTTCCTGTATATGGCAGGCAGCGTACCGCGGCTGACCTCCGCCCTGCGGGAGCGGTTCAGTCTGCGGCGGCGCAAGCGCATCGACGCGGCCCATACCTTCCAGAAACAGGTGGACAAGATCAAGCTGCACCCGGTGGCCTTCCTCAGCGGTGCACTGGTGGTGGTGGCGGTGTGCGCGCTGCTGTCGCTGTATACCATCGGCACCACCGCCGTGTATGACGGCAAGGAGCTGGGCACCGTGTCCGGCGTCACCACCGTCAACGCCGTGGTCAACGACCTGCAGGACATCACACGCGAGACGCTGAACGACGCGGATTACACCGTGGACACCAGCAAGCTGGATACCTCGGTGGGCGTGGTCTCCCGCCGCACGGTGGAGAGCCGCGAGGAATTCACCGATTCCCTCTCCGACCAGCTGGGCATGGTGGAATACGCCTATGTGCTGTACATCGACGGTGAGCCGGTGGCGGCCACCACCTTCCCCGGCGCGCTGGAGGAGATGCTGGATCAGTTGAAAAAGGGCTATATCACCGCCAGTACGGTAGACTCCTATTTTGTGGAGGATGTGGAGATCAAGCAGGAGTATGTGGACGCGTCTCTTGTGATGAATCTGGGCAATATCGCGGAGATCCTCAACGCCACCAAGGCCGGCGAGGTCACCTATACTGTGACGGCCGGTGACAGCTATTACTACATTGCCGAGCTGTATGGCATGTCGGTGGACGACCTGCTGGACGCCAACCCCGGCTATGATCCCAAGCTGCTGCGGGTGGGCGATGTACTGACCATCTCCAACGCCGTCCCCTATCTGACGGTGGTGGACGTGGAGCGGCAGAACTATGTGCAGGATGTCCCCTATCAGATCGAGTATCAGGACGACGATACCATGTATCAGGGCGACTATAAGGTTCTATCCGCCGGTACCTACGGCAAAGCGGACGTGACCGCCAACGTCACCTATATCAACGGCGAGGAGACCGACCGTCAGGTGGTGGCCTCCGTCACCCTCAGCGAGCCGGTCACCGAGACCCAGGCACGGGGCACCATCCCCCGCCCCTCCTGGTTCCCCACCGGCAGCTTCCGCTGGCCCTGCAGCGGCACCATCACCTCCTATTTCGGCCGCCGCAATACCGGCATCCGCGGCGCCAGCACCTATCACGAGGGCATCGACATCGCCAACAGCTACGGCACGGCCATCTACGCCGCCGACGGTGGCACCGTGACCTATTCCGGTTGGCGGGGCGGCTACGGCTATCTGGTCATCATTGACCATGGCAACGGCTATCAGACTTACTACGGTCATAACAGTTCGTTGATCGTTTCAACGGGCGAGCATGTCTATAAGGGTCAGCAGATCGCCCGCATGGGCTCCACCGGTGTATCCAGCGGCAATCACTGCCATTTCGGCATCCTGATCAACGGCACATTCGTGAACCCGCTGAACTATCTATAAAAATAAACCATTTGGGAAAAGAGGAGAAATTTCCATGAAATTTTTTGTTTCCGCTATGCTGTGCGCCGCCCTGTGCGCGGCATTGATGGTGCCCGCATGGGCCGTCGCCCCGGCTGTGACCGGCGATACCAGCAACATCCCGCTGATGATCGTGCTGGCCGCTGTGGCGGTCATCGCCATCGTGGTACTGCTGGTGGCAATGAACAAGAAAAAGAAATAAGCAAAAGGAAAGGCCCGGTCACATGACCGGGCCTTTCCTTTTCAACCTCACAGAAAATCGTAAGATTTTTCGCCATTAAAACAATGTCTCCTGATACGCCAGCTCCGCATGGCCGATGGAGCGCATCTGGGCGGCGTGCTCCGCTGTCAGCGTGTCGCAGATAGCTATTTTGCGGATGATGTTCTGCACCGTCAGATCCAGCGCCGTCCCCTCGCGGTAGTCGGCAGGGAAGATGAAATCCACCCGGTGCTTGGCCAGCAGATCCTCCACGCCGGCGCGGTTGGACTCCTGATACACGGCGATGGCCTGTCCGCCGTAGGAGCGCATCATCTTCATACAGGGCACGTCGCTGAGGCCGTCGCCCACATAGATCATGTTGGTGAAGGGCACCCGCTTGCTGTCGTCGGGCATGGAGTCGTTCAAGGTCTTATCATCGGCCACGTCCAGCACGCCCTTGTTGATGCGGTAGACGAACTGGGTCTTGTTGGTGAAGTTGACGTCCAGCTTGGGCCAGCAGGCCGCGCCGTCCCGATAGTAGAACTCGCAGGCGTAGATCTTCTTGAACCAGTGGGCGATGCCGCTGCCCTCAATGATCTCCTTCAGGCCGGAGGACAGCACATAGTGCTCCACCGTCACGCCCAGACTGTCGCCAAAGGCGTTGATACGGCCGAACCACTCCCGCACGCCGGGGAACAGCTGGATGGCCTTGCCGCACTGCACCAGGAAGTCCCGGTTCAGCGTCATGCCCTGGGCGCGGCACTCCTCGATCATGGTATACATATAAGCCAGCAGGCCGTCCATCTGGTTCTCCCAGCCGAAGGTGTTGGCCTTCTGCCAGAACTGAGAGGGGGTATAGCCCAGACTGGGGATGAAGGTATAGTCCTCCATATCCGTGGTGCACAGGGTCTTATCAAAGTCGTACAGCAGGGCGATGATGGGTCGTTCGCTCATAGGTATCTCCTTTTCGATGGTAGAAAAAGCGGCCCGCGGGCCGCTTTTTTTGTGTGTTATTCGCCGGTGTAGTTGCGGCCGAACTTCAGCTCGTCCAGACTCAGCTTGAAGTCGTTGGGAATGGCGGAGCCTGCGGGCACCTCGCGGGGTGCTTCCACGGCGGCGGTCTCCACCTCCATGGCGTCCAGATGCTGCATGATGTCCTGCTGGATGTCGTCTGCGGCGGCGGCAGCGGGTGCGGACTCGGGGTGCTCCAGCTGCATCTCCGGCAGAGAGTTCAGGAACTCCTGCTGCTGGGCGCACAGCTCGCTGCCGTGGCGGACGAAGTCCACCAGGCTCTGCTGGGCCATGGCCAGCTTCTCCTCGGCGTCGTGCTTGTCCTGCTCCAGCGATGCCAGCTGGGCGGCATGCTGCTCCCGCGCCTCCTTCAGCAGGTTTTCCTTCTCGGTCTGGGCCTCCTGCACCAGCTTGGCGGCCATCTTCTGGGCCGTCAGCAGTGTGGAGCGCATGGCATCCTCGGTGGCACGGTATTCCTCTACCTTTTCGGCCAGGATCTTCAGCTTGGCCTTCAGGGTCACGTTTTCCTTGTACAGCGCCGTATAATCCTCGGTCAGGGCGTCCAGAAACTCGTCCACCGCGGTCATGGTGTAGCCGTTGCCGAAGCCGGAGGCCTTGGGGAATACTTTTTCAGAAACTTCCTGGGGTGTAAACATGGTATATCCCTCCGTTTATTCTGTATCCGATCACAGGTACAGGCCGTTGTTTTCCAGCTCGTCGATCAGGTCGCCCATGATATCCACGCTGTAAGGCGTGATGATATAGGTGTTGGCGGCCACCTTCTTGATCTTGCCGTCACCGGCGTAGGCCACGCCGGAAAGGAAGTCGATCAGGCGGCGGGCCACGTCCTTATTGGTGGACTCCAGATTCATGACCACGGTGCGCTTTTCCCGCAGGTGGTCGGCGATCTCGCTGGCGTTCTCGAACCGCTCGGGCTTTACCAGCACCACCTTCAGCGCGGCGGTGGCGTGGATGTTCACCACCTTGTTGTGGCGGTCCTCCGGCTGCTTGCGCTCCTCGCGGCGATCGTCAAAGATGCTGCGGCTGTCGCTGCGCTCCGGCTGTTCCAGCTCTTCCTCCTCGTAATCGTAATCCTCGTCGTCATACGGGTGAATGATCTTCTTGATCTCGTCCATGAAACCCATTTGAAAGCCTCCCTGTTGTATAGTTTATTTGTTATAATTCCGTGCGCCGAAGATGGCAGAGCCCACGCGCACCATGTTGGCGCCGCAGCGGACGGCGTCGGCATAGTCGTCGCTCATACCCATGGAGATATATTCCCATTTATTATCGTACATTTCTCGGCTTATGTCAACAAAAAGACGGTAAACTTTCTCAAAATATGGTATGTTTCCGCCTTTCTCCACCGCAACAGGTGGTATCGTCATGAGGCCGCGGACGCGGATATGGGGCAAGGTCTTCGCATAGGCCGCCGCCTGGGGCAGCGCGTCGGGCGCGAAGCCGGACTTCGCCTCCTCGCCGCCGATGTTGACCTCCAGCAGGATATCCTGCGTCAGCTCCATCCGGGCGGCCACCTTTTCGATCTCATCCAGCAGCTCCGTGGAGCCTACCGACTGAATCAGCACCGCCTTGCCCACCACCTGCTTGACCTTATTGCGCTGCAAATGGCCAATGAAGTGCAGGGGCGCGCCGTCATAGGCGTTTTCCTTCAGCTTCTCCGTCATCTCCTGCACCCTGTTCTCGCCCAGAGCGTCGATCCCGGCGGCGATGGCCTCCCGGCAGCGGGCGGCATCGTTCATCTTGCTGGCGCCCACCAGCGTGATATCCTTTCCGGTGCGGCCCGTCTCGCGGGCGGCCGCGTCGATCTCTTCGCGAATGCGTGCAATATTTTCCGCAATAGACATAGAATGATACCCCTTTCTCTATCTATAAAATCATCCGATCACTTTGCCGTCATACAGCTCCGCGGTGGTGACGATGACCTCGTCGCCCCGCCGCAGCATGCTGGAATCCTCTTCGGCGGAGACCGCCTCCACCAGCGCGTAGCCGTCGCCCTGATAGACCACCTGCACCGGCTTGAACTTGGCCCGGACGCCCAGCACGCAGTAAACCCCGGCCACTCCCTCGTCGCTGACCCGCAGCGCGTTGGAGGGCAGGCGCAGGCCCTCATAGGTGCGCAGCACCAGCGTGGCGGCCTGATGGCGCAGCAGCGTGGTCTGGGCAACGTATTTATCGCTTTTCAGCAGCAGCGTCCGGTGGCCGTTCTCGCTGCGGGAAATGCTGACCACCGTCATTTTCAGATCCATGGTCAGCCCCTTGGCGAACCGCAGCGTCACGGTGGAGCGGCCGTCCAACTGCTGGGCCTGCTCGTCCGTGATATTGGCGGCGTAGTACCAGATGTCGCCGTAGATCAGCTTGCCCACGTTGGCGCTGTCGCTGCTGACGGGCTTGACGCTGTCCAGCTTGCCGGGCGTCAGGTCATCCTGCAGGAACTCCGGCGTCAGCACCGTTTCATAGCCGTCGCAGGCGGCGGAATAGATGCCGCCCTCCGGCGCGGTGATGGCCGTGCCGTTCAGGGAGCTTTTCAGCTCCGCGATCTCTTTTTCCGTGGCCTGGATATCCGACTCGATCTCCTCCTGAGAGGCGGAGGAGTAATCCCGCTTCAGGATGGCGCTTTTCAGGGAGGACAGTTCCTCATCCGCGCCGCTGTACTCTCCGCCCGCCACCGACTGGTGCAGGGCCAGAATGTCGGCGTTGATGGAGGAATCCAGCTTCAAGGCCGCGTCGGGGTCCAGATAGGAGATCAGGGAGAAGGACAGCTGCTCCAGGCGAAGCTCCAGCTGTTCCAGCCGCTCCACCCGGGTCAGAGCGCCGCTGTCGGGATAGGCGGTGGCCATGGTCTGGTTCCGGCCCACCCGCTCGCCCTCGGACAGGGCGTGGCTCAGCGTCCCGGCGTCGGAGTGGAAGGTCTCCTCATCCCGCACCAGATAGCCGTTGACCTCCATGGTGACCTCCTCAGCCGAGGCATAGACCAGTGTGGTGCTGATGGGGTCGGTGACATAGCGGTAGCCCTGTACCACGAAGTAGACCACCACGGCGGCCAGCAGGACGATGGACAATATTTTGAAGATAGGGGTGGCTGCTTTCATATCCCGCTCCTTATGTGTATCTGTGCGTGTTGCGTGTATATGCCTGTGAGAATTTCGTAGGGGCCGCGTCCCCGACAGCCCGCCGGATGTGCAATGGGTTATCGTGCGGCGGGGTGAGGGCACCCCGCCCTACGGCGTGTTGCCGTTGGTCATTGCGTAGGGCGGCCTGCCCTCAGGCCGCCGCGATCACATCTCCTCCGGCTCCTGAAAGCTGATCGCTCTTGCCGGGGCGATGGTGGAGATGGCGTGCTTGTAGATCACCTGCTGGCGGCCCTCGCTGTCCAGCACCACCACAAAGCAGTCAAACCCGGTGATCAGACCCCGCAGCTGGAAGCCGTTCACCAGAAACATGGTGACGGGGATCTTCTGCTTCCGGGCCTGGGTCAGAAATACTTCCTGTAAATTGTTTGTCTTTTGCATAGCGTCCTCCTGATATGTCTTTTGTGTACGGACGCTATCTCTATGAGACGACCTCCGCCGTGATTCAGCATAAACCACGGCGATGGAGATATTCTGTCGCTTTTTGCAGACCCGCAGGGAAATTTGGGCTGCGCTGCCAGCGCACCCAGAAAATGTCGGGGTTCCGCCGCAGCCACGTCAGCTGCCGCTTGGCGTACTGGCGTGAGCGGAGCTTCACCTCGGCGATGGCCTCCTCTGTGGTAACCGTGCCCTCGGCCACCGCAAGGAACTGTTTATAGCCGATGGCCTGTAAGGCCGTGGCGTCACGGGGCAGGCCGCCGGACAGCAGGGCTTCCACCTCCGCCAGCAGCCCCTGCTCCACCATGATATCCACACGGCGGTCGATGCGGTCGCGGAGATCCTGCCGGTCCTCAAAATCCAGACCGATATAGAGGGCGTCGTATCTGGGGGGACGCTGTCGCTCCAGTGCGTCGTGCTCCGTGATGGTGCGGCCGGTCTCCTGCCACACCTCCAGGGCACGGATGATGCGCTTTTCATCCCGCAGGTGCAGCTTTTCCGCCGCCGCAGAGTCGATCTTCCGCAGCTCCTCCAGCAGCACTTCGACGCCCTCCGTCCGGGCGCGGCGCTGCAATGCCTGCCGTATTTCCGTACCCTGCGATCCGGCAGCGAAGTCCGTCCCCCGGATCAGGGCATCCAGATAGAGGCCCGTGCCGCCCACCAGCACCGGCAGCCTGCCGCGGCTCAGGATATCCTGCACGCATGCGTCAGCCGCCTGCACATACCGGGCCACCGACCAGCTCTCCGCCGGATCGACCACGGCCACCATGTGGTGGGGGACGCCCTCCATCTCCTCCGCTGTCGGCGCGGCGGTGCCCACCGCCATGCCGCGGTAGATCTGCATGGAGTCCACGCTGACCACCTCGCCGTTGAAGCGCCTGGCCAGCGCCACGCCCATTTTCGTTTTTCCGGTGGCGGTGGGGCCCACCACACAAAGCACTGTGGCCATTGCTGTTACTCCTTGGGTTCAGGCTCGTTTGAACATCTTCTCGATGTCGTATTTGCTCAGTTTATACTTCACCGGACGGCCATGGGGGCAGTAGAGAATTTCGCCCGACTGCACCTTTTCCACCAGCGCCGCCAGTTCGGTGGCATCGGTGGTCATGCCGGCCTTGATGGCACTTTTGCAGGCCATGGTGTGCAGCAGCTCGTCCCGTGCGCCCTCCGGGTCGGCCCGGCCCAGGGCCAGCTTCTGGGCCAGCTCCTCCAGCGTGGCGGCGGCATCCGCCGCCAGAATGTCCGCTGGGACCTCGCGGATCAGCACCGTGCCGCCGCCGAAGTCCTCGCACACAAAGCCGAACTCCTGCAAAAGGGACAGGTCGTCCAGCACGGCGGCGTAGGCCTCCGGCTCCAGCGCCACGGTGACAGGCGTCAGCAGCGGCTGGGCCATCAGGGGCTGGCGGTTGGCCTTCAATGCGTCGAAACGCAGCCGCTCGTGGGCGGCATGCTTGTCGATGAGCCACACGGTGTCGTGCTCATCCTCGCAGATGATGTAGGTTTTCAGCACCTCGCCCACCATGCGCCACGGGGCTTCTTTTACCGGCTCCATGGTCTGCTGCTCCGGTTCCCGGGGCAGAGAGATGGCCTCCTGCGCGGGAGAGGACGGTTCCTCGGCCACCGGCGCGGGGACGACCTCCGCCGGGGTCTCCGCCTTTTCAGGCGGGGTGATCTCGTAGGTGCGGCCCGTCAAGGGAGAGGCCGCGATGGCGGGCTTCTTCTGCTGCACAACGTCCCGGACATAGATGGTCTCGGCGCTGTGGGGCCGCGCGGCCATGGCGGGTACGCTGTCCGCCGGTTCGATAGGCATACTGTCCCGGATGACGTTTTTCGTGGCCGGGGCGGCGGGCCGGGCGGTAAAGCTGCCCAGCGGCTTTTTCTCCTCCACGGGTACGGCGGCTTTGGCCTTGAACTCCTGCGCGGTCATTTTCCGGAAGAAGGACGGCTCCTTTTCCGCCCGCTGCGGGGCCTTTTCGGCGTTGAGGGCGTCCAGAATGGTATAATACACCGCGTCAAACACGGTCTTGTCGGATACGAATTTCACCACCGTCTTGGCGGGGTGAACGTTCACGTCCACCATGTCCCTGGGCAGCGTCACATGCAGCACGCAGCCAGGAAAACGGCCCTTGAGAAGCTGGTTTTTATAGGCCTCCTCCAGCGCCGCCGTCAGCAGCTGGGACTTGACGAAGCGGCCGTTGACGAACAGCACCTGCTTGCCGCGGCTGCCGTGGCCGTTGAGGGGCTTGGTGACGAAGCCCTCCACCTTTACGTTGCCGCCGCTGCCGGAGATGGGCAGCAGGCCAAGGGCGAAATCACGGCCCATAGCTGCGTAGATGGTGGACAGCAGCTGCCCGTCGCCGGGGGTGTGGAGCACCTCCTGTCCGTCGCGGATCAGCTTGAAGGACACGTCGGGGTGGCTCAGCGCCAGATGCTGCACCACGCCGGACACGGCGGTGCCCTCGGCGCTGTCCTTCTTCATGAACTTCATCCGGGCAGGGGTGTTGTAAAAGAGGTCGCGGACGCAGATGGTGGTGCCCTCCGGGCAGCCGGTAGGCTCCGTCTGGCCAGGAACGCCGCCCTCCAGATGGAGCGCCGCGCCCATGTCCTCGCCTGCGGCGCGGGAGAAGATATCCACCCGCGATACGGCGGCGATGGCGGCCAGTGCTTCGCCCCGGAAACCCAGCGTGCCGATGGCCGCCAAATCGGCGGCGGCGCGGAGCTTGCTGGTGGCGTGGCGCAGAAAGGCGGTGGGCAGCTGCTCCGCCGGGATGCCGCAGCCGTTGTCGGTGATGCGGATATAGGTCAGGCCGCCGCGCTCGATCTCCGCCACGATGGCGGACGCGCCCGCGTCGATGGCGTTCTCCAGCAGCTCCTTCATGACGCTGGCGGGACGCTCCACCACCTCGCCGGCGGCGATAAGATCCGCCACATGGGGCGGCAAACATTGGATCTGCGGCATGGTTCCTCCTTATACTAGCGGCGGGGTGAGGGCACCCCGCCCTACGCACGGGTGTCAATAGAATTTCCGTAGGGCGGCCTGCCCTCAGGCCGCCGCGGCTCATTGCAGCTTGTTTTTCAATTCGTACAGCAGATTCAGCGCCTCTAGCGGGCTTAGGGTGTCCACCTGCGCACGGCGGAGCTGGTCAATGACCGCGCTCTCGCTGAGGGCCTCCAGTGACACCTGATCCGTTTCCGCAGGGGCGGCGTGGGGCTTGCCTGCCTCGTCCTCCAGCTCCTGTAAAATATGGCGGGCACGGGTCAGCACCTGCCTGGGCAGGCCTGCCAGCTTGGCCACCTCGATACCGTAGCTGCGGTCGGCGCCGCCGGAGATGATCTTCCGCAGAAAGATGATATCCTCGCCCCGTGTGCGGACGGCAATGTTATAGTTGCGGACGCCGGGAAGCTCACCCTCCAGGGCCGTCAGTTCGTGATAATGGGTGGCGAACAGGGTCTTGGCTCCCAGCTTTTTCGGGTCGGCGCAGTATTCCAGCACCGCCCGGGCGATGGACATGCCGTCAAAGGTGGAGGTACCCCGGCCGATCTCGTCCAGGATCAGCAGGCTGTCCGCCGTGGCGGACTTGAGAATGTCGCTGACCTCCGTCATCTCCACCATGAAGGTGGACTGTCCGGCGGACAGGTCGTCGCTGGCACCGATGCGGGTGAAAATGCGGTCCACCACGCCGATACGGGCGGCCCGGGCGGGAACGAAGGAGCCAATCTGCGCCATCAGCACGATCAGCGCCACCTGACGCATATAAGTGGATTTACCGGCCATGTTGGGGCCGGTGATGATGGCCACCCGGTCGTCCCTGGCACCCATGTAGGTGTCGTTGGGGACGAACATGCTGTCGCGGCGCATCTGCTCCACCACCGGATGGCGGCCGTCGTGGATCTCAATGACGCCGGACTCGTCCACCACGGGGCAGCAGTAGTTGTTCTTTACCGCCACGGCGGCCAGCGAGCACAGCGCGTCCAGCTCCGCCACCAGCGCGGCGGCCTGCTGCACCCGCGCGGCCTGGGCGGCGATGTGCAGCCGCAGATCGGTGAACAGCTGGTATTCCAGCGCTGTGATGCGGTCGTTGGCGGAGAGAATGTCGTGCTCCAAATCCTTCAGCTCCTGGGTGATGTACCGCTCGCCGTTCACCAGCGTCTGCTTGCGGATGTAGCTTTCCGGCACCTGATCCTTGAAGGAGTTGGACACCTCGATATAGTAGCCGAACACTTTGTTGTAGCCGATCTTCAGGGTGCGGATGCCGGTTTTTTCCTTTTCGGCGGCCTCCATGCGGACGATCACGTCCTTGCCGCCGTGGAGGATGCTCCGCAGACGATCCACCTCGCCGTCGAAGCCCTCCCGGATCATCTCGCCCTCGCGGACGGAGAAGGGCGGCTCGTCCACCAGCGTCTGGCCGATGAGAGCGGCCAAATCGTTGAGATCGTCCAGCTCTTCATTCAACTGGTGCAGGCGGCCCTTGTCAAAGCAGGACAGCTGGGCCTTCACCTGGGGCAGGCGCTCCATGGCGGTACGGAGGGAAACCAGATCCCGGCCGCCTGCCGTGCCGTACACGATGCGGCCCACCAGACGCTCCATGTCGGAGATGCCCTGCAGGGCCAGTATCAGCTCCTCCCGGGCCATGGTGTTCTCGGCCAGCGCCGCCACGGCGGCGCTGCGCCGGTCGATCTCCGTGACGGACAGCAGGGGACGCTCCAGCCACGAGCGCATCATGCGGCCGCCCATGGCGGTTTTCGTCTTGTCCAGCACCCACAGGAGGCTGCCCTTCTTCTCCTTGCTGCGGAGGGTCTCGGTCAGCTCCAGATTGCGCCGGGCCGTCAGATCCAGCTCCATGAACTGGCCCCGGCGGTAGTATTCCAGATCGTCCACATGGGACAGGTCGGTCTTTTGCGTCTCGTGCAGGTAGCTCAGCAGAGCACCCAGCGCCAGAAACACCGCCGGGTTATCCCTTGGCAGGCGGTGCAGCGCGTCGTCACCGAACTGGCGGCGGATCAGCCGCTCGGAGGCCTCCATCTGGAAGCGGCCGGAAGGCAGCTTCTCCAGATGGCAGTTCAGCTTGTCCTGCAAAAAGCTGTGAAGCATCTCGTCAAAGAAAGCGGTCTCGTTAACTACCGCTTCGGCAGGGGTGAAGCGGCCCAGCTCGTTGATGAGCTGCTTCACGCGCTCGCCGCCGGAAAAGGTGGTGGCGTGGGCTTTGCCGGTGGTGATGTCGCAGACGCACACGGCGGCGTAATCGTCGTCCAGATAGATGCCGGCGCAGAAGTTGGAGCGGCCCTCGTCCAGGCAGGCGCTGTCGATGACCGTGCCGGGGGTCACCACGCGGATGATGTCCCGCTTCACCAGCCCCTTGGCCTGGGCGGGATCCTCCGTCTGCTCGCAGATGGCCACCTTGTAGCCCTTGGCGATGAGCCGGGCGATATAGGCATCCGCCGCGTGGTAGGGCACGCCGCACATGGGCATCCGCTCCTCAGCGGGCTTGTCCTTGCTCTTGTCCCGGCTGGTCAGCGTCAGATCCAGCTCACGGGACGCCGTTTTGGCGTCGGCGCCGAACATCTCATAGAAGTCACCCAGACGGAAGAACAGAATGGCGTCCTGATTCTGTTCCTTTATTTGCAGGTATTGCTGCATCATGGGGGTCAGTTCTGCCATAGGGGACTCCTTTCAAACTTGCGTATCACACTCCTGTCATTGCGAGGAGGCCGCAAGGCCGACGCGGCAATCCGTTTCCCCGATAAAAGGAGGACGAATTCCCACGACCAGTCTGAGGACTGGTCTCGGAATGACAGAAAAGGCTTTATACCATCTCGCCGAACAGCGCCCAGGTGTTGCTGTCGGTGATCTTTACGTCATGATATGTGCCGATGGCGGCCTTGTCGCCCACCAGATGCACCAGCCGTCCTCCGGCGGTGCGGGCCGTCAGGGGCCAGCGGCTGTCGTCGCTCTCGCCGTCGATCAGGCAGCGGAGGGTGCGGCCCACATATTGGGCGTGGATCTCCTCGGAGATCCTGTTCTGGGCATCGCACAGCCGGTCGAACCACACCTGCTTCTCCGCGCGGGGGACAGGATCCTCCATTTTGGCGGCGGGCGTGCCGGGCCGGGGCGAGAAGATGAAGGTGAACAGCGCGTCGAACCGCACCTGCTCCACCAGCGCCACCGTCTCCATGGCCTCGGCCTCCGTCTCGCCGGGGAAGCCGATGATCACGTCGCTGGTCAGCACCAGCTCCGGCATGACCCTGCGGGCGTAGGTGATGAGTTCTAAGTACCGGGCCTTGTCATAGGGGCGGTGCATGGCCCGCAGCACCCGGTCGCAGCCGGACTGCACGGGGAGGTGCAGTTGCTTGGCCACATGCTTGCACCGGGCCATGGTGTCGAACAGTTTGAAGCTGGCGTCCTTAGGCTGGGAGGACATGAAGCGGATGAGATAGTCGCCGGGGATCCCGTCCAGCGCCGAGAGCAGGTCGGCGAAGTCATAGCCGGTGCCAAGGTCTTTGCCGTAGGAGTTGACGTTCTGGCCCAGCAGGGTGATCTCTTTGTACCCCTCGGCAGCCAGCTCCCGTACCTCGCGGATGATCTGCTCCGGGTCGCGGCTGCGCTCGCGGCCACGGACATAGGGCACGATGCAGTAGGAGCAGAAGTTGTTGCAGCCGTACATGATGCTGACCCACGCGCGGGTGCGTCCCTCCCGGACCACCGGCATGCCCTCGGCAATGGAGCCGTGCTCGTCCTCCACGGAGAACACCCGGCCCCGGCGGGTATAGACCTGCCAGAGAAGCTCCGGGAACTTCCACAGGGCCTGCGGGCCGAATACCAGGTCAACGTGACGGTAGGACTGGCGCACCTTTTCCGCCACCTCGGGCCGCTGGGCCATGCAGCCGCACAGGCAGATGATCTGCTCCGGATTGGCCTTCTTGGTATGGGTCAGGGCGCCCAGATTGCCGTAGACCCGCTTTTCCGCATGATCGCGGATGGCGCAGGTGTTCAGCACAATGATATCGGCCTGGGCAGGCTCGGTGACAAATTCACAGCCCATGGCTTCCAGCATACCCATGATGTGCTGGCTGTCGGCCACGTTCTGCTGACAGCCGAAGGTGTCCACCAGCGCACGGACGGTCTTGCCCCGCTGGATGTGCAGCTCTTTTATTTTTTCGGTAAACTCCCGCTGACGCTCCATGTCCGCGTCAGACAGGACGACATTTTTTCGTTCCAAGGGTACCTCCTTCACCCGGCGCGGCGCGCAAGGCGATATTTAATCATGGTATTATACCATATTCAAAACCGCAATACAAGAAATGCGCAGAATAAAAGTTGCAAATTCCGCCGCCATGCGCTATGATGGGGGTACTCTGAATTTACAACGAGGGATTTCATATGATCTATGTTCTGTATACCGCCGTCATTCTGGCGCTGGTGGGCTGCGACCAGCTGCTGAAAAGCTGGACGGTGCATCATCTGGCGCTGGGTGAAAGCACGGCGTTCCTGCCGGGCTTCATGCAGCTGACCCGCGTACACAACTACGGCGCGGCGTGGTCCAGTTTCTCCGGAAAGACCGCTATGCTGATCGCGGTGACGGCGGCACTGATGATCGCGGTGGCCTATCTGCTGATCCGGCGCATCGTGCGCCATCCGTTGGGCGTGGCCGCCGCCGTGCTGATCCTGGGCGGCGGCGTGGGCAACATCATCGACCGCATCGTGCACGGCTATGTGGTGGATATGTTCGACCTGCTGCTGTTTGACTACCCCGTGTTCAATCTGGCCGACTGCTTCGTGGTGGCGGGCGTGATCCTGGGCGCGGTGTACTACCTGTGGTTTTACGAAAAATACGACGCGAGGAAGAAAGACGATGCATCTGACACTGACGGCGACAAGTGAGGATAAGGGCGCGCGGATCGACGCATGGCTGGCATCTCACGCCGACGGCCTGACCCGCAGCGCCGCCGCCAGACTGCTGGAGACCGGCGGCGTCACCGTCAACGGCGCGGCGGCGGCCAAGAACTACCGCCTTGCCGGGGATGAGACCATCGAGGTCAGCCGTCCCGAGGCGGAGGAGACCGCCGTGGAAGCCCAGGACATCCCGCTGGACGTGGTGTATGAGGACGCGGACGTGATCGTGGTGAACAAACCCGCCGGTCTGGTGGTGCATCCCGCGCCGGGCCATCCCGACGGCACGCTGGTGAATGCCCTGCTGCACCACTGCGGCGACTCTCTGTCCGGCATCGGCGGCGAAAAGCGCCCCGGCATCGTCCACCGTATCGACCGGGACACCAGCGGCCTGATCATCGCCGCCAAGAACGACGCGGCCCATCTGGCCCTCAGCGCCCAGCTCAGCGACCATACCCTTGCCCGCACCTACGAATGTCTGGTGACGGGCAACCTCCGGGAGGACAGCGGCACTGTGGACGCGCCCATCGGGCGGCATCCCACCGACCGGAAGAGGATGGCGGTCAACACCCGCAATGGCCGCCGGGCCGTGACCCACTGGGAGGTCATTGCCCGCTATAACGGCGTCACCCATGTGCGCTGCCGTCTGGAGACGGGCCGCACCCACCAGATCCGCGTCCATATGGCCTATATCGGCCATCCCATTCTGGGGGACACGGTGTACGGCGCGAAGAAGCCTGTCCCCGGCCTGACGGGCCAGTGTTTACAGGCGGTGGAGCTGCGATTCTTCCATCCCCGCACGGGGGAGCTGGTGACGGTCAGCTGCCCGCGCTGCGAGGAATTTGAGCGGCAGCTGCGGAAATACGAAAACCGGGATTAAACGGCGTGTGGAGCGGTGAAGATCACCGCTCCACACATTTTTTGCAAATTTCTTACAAAAGGTGTTGACAAATCCGCCATTCTACGCTATTATATTACCGTTGTCCGCGCGGTTAGCTCAGCTGGCTAGAGCACATGCTTGACGTGCATGGGGTCACAGGTTCGAGTCCTGTACCGCGCACCAGAACCTCACTTCTTCGGAAGTGAGGTTTTTTGTTATGCGCCGGTGCAGAAATCGCACCGCGCATAACGTTTTTCCGGTGGGGCAGTATTTCTCCCGCAGGACCGCCATTTCCACGCCGAAGCCCTCCCGCAGCACCGGCAGGACCGTCTACGTCATTACTCACGATCCGGAGCTAATCTGCCAGTGCTGCACCGATATTCACCATCTGGAATCCGGCAATATCGTTGCGTGCTATCCCATGGATGCCGCAGGTGTCAGCCGTATCTGTGATTTCTTCCGGATCAGCTGAGCATGTTCCGGACACGCCTAGTTTGCCGGCACTAACCTCGCATCCTGAAAAAAGCCACTGCAACGGCTTCCGACGGACTCCGATGTATTGTAATTGGCGTTCTTCCGTTGTCAAGACAATTTATCAGGCAGGCCATCCCGGCTGTGGGACGGCCTGCCTTTCCTGTTGATCTGTACTTTCTCAGAAATGTCCGCTGCGGCCGGAGCCTCCACCGCCGGACTCCGTGCCGTCCTTGTTGTTCTTTCTGCGGCGGGTCTCGGTGGTGTGAGTATAGCGGTCGTACCGCTCCGTCAGGTCAAGGCCGTCGGCGGTGACGTAGACATCCGCCTCCGCGCCCTTGCGGACGGACTTCATCTTGGCCTTCAGCAGCAGGCACACCAGCAGCGACACGCCGCAGCCCACCAGCAGGGCGGGCAGGAGCACCTTGGTCACCGGCCGCTTCACCGGCTGGCCCATATCCGCCAGCGCCATATCGTCGCCGCAGGTGGTCAGATAGGCGCGGAGGCCGCCGTACCAGTCATCGCTGCTGAAATAGGGCAGGAAGCTGTTCTCCAGCTGCTCCTGGGCGTAATTGCCCACCATGCTCTTGGCGTAGCCGTCCCGGACGTACAGGGCGTAGCTGCGGTCCCACATGCTGAGAAGCAGCAGGATGCCGCTGCGCTCCGCGCCGATGCCGAAGTCCTGGCCGTTGTAGATATTGGCCGCCGCCTCATATGCATCATCGCCGTACTGCCCGTAATCGTCCACGGTGACGATATACACCGCGCACCGGTACTGCCACGAGATGGCGTCCGCCGTCTGCTCCAGATAGGCGCAGTCCCCGTCCGACAGCAGTCCCACCGTGTCGTAAACGAAGGGATCGCCGCTCTGCTGCTCCGCCCACGCGGACACGGTCAGCGTCAGCGCCGCCAGCAGCGCCAGAAGAAGGGCCACAAATCTCTGTTTCATCGTTTTCCCCTCCCCTTTTACGCCAGCCACATCAGCAGCGCCGCCAGCGCCGTCACCGGCGCGGCGATGGCCGCAAACGTGGCCCAGAACTTGCCCATATCCGTGGGCAGGTCGCCCACCAGCTTGCCGGTCTGGCCGTTCATGGCGAACAGGAAGTCTTTCCCGTTCCACTTGGTGTGCAGCATCCAGACGGGCAGCAGGGCGTAATGCACCTTGCCCCGCTTCAGGCGGATGTTCTGGTTCAGCGGGATGCAGGCATCGTACTGATCCGCCGTGCGGCGCAGGGCCATTTCCAGCGATGCGGCGCAGCGGGTGTCCGCCCGGTCGCGGCTGTCGGCCACGGAAACGTCGTATTTATCCGCCAGAAAACCCGGTAAGTACGCGGTGGAAAAGGGCTTTAAGCCGGCGTAGTCGTAGGGCTCGATGGAGTCCATGTGGTCGTCGGGCATTTTGCTGGAGGCGTCCACCGGCACTTTCTCAAAGGCGATGGAGCCGCCCCGGCGCACCTCAAAGTGCTGGGTCTCCGTCACCTCTTCGTCACCGGAATCATAGATGTGGGTGATCAGGCCCTCATAGTCCGCGGTGCCCTCGGCCACGCCGTCAAACATCCAGAAGGGGACGTACACGCCCTGGATCTCCTGAATATGGTTGCCGTTGGTGAAGGCCTTGGGCAGGAAGGGCTTGCCCTTATAGTGGTTTTTCAGCGCCGCCACCGCGTCCTCCTTGCTGAGCTTGAAGGGGATGACGTAATCGGGCTTCAGCGCGCCGCTGAACTGCCCCGGCACTACCGTAGGATTGCCGCAGTAGGGGCAGGAGGTGGCGGCGGTGGTCTCGTCGCAGATCAGCTCCGCGCCGCAGCTGGGGCAGCTGTACGCCTTCATGCCATCGGCCTCCGCGCCCCAGTCGCTGTTGAGGCCAGAGGTGTCCCACCCGTCCGCCTCCATGTCCGCCATCTTCCGGCGGTTCTGCTCCGCTTTGGCGTCGGCCTGCTTCGCGGCCTCTACGGCCTTGGCCTCCTTGTCGGCGTACAGGGCCTCGATCTCCGCCACATCGTATTTGCTGCCGCAGAAATCGCACTCCAGCTTGCCGGAAGCCCCCACAAAGTGGAGGGGCGCCGTGCAGGCCGGGCATTTATAGTTGGTGATTTGGGATGCCATACTGTTCCTCCCGTTTTTCGCGCTTTTCCTTGCTTACAGGGGCTTGCCGCAATTCTCGCAGAACTTGCCGCCGTTGACCTTTGCGCCGCAGTTGGGGCAGAAGGTCACGCGGAACTCCGGCTCCGGCTGCTGATAGGCACTGCTGTTGGGCGCATAGTCCTCCCGCTGTACGCGCCGGCCGCCGCCCTTGCCGGGAACGCCCAGATAGGCGGAGCCGTCAAAGCCCAGGATTGGCTGGAACACATAGGGCAGGAAGATCAGGCCCACGGCGAAGCCGCCGCTCTTGCCGAAAGCCCTGGCCAGCTTCACCTGCGTCTGGATGGCCAGAATGATGTTGTAGAAGGGGATCAGCAGCATCAGGAACCGCCAGCCGCTGCCCCATGTGATCTCGTACATCACATAGCTGTTGTAGAAGGGTACGATGGCGGCCCAGCCGGGCTTGCCCGCCTTCTGAAAGATCTTCCACATGGCCACGATCAGCAGCACGCTGATCGCCAGAGAAGCCATGCTGACCACCGGGCTGGTGTAGACCGGGGTGCTGTACTCGTAATAATAGTCGTAATAGTCAATATACTGCATGGTTTTTCCTCTCTTTTCCTTTTGTTTTGTCAGATCGTTCAGGGACGGGGCTTGCCGCACTCGGCGCAGAACTTGCCCTTGTTGACAGTGCCGCAGGAGCAGGTCCATTCAGCGGCGGGACGGGGTGCGCCGCACTCGGCACAGAATTTTCCGGTATTCACCGCGCCGCAGGCGCACTTCCACTCACCGGCGGGAACAGGCTTGGGCGCGCCACATTCGGCACAGAACTTGCCGGTGTTGCCGCTGTGGCCGCAGGCGCACGTCCAGCCGCCGGCCGCGGGAGCAGGCTGCGCCGCTGCCTGCTGGGCCTGTTGCTGCTGACCCATGGCAAACAGGTTCTGGGCGTTCATGCCGCCCGCCTGACCGGCCATGTTCATGCCCATAAAGCCCATGGCCGCGCCGTTCTGGTTATTAGCCGCCATCTTCATGGCGTCGCCCTGAGAGCCGACGAGGTGAGCCGCCGCGCGGGTGGGATCCATGAAGGCCGCGTTCCGCTGCAGCTCCTTCAGCATCTTCTCGTCTTCCTCGTCCGCCGTCACGCTGGATACGCCGAAGGACACGATCTCGATACCCCGCAGGTCGCGCCACTTCTTGCTGAGGACTTCGTTCAGCGCGTCGGCCAGCTCCATGGTGTGGCCGGGCAGCTGAGAATAGCGGATGCCGTTTTCGCCGATCTTGGCAAAGGCGGGCTGGAGGGCCGTCAGCAGCTCGGTTTTCAGCTGATTGTCCAGCTTGTCGCGGGTATAGGCTTCCGCCACATTGCCGCAGACGTTGGTGTAGAACAGCACCGGGTTGGTAATATGATAGCTATACTCACCGAAGCAGCGGATGCCCACGTCGATGTCAATACCGGCCCGCTGATCCACCACGCGGAAGGGCACGGGAGACGGCGTACCGTACTTGTTGCCCATCAGTTCCTTGGTGTTGAAATAGTACACCCGCTGATCCTTGGGAGCCTCGCCGCCGAAGGTGAAGCGGTTGGTCATATTGTCGATGACGGCGCGGATGCTGCCCTTCAACTCGCCGGTGAACAGGGACGGCTCCGTGGACATGTCGTAGGTGAACTCGCCCGGCTCGGCGCAGACCTCGATGATGCGGCCCTGATCCACGATCATCATGCACTGGCCGTCGGCCACGGCAATGACGCTGCCGTTGGAGATCACGTTGTCGCTGCCCTTGGTGTTGCTGCTGCGGCCGGAGGTACGCTTCCGGCCCTTGACGGCCAGCACATTTTCCGGCAGAGCTTCACAATAGAAATATTCCTTCCACTGGTCGGCCATTACGCCGCCCACGCTGCCCAATGCTGCTTTGATCAGTCCCATAATGTTTCTCCTTTTCTAACAATAATTGCGAGACAATGATGACAAAGATTATATACCGCCTATATTTTACTGCATCATCCCCTGTCCAGTCAATTCTTTCCCGATAATCTTCTGATCTTTCCGTCGAAAACGGCGGGCTCCATAAGAACAGCGGGCAGGATCCCCAGATCCTGCCCGCTTCCCTTATGCTGTTCTGTCAAATGGTCTTTCCATCAATATACTCCGGCTGAAAGGATACATGGAAGCAATCCGGCGCGGTGCCGGACAGAATGTCGTTGGCCGTCCGGTAGATATAGCGCGCCATGGGCGCAAAGGGCTGCCGGTAGCTGCACAGCGGCAGGCGGCTGAAATCCGAAAACTCCGTATCGCCATCGCAACCGATGACGGCAATGTCATCCGGGATGGAAAGCCCCTGGGCCAGAAAATGGTTCACCAGACAGGTGGCGATCCGGTCAGAGCCGCAGACGATGCCGGTGGGCTGGGGCGACAGCCGCAGGATCGTGTCGCCCAGTGCCTCGATCTGCCGGTGGATCACATGATAGCTTCCTGTGTCCAGACCGGGATCAAGAAACACATGGGACGCCTCCGGCCGGCAGTCGTGCTCACGCAGGGCATCCAGATAGCCGGACAACCGCTCCTGGATCGGGCTTATGGTGGAAAAGCCCGCAGCAAAGGCAAACCTGCGGTGCCCCCGCTCCCACAGCCGCTCCACCGCGTCCGTGCCGATAAATCGATGGTTCACGGAAACGGAATGACAGCAGAGATCCCGCATCTGGCGGTCAATGAGCATGACCGGCATCTCCTGCTGTAAAAGACGCAACAGCTCAAGATTGGGGTCCTCACTGAGGGCCGGCATCAGTAGAAGGATATCGGGCCGGGACGCGGCCGGTGTGGTCAGCAGCGTGCGCAGCAGCCGGTTTTCCACTGTGACGTCATTGCCGGTATTGCTCAGCAGCAGCTGCCCCTTATGGGCGGAGAACTCATTCTCCGTATGGACCAGGAACTGATTTCCCACATAGTTCCAGGTGTTGAAGGGCAGCATGAACTGCGCCGTCAGCACCCGATCAGACACGACGGCGGAGAGCCCGTCAGGCAGGCGGCGGAGAAGATAGCCGTTGCGGGCGCCGGAGCCCTTTTCCAGAAACCCTTCGCCGCACAGGCTTTGCAGTGCCTCCAGTGTCGCGTTCTTCGAGGTCAGCAGCACCGCCTGCAGCTGGCGGATCGAGGGGATGGTATCCCCCTCACGTATTCCCTTTTCCGCAATGTGCTGCAATATGGCGGTTCGCGTTTGTTCGATTATTTCTCTTTTCATGTTATACAGAATAGCACACATCCTGATCAAATGCAAGAGGTGCATACAAAAAACGGAACAAAATGTTTTTGTTCAAAACGCAGTGTCCTTGTAGCCCGTTTGATCATGTACTGTGATTTTGCCTAATTCCGCCTATATTTTTTGTGTAACAAGACGATTCTAATTGTCAGTAGCAAAACAAGAGACAAACAAGGAACAAAAACAGAGATAAAATTGTTGACTTTCTCCTTCCGGCCGGGCCATAATGGGAACAAGCAGTGGCCCGGACACGCAAACCATGAATGGAGATGTAACAGCTATGGAGTATGAATTTCAAGACAGGATACGGCTTCTGGTCAAGAAGATGATCATGAACAGCGGCTGCGGCCATGCCGGCGGCAGTCTGTCCATGGCGGAAATACTGGCAAGCCTTTTTGAGGACGTCATGGTCTATGACCCGAAGGACCCCCAGTGGGCCGGGCGCGACCGCTTCATCCTTTCAAAGGGACATTCCGCCCTGGGCCTTTATGCCGCGCTGCATCTGGCCGGTTATTTTGACGAGGAGGTGCTTTACACCTTCGCCAAGCCGGATGGCCGGCTGATGAACCATCCGGACCGGACGGTGCTGCCCGGTGTGGAACTGAGCACCGGCTCGCTGGGCCACGGACTGGCCCTGGCGGACGGCATCGCGCTGGCCGGGCAGCAGAAGGGCGAGACCTATTTCACCTATTGCCTGACGGGCGACGCGGAGATCCAGGAGGGCAGCGTCTGGGAGGCGGCCATGTTCGCCTCCGCCTACGGTCTGAAGCGGTTGGTGGCCATCGTAGACCGCAATCACATCGGCAACGACGGCCCCATTGACCCTTTCGTCACGCCGGAACCGCTGTCGGAAAAGTGGGCGGCCTTCGGCTTCAAGACCGTCCACATCGACGGAAATGACCGTTCGGCGGTCACGGCGGCGCTGCGCCGTTTCCGCCAAGAAGCTGACGGCCCTTACGCCATCGTGGCGGAGACCATAAAGGGAAAGGGTCTCGTGGACGGCATCGCCGGGACCGGAGCGGCCCATTACCTGAAGGGCACCGCCGATGAGATCGCCGCAAAGTTTGCGCTGTAAGGGGGAAGAAAAATGAGCGAAAAGATCTCTATGATGGCGGCGTTTGCCGAAAGACTTTACGCGCGGATGGCCGAGGATCCCCGGATCCGGGTCATGACGGCGGATCTGGTTGGCTCCTGCGCGCTGAAAAAAATCGAGGCGGATCACAGGGACCAGTTTATCAACGTGGGCATTGCGGAGCAGAACATGGTCAGCATCGCGGCGGGACTGGCGCACGAGGGAATGATCCCGTTTACCTACACCTTTGCCGCGTTTCACGCCATGCGCTCCTGTGAGCAGGTGCGCACGGATGTATTCTATAACGAGCAGAATGTCAAGGTGATCGGTACCCACTGCGGCGTCAGTACCGGGCAGGCAGGCTCGACGCATTTCGCGCTGGAGGACATCGCCATTCTGCGCGGCATGCCCAAAAGCGTGGTGCTGGTGCCGTCTGACCCCGTATCCGCCGCTGAGACCGCGGACGTGGCATACCAGTGCCCCCACGGCGTCTATGTCCGGCTGGACAGAAACCCGGCTCCCGCGCTCTATCAGGCGGGCGAACGGTTTTCCATCGGCAAGGCGCATGTGCTGAAGGACGGCGCGGACATCGTCCTGTTTGCCGCCGGGACGGCGGTACACGCTGCTTTGGAGGCCGCCGCCATGATCGAAAGCCGGGAAAACCTTTCCGTGGCGGTGGTGGACCTGTACAGCATCAAGCCCCTTGACGTAGCGTGCGTGACCCGCTACGCCGGTAAATGCCGCCACGCCTTTACCATCGAGGAACACAACGTGTGCGGCGGCGTGTTCGGCGCCGTGGCCGAGTGTATCGTCCGGACGTCCCGCGGCTGCACGCTGCATCCCATCGCCATAGAGGAAACCTATCCCCACGGAAACACCGTGGAGCGGGCGCGGGAATTGCTGGGACTGGACGCAGACGGGATCACGGAGACCGTTTGCCGGGCCATCAAAGAATAGGAGGAAACTATGGATACTTACGATCTTAACGCCTTTACCATGCAGTGCTTCTCCCTGAAGGGGAAAAACGCTGTAATCACCGGCGCCAACAACGGCGTCGGCATGGGGTACGCCTACGCACTGATGAAAGCCGGCGCCAATGTGCTGATCCCCTGCCTGAATGACAACAACTGGGACACGCTGCGCACGGTGGCCGCGGACTGCGGCGTGCAGGTGGAATTCCTGAAGGGCGACCTGTGCGACGACGCCTTCCGCACCCAGGTGGTCAGCGCGGCGCAGGAGCGCTTCGGCAGCATTGATATCCTTATCAACAACGCAGGCTTCATCATCCGGAAGCCGTTGCTGGAATGCAGCGACCGGGACTGGACCAGCGTGATGAACGTCAACTGCGACGCGCTGTACTTTCTCTCCCGCCGGGTGGCGGAGGTGATGGTGCGGCAGCAGCACGGAAAGATCATCAACATCTGCTCCATGATCTCCTTCCGGGGCGGCATCAACAACATCGGGTATGCCGCCAGCAAGCACGCAGTGGCCGGTATCACCAAGAACTTTGCCAACGAGCTGGGGAAATACCACATTCAGGTCAACGGCATCGCGCCGGGCTACATCGCCGCCGGAAACTCCGAGGAGATCATCCATGACGAGGCCATCTACAATGATTTCCTCTCCCGCATCCCCGCCGGCCGCTGGGGCACGTCCGCCGACCTGCAGGGCCTTGCGGTATTCCTCAGCAGCGAAGCCTCCGACTACATCAACGGCGCCATTATCCCGGTGGACGGCGGCTATCTGTGCAGGTGACGCGTATGAAAGCAGTGTATGTCAACGAAGCCCACCGGCTGGAGATCGTTGATCTTCCCAAGCCGGAGATCACTCGCGACGACGACGTGCTGATCCGGATCACCTCCGCGGGGATCTGCAGCTCTGATCTGGAGATCGCCGCCGGCGTCCACCCCTTTGCCCGCTATCCCATGATCATCGGACACGAATTCGGCGGGATCGTGGAGCAGGTCGGGGCAGGCGTCACCCATGTGGCCGCAGGCGACAGGGTAACTGTGGACCCCGTGACCAGCTGCGGCAAATGCCATTCCTGCCTGCGGGGAAAGCCCAATGTCTGCCTGCATCTGGCGACCATGGGCGTACACCGTGACGGCGGCTTTGCCGAATACGCGGTGGTCCCGGAAAAGAACGTCTATGTATTCCGTAAGTCGGGGATCGACCCTTCCATTCTGGGCCTGGCCGAACCGTACAGCATCGGCGTGCAGACCAACTTCCGTGGCGGCACCCAAAAGGGCGACCGGGTTATGGTGCTGGGTGCGGGGCCGATCGGCATCTGCGCCATGCAGGAGGCCCGCTGGCGCGGGGCCGAGGTGGCCATCACCGATCTATTGGACAGCCGTTTACAACGGGCTGCAGCGATGGGCGCGGATCACACCATCAACGCCGGAGAGACCGATCCCGCCGCATGGTGCCAAGCACAGTACGGCGGCGACGGCGCGGACGTGGTGATCAACACCGTGGGAAATGCTGCCTCGCTGGCGCAGTCCATCCGGCTGGCAGCCTTCGGCGGAACGATCGTCAGCGTCAGTCTGGATAAGCGGCCCGCCCCCATCTCCCAGGCGGAGATCACCAAAAAGGAGCTGACGATCGCAGGCTCCCGGCTGAACCTGCATCATTTCGGCCATGTGGTGGAGGCCATCGAGTCCGGCGCTTTCCAGCCGGAGCTGCTGCGCAGCCACACCTTCCACTTCACGGAGATCCGAAAGGCGCTGGCACTGATCCGCGAGCATCCGGAACTGGTGTCAAAGGTGGCGCTTTCTTTCGACTGAAAGCGCCGCAAAGCCTGCAAAAACCGTATCATACAATTTTGGAAGCACAAACGTTTGCTTTTACCTCAAATCCGCGCAAACCCTTTTAATATCAGTGGTTAATTTGTACAAACGAAAATTGCAATTACGCAACTTGCGTAATTCCCGCTTGCTGTTTGCGGAAGCGTTTTTCATAATGATATCAGACCCCGGAGCGGATGCTGCGAGAAGCAAAGGAGTGCGTAACATATGAATCAATTCCCGACAAACGAAAAAGCCCTCGGCATGTACTTGAAGATGTATGAGATCCGCAAGTACGAGGAGCGCCTTTACTACCTGTTTCTGGAGGGCGAGATGCCCGGCACACTGCACCAGAGCCACGGTGAGGAGGCCTGCGCGGTGGGCATGCTGTATGACCTGAGACACGATGACTGGATGGCCAGCACACACCGGCCCGCCGGTCACGACCTGGCCAAGGGCGTATCCCTTCGTTCCATGATGTGCGAAATGTTCGGCAAGGCCGAGGGCTGCTGCGGCGGCAAGGGCGGCGCCATGCATACCGGCGACATCAACGTGGGCGCCCTGACGGCCAACGCCATTGTCGGCGGCAACCTGCCCATTGCGGCAGGCGTGGGCCTAGCCTTCAAGATGCAGAAGAAGGACAACGTGGTGGTCTGCTTCTTCGGTGACGGCGCCTCCAATGAAGGCTCCTATCACGAGACCATGAACGCGGTGGGTCTGTGGAAGCTGCCGGTGATCTATGTGTGTGAGAACAATCTCTATTCGGCAAACACCTCCATCTCCCTGACCTGCTGCCAGGAAAACGTGGCGGCGGACCGCGCCGCCATATACGGCATCCCCAGCGAGGTGGTGGACGGCAACGACGTGGTGGCCGTCAACGAAGCGGCGGAGCGCGCCATTGAGCGGGCCAGAAGCGGCGGCGGCGCCACCATTCTGGAGCTGAAAACCTACCGTCACGGCGGCCACGCCAGAAACGACGCCTGCGGCTATCGTCCCAAGGACGAGGAGGCCTACTGGTTCAACGAACGCGACCCGGTCAAGAACTTCCGCAAGGAGATCCTCAGCAGAGGTATCCTGACAGAAGAAGCGCTGGCAGAGCGGGAAGCGGCGGTCGAACAGGAAATTGAGGACGCTGTGGATTACGCCAAAGCAGCGCCGCTGCCCCGACCGGAAGAAGCATTACAGAACGTCTATCGGGAGGGTTGAGACAATGGCAATGATGAATGTATCTCAGGCGCTGAAAAACGCTATCGAGCTGGAGATGCGCCGCGATCCCAGCGTATACTGCATCGGTGAGGACGAGGATATCCCCAACGGTATGGGCGGCGTGTTCCTGGTCACCAAGGGGCTGGGCGACGAATTCGGTGCCAACGTCCGCGTGGCGCATCAGAACGGCTTTGAAATGAAAGGCCAGGACATTGCGGAGGACCGGGTGATCAACACGCCGATCTCCGAGATCCTGCTGGGCGGCGTGTGCGTTGGTTCCGCCATGGCCGGTATGCGGCCGGTGGCAGACCTGCAATACGGTGACTTCCTGTTCTGCATGATGGATCAGCTGGTAAATCAGGCCGCGAAAATGCACTATATGTCCAACGGCCAGCTCAGCGTCCCCATGGTCATGCGGGCGCCGGTGGGCGCTGTCCGCCGCGGCGCGCAGCACGCGCAGAGCCTGGAGAGCTATTTCACCCACGTCCCCGGCCTGAAGGTGATCTGCCCCTCCACGGCCTATGACGCAAAGGGTATGATGATCCAGGCTATCCGAGACAACAACCCCGTGCTGGTCTTTGAGCACAAGCTGCTGTACGGCGACAAGCGCGAGGCGGGAAATGTCTCCGCCGAGGGCGACGTTCCCCAGGAGTCCTACACCATCCCCTTCGGAAAGGCCGCCATCCGCCGGGAGGGCAAGGATATCACCATTGTGGCCAACCTGCTGATGTGGTACAAGGCCATGGAGGCCGCGGAGATCCTGGAAAAGGAGGGCATCAGCTGCGAGATCATCGACCCCCGGTCGCTGCATCCTTTCGATTACGACACGGTGATCGAGTCCATCAAAAAAACAGGCAAGCTGATGATCGTACACGAGGACACCTATACCAACGGCTGGGGCGCTCAGCTGGCGGCCTACATCGCGGAAAACGCGATCCTGCATCTGGACGCGCCGGTGGTCCGTGTGGCGACGCCCGACTGCCCGATCCCCTTCGCTCCCGTGCTGGAAGAGTACCTGATCCCGTCGGTGGAGCGCATCACCGAGGAGGCCAGAAAGCTGGCCAGGCTGTAATATCACTACCGTGCAAACGCCCCATTTGGGGGCTTGCAAATAACAAACGAAAAGGAAGGCAAGAAAATGAAAAAGGCAAAAAGAGTTTTCGCACTGATCCTGGCACTGGCGATGGCGCTGAGTCTGCTGGCCGGCTGCGGCGGCAGCGGCGGCAGCGATGACACCGGCAGCGAGAAAAAGACCATTCGCGTCGGTACGCTGCCCTTTACCGGCAGTGTCCCTGTGGCATATGCTATCGAAAAGGGTTACTTTGAAGAAGCAGGTCTGGATGTGGAGCAGTACGAGTTCGCTACCGGCGCCCCGATGAACGAGGCCTTTGCCGCCGGTCAGCTGGACATCGCTGTGATCGGTCTGGCCGGGGTCATTTCCATGTCCACCGGCAATGCCGTGTGCATCTATGAGACCAACACCGCCTCTGGAGGCAACGGCATCTTCGTTCGTCCCGACAGCCCTCTGGCCGCGGTTTCCGGCCAGTGCGAGGGCTATCCCAACCTGCTGGGCAGCACCGATCTGCTGCGCGGCATCACCATCATCGGCAACCTGGGCACCTCCTCCCAGCTGCAGACCATCCTGTATCTGGAGCATTTTGGTCTGACCCAGGACGACATCAACTTCGTGAACATGGACACCGGCGCGGACTATCAGGCCTTCAAGAGCGGCGAAGGTGATGCTGTCTCCCTGATGACCCCCTATACCTACAACGCCGCCGATGACGGCTATGTGCAGGTCTGCTCCTTCGAGGACGCCGCAGACTATGTGATTCCCGACACCATGCTGGCCACCAAGTCCTTCATGGAGAGCGACCGCGACACCGCCAAGCTGTTCCTGGAGGTCTATCTGAAGGCCGTGGATGAGCTGAACGCCGACGACGACCTGATGTTCAACACCTCCAAGGAGTACTTTGCCGCCTGCGGCCGCGAGTACGGCGACGACTATGTGAAGCGGGATTTGGAGACCCGTTTCCTCATCGATGCGGACTATATGTCCGGCGAAAATTACTGCTTCGGCAGCGGCATGTGGGAAGTTGCCAAGCTGTTCACCGAATCCGGCAAGATCGAGGAGAGCAACCTCCACAACGTGATCGACTGCCTGGACACCTCTCTGATCCAGGAGATCACCGGCCTGCAGATTGCCGTTGAGACCGGCGACTGAGCCGCGACCCATTCAAAGGAAGCGATAAGCCAACCAGGGTGGAGAGAATGGGCGCATATGCGCCCGTTCTTTCCACCGCGTGTAAAAGGGTGAGTGTGGTACTGTGAAAAAGAAAAATCGATACTGGTATCTATCAGTGTTATCAATTGCTGCCTTTCTTGGCATCTGGTGGCTCGTAACAGACGGCTTGCACATTTTCTCTGATACGATGCTGCCCAGTCCTTTTCGTGTTGTCAAAGCATTTATCGAAAAATTCTATAATCCCAAGCCCGAGGGCGCAACGATGCTGGTACACATCGCGTCCAGCCTGAAAACCGTGCTGAGCGGCTATCTGCTGGGTGTGGTCATCGGCATCCCCCTGGGCATCTGCATGGCATGGTTCAAGCCGGTGGACCGCTTCCTGCGGCCCCTGTTCGACCTGATCAAGCCCATCCCCGGCATCGCGTGGATCCCCGTCATGATCACCCTGTTCGGCATCGGACTGCTGGGCAAGGCCATGATCGTGTTCATGACGGCATTCATCGCCTGCATGGTAAACGCCTATTCCGGCATCAAACAGACACGGGACGTACACCTGTGGGTGGCCCAGACGTTTGGCGCCTCTAATTTACAGCAGCTGTTCACGGTGGCGATCCCCACCGCGCTGCCCATGATCATGACCGGTCTGCGCGTGGCGCTGGGCGCCGCGTGGAGCGCCGTCATCGCGGCAGAGCTGCTGGCCTCCAGCAGCGGCATCGGCTTTATGATCCAGCAGTGCCGCGGTCTGGCACGGCCCGACATCATCATCGCCGGCATGATCGCCATCGGCCTGATCGGCACGCTCCTGACCTGGCTCCTGGGCCTGCTGGAAAAACTCGTTCTGAAGGGAGGAAACAGCAAGCGATGAGACTGACGAAAAAAGAACGCATCCAGAACGCGGTCTGCGCCGCCATCTCGATCCTGGCATTTCTGGGACTGTGGCAGCTGGCGACCATGTATTCTCATTTGGGCGAGCTGATCCCCTCCCCTATCGAAGTGGTGCAGTATCTGTTCACCGTGGATAAGATCGGACGAAAGACCTTCCTGCAGCACAGTCTGGTCAGCCTCAGCCGTGTGCTGATCGCTTACAGCGCCGCCTGCGTGGTGGGCATCACGCTGGGTCTTCTCATGGGCTGGTACCCGAAGGTGAAGGCCATCTTCATGCCGCTGTTCAATATCATCCGCCCCATCCCTCCCATCGCGTGGACGTCGCTGGCCATCCTGTGGTTCGGCCTGGGCGAAATGCCGAAGTGGTTCATCATCTTCATCGCGGCCTTCTGCAACGTGGTGATCAACGCCTTTGACGGCGCGCGCTCTGTGGATATGACGCTGGTGGGCTGCGCCAAGATGCTGGGCGCCAAGGACAACCAGATCTTTACCAAGATCGTGCTGCCCGCCTCCGTCCCCTATATTTTCGCCGGTATGCAGATCGCCCTGTCCAACAGCTGGGCCGCCGTGGTGGCCGCGGAAATGATCCGCGCCAGCGAGGGTCTGGGCTGGGTCATCGTCACCGGTATGTCCGTCAACAATATGAAGCAGATCTTTGCCGGCATCGTGATCATCGGCATCATCGGCCTGCTTCTGTCTATCCTTATGAGAACGCTGGAAGGGAGGCTCCTGAGATGGAACAGGTCCGGGATCTGAATCATATCATCGAATGCACAGGTATCTCCAAGGAGTTTACCAACGAGCGGGGCACCACGCGGGTGGTGGATCATTTTGACCTGAAGGTCTCCGAAAACGAATTCGTCGTGCTGTTCGGCCCCGGCCAGTGCGGCAAAACAACGCTGCTGAACCTGCTGTCCGGGCTGGAGCCGCCCTCCACCGGCGAAACGCTGATCAATGGTAAAAAGGTCACCGGTCCCGATCCGGAGCGCGGCTTCGTCTATCAGACCACGGCGCTGTTCCCCTGGCTGACGGTCATGGGCAACGTGTCCTTCGGCCCCCGTGTACAGGGCATGAAGAAGGAAGAATGGCTGAAGCGGGCCAACAAGTATATCAAGCTGGTGGGTCTGGAGGGCTTTGAAAAGTCCTTCCCCAACCAGCTCTCCGGCGGCATGCGCCAGCGTGTGGGCATCGCCCGCGCCTACTGCAACGAGCCGAAGGTGCTGTTCCTGGACGAGCCCTTCGGACACCTGGACGCCCAGACCCGCTATCTGATGCAGGAGGAGATCCTGCGCATCTGGGAAAAGGAAAAGCGCACGGTGCTGTTCGTGACCAACAACATTGAGGAGGCCGTCTATCTGGCCGACCGCATCATCGTCCTGAGCAACTGCCCCACCCACATCAAGGCGGAGTATGTGATCGACCTGCCCCGGCCGAGAAACTATGTGGATCCTGAGTTCCTGCGGCTGCGCAGCGAGATCACCGATCTGCTGGACAAGAATATGGAATGAGGTGCCCTATGGAAGAACAGGTAAAGGTAAAAGTAGACCACCTTACGAAAAAATTCGACCAGCTGCTGGTGCTGGATGACATCTCCTTCAACGTGATGAAGGGGGAGTTCCTGTGCATCGTCGGCCCCACCGGCTGCGGCAAGACCACGTTCCTCAACAGCCTGACCGGCCTGTATCAGGCCACCTCCGGCAGCATCCTCATCAACGGCGAGCCTGTGGACCTGAAGAAGCACAATGTGTCCTACATCTTCCAGGAGTACTCCACCATGCCGTGGCTGAACGTGGAGGAAAACGTGGCCTACGGTCTGAAGCTGAAGCACACGCCCAAGGATATCATGAAGGAGAAAACCAAGCGGATGCTGGCGCTGGTGGGCCTGACGGCCTATCGGGACTATTACCCCGGCGAGCTGTCGGCCAGTATGCTCCAGCGGGTGGTGATCGCCCGCGCCTTCGCCACAGAGCCGGAGCTTCTGCTGATGGACGAGCCTTACGGCCAGCTGGACATCGAGCTGCGCTTCCATCTGGAGGATGAGCTGATCCGCCTGTGGAAGGAGACCGGCACAACGGTCATCTTCATCACCCACAACATCGAGGAAGCCGTTTATCTGGGCCAGCGGATCATGGTGCTGACCAACAAGCCCACCAAGGTAAAGGAAAACGTGATGTGCGAGATGCCCTGGCCCCGGGATATTGCCGCGCCGGAGTTCATTGCGCTGCGCAACCGCGTCACCGATCTGATCAAGTGGTGGTAAGCCGCAGGAGGAAAAGCAGAGTATGAAATTGGATTTTGAATATGGAAACGGCGTGATGACGGCACAGCTGCCGGACAGCACAAAGGTATTTGTGCCCGGCCAGACGGTGTCGGATCCGCCCCACATCCCGGAGGAGCAGCTGGTGGAGGCCACCAGAAACTCCATCCGGAACCCCATCGGCATGCCGCCGCTGTGCCAGCTGGCACACGCCGGCAGCACGGTGGTGATCGTGATCCCCGACATCGTGAAGGGCGGCTGCCAGCCGACGGCCCACCGGAAGATCGCCATCCGCGTGATCCTGGATGAGCTTTATGCCGCCGGTGTGGAGAAGAAGGACATCCTTCTTCTGTTCTCCAACGGGCTGCACCCCCGCACCAGCGTGCCGGAAATGCGGAAGATCCTGGGTGAAGAACTTTTCAACGAGTTCTACCACACCCATCAGATCGACAGCCACGATTCCGAAAACTACGATGACCTGGTGGATCTGGGCTATACGACCCACGGCGACCACGTCATCATGAACAAGCGCGTCTTTGCCTGCGACCTGCCGATCCTGATCGGCCACACCCAGGGCAATCCCTACGGCGGCTATTCCGGCGGCTACAAGCACTGCGCCACCGGCATCACCCACTGGCGCTGCATCGCCGCCCACCATGTGCCGGAGGTCATGCACCGCAAGGATTTCGTCCCGGTATCCACCCACTCCATGATGCGGAACAAGTTCGACGAGATCGGCCGCTATATGGAGGAAAAGATGGGGCACCCCTTCTTCTGCTGCGACGCGGTGCTGGATACCTATTCCCGGCAGATCGCCATCTATTCCGGCTGCGCCGAAAAGATGCAGCCCATCGCCTGGGAGGTAGCGGATAAGCGGACATACGTCCCCTTTGCGGAGGAAAAGTTCGACGTCATGGTGTTCGGCATGCCTATCGATTTCCACTACGGCAACGGCATGGGCACCAACCCCATCCAGATGATGCAGGCGCTCAGCGCGCAGGTCATCCGCCACAAGCGCGTGATGAAGGAAAACTGCGTCATTATTTGCAGCAGTATCTGCGACGGCTATTTCCACGATGAGAGATGGCCCTATGCACGGGAGCTTTTTGACCTGTTCGGCCACGATTATCACCAGACCCTGCCGGACATGGCCAGTCTGGGCGAGTATTTTGCCACCAAGGAAGAATACATCCGAAAGTACCGCTTTGCCGGCGCTTTCCATCCCTATCACGGGTTCTCCATGATGTCCTGCGCCCACATTGCGGAGATGAACACCTCCGCGATCTACATCGTCGGCGCCAGAGAGCCGGGCATCGCCCGGGCCATGGGGCTCAAGACCCGGGCCACCTTCGAGGAGGCGCTGGCCGACGCGATGAAGAAGTATGTCGGCCCCTCCCCCAACATTCTGGCGCTGCCGCAGACCTTTAAGCTGGGCGCGGTGCATCTGTGCATGAAGGACGGCGCGGCCGGACAGGGACACTGCTGACAGAGGGGAGACGATAACATGATTCAGGAGATCAAAATGCCGGCAGCCGGTCAGACCACCAACAAGGCGGTCGTCTATCAGATCTGCGTCAAGGTAGGCGACACGGTCAAGCGGGGCGACGTGCTGCTGGAAGCGGAGACAGATAAAGCCGTACTGCCGGTAGAGAGCTATGCCAACGGCACCGTACTGGCGATCCTGGTGAGCGAAGGCGATCAGGTAACGGCAGGCAGCGTTCTGATGGCGGTCGGCAAGCCCGGCGAAGCATATGCCCCGGCAGGCGAGACCGCAGACGCGGCGCCCGCTGCCAGCCCGGCACCCGCCGCTCCCATCGGGGAGCAGGAGGAGTATCTGCCCATCATCAAGGGACAGAGCGTAACGCCCGCCGCACCGATAGAGACCGGACGTCAGGACTATCCCGCCATGCCCAACGCCAAGCTGCTGGCCAGAGAGCGCGGCATCGACATCCGCCAGGTAACGGCCGCCAACGGACAGTTCGTCACCCGGCAGGACGTGGAAAAGTATGTACCGGCCGCGGTATCCTCCGCGGCGGAAGCGGAATACGAGGTACTGCCCATGAACCGGATGCGGCAGATCATCGGCAAGCGGATGAAGGAATCCCTCAGTGAGATCCCCTGCTGGCAGTGCACCACCGTCATCAAGATGGATGCCTGCATGGCGCTGCGGGATACCTATAAGGAGAAGAAGGGTGTCAAGCTGTCCTATAACGATATGATGGCCAAGGCCATCGCCGTAGCGTCCCGGAAATTCCCGCTGGTCAATGCCCGCTGCGAAAACGGCGAAGTCCGCGTATACCGGCATACGAACGTAGGACTGGCTGTGGCGCTGGAGGGTGCGCTGGTGGTGCCTGTGGTCCGGGATATCGACCGCAAGGGACTGGCGGAGATCGCCGCCGACTATAAGGCGCAGATCGCAAAGGCGCGGGACAACAAGCTGCTGCCCGAGGATATGGGCTGCGGCAGCATCACCATCTCCAATCTGGGCATGTATGATGTGGAGCAGTTCATCGCCATCGACAATCCGCCGGAGAGCTGCATTCTGGCGGTGGGCTCCATCAAGATAAAGCCGGAGTGGGACGGCGAGAAGTTTGTCCCCGCCAACATGATGGCAGTGACAGGCTCTTTCGACCATCGTATCATTGACGGCGCTTACGGTGCGCAGTTCCTGCAGGAGCTGAAAACGCTGATGGAAGACCCCGCTCTGATGCTGTATTAACGGAGGTGACGGAGCATGGAACAGTATGATGTATTAGTGATCGGCGGCGGCCCCGGCGGTTATTCGCTGGGTATCGCGGCCGCAAAAAAGGGACTTAGCGTCGCCTTGTTTGAGAAAGAGCACCTGGGCGGCACCTGCCTGAACGTGGGCTGTATCCCCACCAAGTATCTGGTGGACAAAGCCAACGCCATGGAGAAGGTCCGGGCGCTGGTGAAAAAGGACATTTTCCGTGACGCCGGGAGCTTTAGCTTCAAGCAGATCCAGAAGGGCAAAAGCGAGGTCACCGGCAAACTGGTGAACGGCGTGAAATTCCTGCTGAAAAAGGTGGGCGCGACGGTCATCGAAGGCGAAGCGGTGCTGAAAAAGGACCGTGTGGTGGTCTGCAACGGTACGGAATATCAGGGAAAGCATGTGGTGATCGCCACCGGCAGCGTGCCCATGATGATCCCGGTGCCGGGGCATGAATACTGCATCGACTCCACCGGCGCGCTGAACCTGCCCTCCCTGCCCCGCAGTATGGTGGTGATGGGCGGCGGCGTAATCGGTCTGGAGCTGGCCTGCGCTTTTGCCGCTTACGGCACCGAGGTGACGGTGGTGGAGATGATGCCGGAGCTGATGCCCCGCGAGCAGAAGGAAGCGGTGCGTATTCTGGTCAATGACCTGAAAAAGCAGGGCATTTCTTTAAAGACCGGCGCAAAAATGCTGCGCATTGAGAAGAACGGCGGCCTGCTGCGGGCCGTTTACGAGGTGGATGGCGGCGAGCAATCCACCGACTGCGAGCAGGTGCTGATGGCGGCGGGCCGCAAGACGAATCTTACCGGTATCGACGCCAAAGCCCTGGGCCTGCGGCTGGATGAGAAGAAGTGCATCGTGGTGGACGATCACCAGCGCACGAACCTGCCCGGTGTCTATGCCATCGGTGACGTGGTGGGCGGCTATCAGCTGGCCCATGCCGCCTATGCCGAGGGTGAGTCGGCGCTGGCGGATATTCTGGGTGAGGACAAGCCCTACGGCACGATGCCGGTGCCGGTCTGCACCTACACGATCCCCTGCTTTGCCTCTGTGGGGCTGACCACAGAGGGTGCAAAGGCCGCGGGCTATGAACCGGTGCTGGGCAGCTTTGACTACGGCGCCAACGGCATGGCGCTGGCGGAGGGTGCCTCCGGCGCGGTATTCGTTGTGGCGGACAAGGCGACGACCCGGACGCTGGGCATCACCATCGTGGGCGAAAATTCCTCGGAAATGATCGCCATGGCCGCCTCGGCGGTGGCCGACGGGCTGACGACAGAGCAGTGGAAAAAGATGATCGTGGCCCATCCGTCGCTGTGCGAAATGGTCCGCGAGGCGGCGCTGGATGCCTTCGGTGTATCGGTACATAAGGGATAAGGAGGAACAGAGCATGCTGCAAGATATGCTGAAGGACAAGGTGGCACTGATCACCGGCGGCGGCCGGGGCATCGGTGAGGCCTGCGGCCGTATCCTGTCGGAATACGGCGCAAAGGTGATCCTGGCGGATCTGGACCTGAGTACAGCCCAGGCCGTGGCGGACAGTCTGACGGCGCAGGGCCGCCAGGCGGCGGCACTGGCGTTCAATGTGGCGGATTTCCCCCACATCAAAAGCAAGGTGGCCGAGGCACGGGATATCTTCGGCCGGATCGACATTCTGGTGAATGTGGCCGGTATCGCAGGGACCTGCTCCATCGAGGAGATCACCTTTGAAAGCTGGGACCGCATGATGGACATCGACCTGAAGAGCATGTTCTTCGTGTCGCAGGCGGTGTTCGCCATCATGAAGGAACAGGGCTACGGAAAAATGGTCCACATGTCCTCCCTGGCCGGTCAGCGGGGCGGCCGCAGCGCCGACGCCTCCTATGCCATCGCCAAGGCCGGCGCTCTGAACCTGAGCATGGGCTTTGCTCTGGCGGGTGCAGAATATCACATCACCTCCAACGCCGTCTGCCCCGGAAACATTCTGACACCCATGGGAAAGACCATGTCCTGGTCCCATGTGGACCCCAAGACCTATATCCCGCTGGGACGCTACGGCTGCGCGGAGGACATCGCCAAGGCGGTGCTGTTCTACGCCAGCGATCTGTCCGACTATGTGACGGGTGATTCCATGAAGGTCAACGGCGGTATTTACATGTAAGCCTGATAGCAGGCAGACGACCGTCTCTGACAGTATACGCTGATCCGGCAGCAGCAAGCCGTTGCTGCTGCCGGGTTTTCTTTTTTGCTGCCTTTTTACCGAAAAGCCGCCCTTTCATGGCGGCAATGGGGCGCGTCTGCGCGCATATGCGCGGCGTGCGCCCGTTTTTACAGGAAGGGGATCTTATGGGTATTCTTATATTTCTGGTCTGTCTCACGGCTTCCACGATCGGCGGGATATGCGGCATCGGCGGAGGTGTCATCATCAAGCCGGTGCTGGACGCACTGGGCGTTATGTCGGTATCCGCCTTGCAGTTTCTGTCCGGTCTGACGGTGCTGGGCATGTCTATGGTGTCGGTACTGCGCAGCCGGAAGTCCCGCCTGCTGGAGCTGCGCACCAGTAGCGCCCTCGCTGTCGGTGCGGTGCTAGGCGGCATCGCCGGAAGCACACTGTTTCAGCTGTTGAAGCAGGCGGTGAGCAGCGACCGTACCGTCGGCTCGACACAGGCGGTCCTGCTGGGCCTTATGACGCTGTTGACGCTGGTATACAGCGCGTATCTCCGTCGCCGCATTCCCTCGCACCATGTGACGGGTCTGGCAGCCTGCGTCGTGATCGGGCTGCTGATGGGTGCGCTGTCGGCCTTTCTGGGGATCGGCGGCGGCCCCATCAACCTGGCCGTTCTGTACTACTTCTTCTCCATGGACACGAAAAAAGCGTCGGCAAACTCCCTGTATATCATTCTCTGCTCCCAAAGCGCCAGCTTCCTCTCCACCCTTATCAGCGGAACGATACCGGAATTCCCCTGGATATTCCTGCTGCTGACGGTTCCGGCAGGCGTATTGGGCGGGATCATCGGCTCCTGTGTCAACAAAAAGATCTCCACGGCCATTGTGGACAGGCTCTTTTACGGCCTGCTGCTGGTGATCACAGGGATCTGCGTATACAACGCCTGCGCTTTTTCCCGGTAAGGGGTTGCGTTCCGGCGGTGGAAGCCTGTAAAATAGAGAAAGCGGCACGCAGCAGAAGGCGGCGAAACGGAAGGAGCGAGCCATGAGACTGAAGGACATTGCGGAAAAGGTAGGGGTCTCCACCTCTACGGTTTCCCGGGTGCTGAACGACCGGGAAACCAAGGCGGCCTCCCGGAAGGTAAAGGAAAAGGTATGGCAGGCCGTGCGGGAGGCGGGCTACACCCCCGACGAGGCCGCCCGGGAGCTGCGAGGCAAACGGCAGGTCGAGAGGGAAAAGCGCTACATTGCCTGCGTTTACGCACGGGTGACAAATCACCGGGTGGACTCCTTCTTCTCGCAGCTGGCCGCGGCCATTGAGTACGAGCTTTTCAAAAACGGCTATGTGATGAAATACTCCATCTATGCCGGAGAGATGGATGTGGAGACCTTTTCCAATATCCTGGCAGGCACCGAAGTGGACGGCATCATCGTGATGGGCCGCTTCTTTGACGAGCAGCTGCGCGCCACCGTGGAAAAGATGCCCAATGTGGTGTACGTTTCCCTCAGCGGCACTGAATCCGTCAACCACGACGTTGTTTTCAGCGACGCATATAAGGCGGCGCGCAGCGTCATGGGTGAGTTTTTCCGTCTGGGACACCGGCAGATCGCCTATGTAGGGGAAAAGCGCCGCGAAATGCGGTACGCCGGATACCGCGACGCCATGCAGGAGCAGGGCCTCAGGGAGCTCTCCGTGGACGCCGAGCAGACGATGGACGGCGGCTATACCGGTATGGAGACCCTGCTCTGCGCCGGAGACCCCTTTACCGCTGTATTCTGCGCCAATGACGAGGCCGCCATGGGCGCCATAAAGGCGCTGCGCGGTCACGGGAAGGAGGTCCCCCGCGACGTATCTGTGATCAGCGTGGACGACATTGATGTGGCCAGCTATTTTTCCCCGATGCTCACCACCGTGCACATTCCCATCAATGAGCTGGGGCGGCAGGCGGCCCGCGTCATGGTCGACCGGATCAGCAACGCGCGAAAGATCGCGCTGCGGCTTGAGCTGCCCAGTTCCCTTTCGCGCCGGGACAGCAGCCGGGAAAAGTGACCCACGCTCTCCGCTTACATAAGAACAGAGGGCAGCATCGCAAGATGCTGTCCTCTGTTCTTATAATGATCAATCGTTTTGCTATCTTCCGTGGTGCTTACTTGCCGAAGTAGCGGTTCAGCAGGCCCTCGAAGGCCTTGCCGTGACGGGCCTCGTCGCGGGCCATTTCATGGACGGTGTCGTGGATGGCGTCCAGATTGTACTGCTTGGCCAGCTTGGCCAGCTCGAACTTGCCGGCGGTAGCGCCGTTCTCGGCATCCACGCGCATCTGCAGGTTCTTCTTGGTGCTGTCGGTGATGACCTCGCCCAGCAGCTCGGCGAACTTGGCGGCGTGCTCGGCCTCTTCCAGACCGGCCTTCTCCCAGTACATGCCGATCTCGGGATAGCCCTCACGATGGGCCACACGGGCCATGGCCAGATACATACCTACCTCGGAGCACTCGCCCTCGAAGTTGGCGCGCAGACCGTCGATGATCTCCTTGCGGACTTCCTCGGGCACGTTGTCGCCGAACACCTTGCCGACGCCCACCACATGCTCGGCCGCCCAGGACTTCTCCTCGGCCTGCAGGGTGAACTTTTCACCGGAAACGTGGCACACCGGGCACTCAGTGGGGGGAACATCGCCTTCATGAACGTAACCGCAAACAGGACAGACCCACTTCTTCATAATGAATTACCTCCATTGTCATAATTAAATATTTGTTTTGTTCTTATTTTTGACGCCGCTCTTGTCCGGAAAGCGGCTATTGTCAACTGTTTTCCGTCTTTGCCAGGCAGGCATTGCAGCGACCATAGAAAGTAACGCTGTAACCCTCCTCCCGGCCCACCTGGGCCAGATCCGGTGCGCTGACCGGAATGGGCGGCAGGTCAATGACCGCGCCGCAGGTGCGGCAGATGAAATGCCCGTGTGGGGCGACATTGCCGTCGTAGCGATCCTCGCCATCCACGCAGCCGATGACCTGCACCGCGCCTTCGCCACGGAAGCGAGCCAGATTGCGGTACACCGTGGCCAGCGACAGATCGGGAATCTGAGGCTTCAGCTGGGTGTAGACCCATTCGGCCGAGGGGTGGCACTTGGTGGAGCGTAGGCATTGCAGGATGGCTTCCCGCTTGGGACTGTATCGTGTTTCCATGTGCGCTCCCCCCTTCTCTAATCGCTAACAATTATTGTTTTCATTAGTATAGTACCACACCATTCTGGATTTGTAAAGAGGTTTTTTGAAATTTTTTAAAAATTTTTCCAACGCCTCTTATCCTCCCCTTTCAAGACCTTAAATATGTAAAAAAGACCGGTACAGCCGTACCGGTCTTTTTATTATATAGCGGGTAATTACTCAGCCTCAGCCAAAGCCTTGGCCTCGGCAATGGCCTTCTCCTGCGCCGCGGCGGGGCAATCCTCGTAGCGGACGAAGTTGAAGGTGAAGGTACCGCGGGACTGGGTCATGGAGCGCAGGTCGATGGCGTAGCTCATCATCTCGGCCATGGGGACCTCGGCCTCCAGCACCTGCTCGCCGTCGCCGGTGGGGTTCATGCCCATAACGCGGCCGCGGCGCTTGTTCAGGTCGCCCATAACGTCGCCCAGATAGCTGTCGGGAATGGTGACCTTCAGCTCGCCGATGGGCTCCATCAACACGGGCTTGGCCTCGGGCAGAGCGGCCTTGAAGGCCAGGTTGGCGGCCAGCTTGAAGGCGATTTCAGAGGAGTCCACGGGGTGGTAGGAACCATCCACCAGGGTGGCCTTCAGGAACACCACGGGATAACCGGCCAGCACGCCGTGCAGGCAGCTCTCGCGCAGGCCCTTTTCAACAGCGGGGAAGAAGTTCTTGGGCACGGAGCCGCCGAACACGTTCTCTTCAAAGATCATATCCTCCTGCTCGCTCTGGGGCTCGAAGATGATATGGACATCGCCGAACTGGCCGCTGCCGCCGGTCTGCTTCTTATAGCGGCCCTGCTTGCGGACGGTGCTGCGGATCTTCTCACGGTAAGCGACACGGGGGGTGCTCAGCTCGGAATCCACACCAAAGCGAGACTTCAGCTTGGCGCACAGCACGTCGATCTGGATATCACCTGCGCCGGAAATGACAGTCTGGTGAGTCTCGGCGTTGTTGGTGACGGAGAAGGTGGGATCCTCTTCATTCAGCTTGTTCAGGCCGGTGCCCAGCTTCTCAATCTCCTGCTTGGTCTTGGGGGAGATGGCGCGCTCGTAGCAGGCGGGGGCAAAGGCCAGAGGCGCGAACTTAACGTAGGTCTTGGGCTCGCACAGGGTGTCGCCGGTCTTGACCTTGTCCATCTTGCCGATGGCGCCGATATCACCGCAGCAGATCTCCTTGGTCTCTTCGCTCTTCTTGCCCTTCATGGTGTACAGACGGCCCAGCTTTTCGGTGTTGCCGGTGGTCATGTTGTACAGGGACATATCGCCGGTGACCTTGCCGCGGATGACCTTGATCATGGAGAACTTGCCGTACTGGTCGGAGATGGTCTTGAACACGAAGGCGGCGGTGGTGCCGTTGGGATCATAGGCGACCTCGATGGCGTTGCCGTCATCGTCCTGGGCTGCCTCGGCGGGCATGTCGGTGGCCACGGGAACCAGATCCAGAATGGTCTGCATCAGCATGTCAACGCCCATACCGGTGACGGCGGAGCCGCACAGCACGGGGCAAACGGTACCCTCGCGGACACCGATCTTCAGACCCTTGGCCATATCCTCGGCGGACAGCTCCATGGTCTCGAAGAACTTCTCCATCAGCTCCTCATCGGCGCCGGCGGCGGCTTCCATCAGCTCGGCGCGCAGGGACTCCACCTCGTCGGCCATGTCGGCGGGGATGGCGCACTCGCCCTTGGCGTCGTAAGCCTTGTTGTGCAGCAGATCCACGATCACGGTGACGGCCTTGTTGGCGTCAGCCTTGGTGGCCACGATGGGGGCGATGGCGGTGCCGAACTTGGCTTTGACGGCCTCGACGCAGGAGGCGTAGTCGGCGTTGGCCTCTTCCACGCGGTTGATGAACATCATGCGGGGCTTCTTGCCCAGCATCTTCCAGGTACGCTCCATACCAACAGACAGACCGTCCTTGGCGTTGCCCACGATGATGGCGCACTCGGCGGCGCGGATGGCGCACACGGCCTCGCCGGCGAAATCGAAGTTGCCGGGGGCGTCCATGACGTTGATCTTCTTACCCTTATACATGACGGGAGCAAAGGCCAGAGAGATAGAGATCTGGCGCTTGATCTCCTCGGCGTCGTAGTCGCAGGTGGTGTTGCCGTCGGCAGTCTTGCCCAGACGGTCGATACCCTTGGTCATGTAGAGCATCTGCTCCACCAGAGAGGTCTTGCCGGAGCCGCCGTGGCCCAGCAGGGCAATATTGCGAATGTCGTTTGCAGTCATAATGGTTATGTTCTCCCTTCAATTTGATCCAGCGCACGGGCGCTGCCGCGCGCAATACGCTCAACATGACGATTATAGCTCAGTTTTTCAAGTCTGACAACCTTTATTTTCGATATTTGTATGAAAAATCCCGCGATGTGCGGGATTTTTCGTCAACTTCCACAAGGGATTTTTCCTTTTTCTGGTCAGGTCGACAAGAGTGAAAGGGAGCTGGCCTGACGCCAGCTCCCTTTTGGGGATTCCGTTCTGTTCACACCGCCTGTCAATACCGCTTGGCCAGGCCGCTCAGCAGCAGTGTGGGCAGCAGCCACAGCGCCAGGAAGCCCAGCATATACAGGGGCGAAAGCGTGCCATAGCTGCCCACGGAGGTGAGATAGTACGTCAGCAGCAGACCCACCACCGCGCCCAGATAGCACAGCCAGGTGCCGGTGCGGACCACGCTGCGCAGGCGGCGGGAGCCGATGACCGCCTCCGCCAGAGGCATCAGCCCCTCCCGGTAGATCACGGCGTTGGGGATCTTCCCCCGCTGCTCCATCACGTCGGACAGGGCCAGCCGGGCAGAGACATTGGGATAGGCCGGCTTGCAGTCAAAGCCGAATTTCCGCTTGAGCAGTCCCGGCGTCACGTTGCCGCTGCGGACGGCCAGCGCAGGCCGCAGTCCGGCCCGGCGCAAAGCCCGCAGCGCCCAGTCCACATTGCGGGAGGGCTGGTACTTGATGACGAAGATAGCGCCCAGCACACCGTCGATGGCCAGAAAGACGCCGGTCTGGAGCTTCAGGTCGTGGGGCAGGGGCACCTTCTGCTTCCGCATGAAATAGGCGCTGCCCATGGCCACCGTTTCGCCCCGGATGGTACCGGTGACGCCGCCCTCCTCGCAGAAGCGCAGGTCGTCCACACGGGCAGAGAAGCCGCCCTCCGCCGCCAGCTGCTGGCGGAACAGGGGCGCAAGCTGACTGTGGGCCTCCTGGGCCATTCCGGCGGCGTAGGAGAGCATTTTGATCCGCTCCTCGCCGTAGACCTTATAGCCGTTGAAGGCCACGGTGCCGGTGGGGAACAAATCGTTCTCCGTCACCAGCAGCTGGCGGCTGCGGCTCAGGGCCGGAGCCCCGGCGTAACCGGCCAGAGCGCTGCCGCCCCGGGTCAGCCGGTGCTGGAGCCGCTGCAGGGGCAGGGCCGCCGTCAGCGGCAGGGACAGGGGCAGCGCCACCGTCAGATGGGCCGACCAGACCCACAGGAAACGCTCCATACACTGGCCCGTCAGGCATACCACGGCGGCAAGCACCGTGGCGGCGCTCAGCAGCAGCGGCGTCAAATACCACTGCCAGCGGCGGGCGGGATCGGGCTTATCGGTCATATGATAAAACCCGGCAAGCCTTCCCTTCTGCTTGCACAGGCCCACATCCACGCAGGAGGCCACATAGGGCGGCTCGCCGCCCACGTTCACCAGCTGGAACGCTTCGCGCCGCGTCTCCGCCCGCAGCAACAGCGCCCATAGCTCCATCCAGACCAGCAGGGCCGCGGTGGCGGCAAAGGGTGCATGGCCGTCCTGGGTGACCGCGGCGGACACGATGCCGTCAAAGACCGTCACAAACGTCAGCAGCAGCGCGCCCAGAGCGCTGGTCACATGGCCGCCTTTCACTTCCCGGAAGGCATATTTCCACACATCCGCCGCCAGCATGGCCGCCAGCAGCAGAACGCCGCAGGGTACAAGGGCACGCAGCATGGCGCTTTCCATCCATGCCGCGGGCATATAGCCCAGACCGTCCAGGATCGCCAGTGCCAGCAGCGCGGCCACCGGGAAGGTCAGAACGGTCAGCGACCGGCGCAGATGCTTCACCCGGCGCTTTTCCGCCCGGAACGCCTCGTCGCTGTCAGGCTCCGGTTCCGGCGGCGGCTCCGGCCGCCGCCTTTGCTGCGGTTCCTCCCACAGCTGCTCGGTATCCTGGGGCAGACCGCGGCGGACACGGCGGCGCTCCAGCAGTCCCTGAAGCCGCTCCTTCAGCGTGGGCGGCGTCTCAAGGATGCCGTCGTCATTTTCCGCCAGCACCGCGTCCACCGTGTCGTGCATGACGTTTTTCAGGGATACCCGATCCGGCGGCAGCTCCTCCGGTTCCGGTGGGACGGGCGGAGCAGGCGGCGCGGCGGGCTCCGGCTTCGTGGGGATCACCGGAAATTCCGCCGTATCCTGCTTCTTTTTTGGTCTCTTCTTTTTCTGCTTCTTCCCCGTTTTCGGCAGCCGGGTGGTGATCTCCTCCGGCTCAGGCTCAGGAATGGGCTCCGGTTCGGGGATCGGTTCCGGTTCGGGCACCGGCGTCGGAGCAGGCTCCGGCGTTTCCGCCGTTTGGGCAGGCTGGCGCCCACCCTTGCCATATTCGGCCAGGATGGACTCAAGGGTAAAGCTCTCGTCCTCGGGGACGGAGGGCGTATGCAGTTGTTCCTCGTCTTGCCTGCACATGGATGTCCTTTTCCTCAACTCCGCTGACGCACCGCCTCATACAGCAGAATGGCCGCCGCGGCGGATGCGTTCAGGGATGAGATGTGCCCCTTCATGGGGATGCTTACCAGAAAGTCACAGTTTTCCGACACCAGCCGGGTCATGCCGTCACCCTCGGAGCCGATGACGATGGCCGCCGGGCCCTTCAGGTCGGCGTTATAGAGGGTGGTGTTGCCGTCGGCAGCGGTGCCGAACACCCACACGCCCCGCTTTTTCAGATCCTTCAGCAGGGACGGGATGTTGGCCACACGGGCCACCGGCATATAGCTGACGGCTCCGGCGGAGGTCTTGGCCACGATGGCGGTCAATCCCGCGCTGCGGCGCTTGGGGATAATGACGCCGTGAGCGCCGGCGCACTCGGCAGTACGAAGGATGGCGCCCAGATTATGGGGGTCGGAGATCTCGTCGCAGACCACCAGCAGCGGCGCTTCGCCCTTGTCGGCGGCGGAGCACAGGATGCTCTCCACCGTTACATATTCCCGGACGGCGGCCAGCGCGATCACGCCCTGATGGGCGTGGGTGCGGGACATGTTGTCCAGCTTGCGGCGGTCGGCCTCCACCACCACGATGCCCGCGTCACGAGCCTTTGAGGCGATGTGCCCCAGGGTCTTGTCGGTCTCGCCCTTGGCCAGATAGATCTTGTCGATGGCCGTTCCGGAGCGGAGGGCCTCAATGACCGCGTTGCGGCCCTCGATAATGCCATCGGCCTCCGCCTCAGGCAGAGGGCGGCGCTTCTCGGCAGCAGTTTGTTCTTTCATTAGGAAACCAGTCCCTTTCCGTGGTTTGATATACATACGAATTTGATTATACCATACATCTGCGGCAAGATAAAGGAGGATTCATAGAAATTTTACAGAAAATCCGACCATGTGCCGCTTGTGACCTATATGAATTTATGATATACTGACGTTTATACTTCAAGAGGACTTTCCGCTCTTTGTGCAAGGAGGGCTTTATGGCAAATAACGACCGCAACAACAAGAACAACAAAAACAATAATCGCATGCGGGGCATCATGACGCTGGTGGCGTGGGCCGTGGTGTTGACGGTGGCGATGAACTACGTCAGTGCCTATTCTGGCAACACCGCCAACAAATCCTCCAGTCATGAGGTGAAGTACAGCCAGATGGTGGAGATGGTCGAAAAGGATCAGGTCAAGGAGATCCAGTTCAAGGACAAGACCATCTACATCACCCCGGTGGACGGCTATACCTACACCGAGGAGGCCAAGGAGGGCAGCAAGGAGCAGCCCAAGAGCTATACCCAGTCCAAGGATTCCAAGCTGACGCTGTATACGGCATACCTCTCCAATGACCAGCTGCTGCCGCTGCTGGAGAAGCATAATGTGGCCTATACCGGCTATTACGAGGCCGAAATGAACCCGGTGCTGGTGTTCATGGTAAACTATATCCTACCCACCATCATCATGGTGGCGCTGTTCATGCTGCTGATACGCTTCCTCAGCAAGTCCGGCGGCGGCGGTTTCGGCGGCATCGGCAGCGTGGGCAAGTCCAACGCCAAGGTCTATATGGAGAAATCCACCGGCGTCACCTTCAAGGACGTGGCCGGTCAGGACGAGGCCAAGGAGTCGCTGGCGGAGATCATCGACTTCCTGCACAACCCCGGCAAGTACACCGCCATCGGCGCAAAGCTGCCCAAGGGCGCGCTGCTGGTGGGCTCTCCCGGTACCGGCAAGACCCTGCTGGCCAAGGCCGTGGCCGGCGAGGCGGGCGTACCGTTCTTCTCCATCTCCGGCTCCGACTTCGTGGAGATGTTTGTGGGCGTGGGCGCGAGCCGTGTCCGTGACCTGTTCAAGGAGGCCGCCAAGGTAGCGCCCTGCATCATCTTCATCGACGAGATCGACACCATCGGCAAATCCCGCGACGCCAGCAAATTCGGCGGCAACGACGAGCGCGAGCAGACGCTGAACCAGCTGCTGGCGGAGCTGGACGGCTTCGACCCCAGCAAGGGCGTGATCGTGCTGGGCGCGACGAACCGGCCCGAGGTGCTGGACAAGGCGCTGCTGCGTCCCGGCCGCTTCGACCGGCGCATCACCGTGGACCGCCCCAATCTGGCGGGCCGTCTGGCCACGCTGCAGGTCCATACCCGCAACATCCATCTGGCGGAGGACGTGGATCTGGAGAAGATCGCCCAGGCCACCGCAGGCTGCGTGGGCGCAGACCTTGCCAATCTGGTGAACGAGGCCGCCCTGCGGGCCGTCCGCAAGGGACGCAAAGCCGTGAATCAGAACGACCTGCTGGCCTCCTTCGAGCTGGTCATCGCCGGCAGCGAGAAGAAGGGCACCGTCATTACCGAGGAGGAAAAGCGCATCATCGCCTATCACGAGGTGGGCCACGCGCTGGTGGCGGCCAAGCAGAAGAATGCCCAGCCTGTCTCCAAGATCACCATTGTACCTCATACCCAGGGCGCGCTGGGCTATACGCTGCATCTGCCGGAGGAGGAGAAGTTCCTCATGTCCCGGGACGATATTCTGGCGGAGATCCGCACCCTGCTGGCAGGCCGCTCCAGCGAGGAGGTGGTGTGCAACACCATGACCTCCGGCGCTGCCAACGATATCGAGCGGGCCACGGAGATGGCCCGGAATCTGGTAGCCCGGTTCGGCATGTGCGACGAGTTCGACATGATGGCCCTGGGCAGCGTCCAGAGTCAGTATCTGGACGGCGGCTATTCCATGACCTGCGCCCAGGAGACCTATGCCGCCGCCGACCGCGAGACCATCAAGATCCTGCGCCAGTGCCACAAGGAGGCCAAGGAGATCCTGATGGAGAACCGTGAGCTGCTGGACAAGATCGCCGCCTATCTGCTGAAGAAGGAAACCATCACCGGCCAGGAGATGATGGCCATCATCGAGGGCCGAGACCCCGAGACGGTGGACAACTACGGCGCCACCAGGGAGCCGGAGCAGAAACTGTTCCGTCCCAGCGTGCCGGAGACCATCGAGGCGCCCGCCAAGCATATCAATATCGTATCCCAGCCCATTCCCATGCCGGACTTTGACGAAAAGCCCGCCGAGGAGGGCGAAAAGCTGGAGTCACAGGCGACCCCGGAGGATAAGCCCACCGGAGACAAGCCGGAATAAATGCATCATAAGCAACGGCCCCGCGGCGTATGCCGCGGGGCCTTGTTCTGTTATTCCCGTTCTCTCATGCGCTCTGTCAGCATGGGCAGTGCCCGCTCGAACTCCACGCCGTACCATGCCGCCTGCGGGTCGGTGCGGGTCACCTCAATGCAGCGGAGGGTAAAATCCACCGCCAGACGGAAGGCTTCCTTCAAACTCAGCCCCCGCATGATACCGCCCACCGCCGTGGCGGAGAAGATGTCGCCGGTGCCGTGATAGGCGTGGGGCTCCCGGCGGTTGAAGTAGTGGTCGTACGCTCCGGTGGCGCTGTCATAGGACATGAAGCCGATGGTATCCGGCTCCAGCGAAACGCCGGTCAGCACCACCTTTTCCGCGCCCAGCGCCGCCACGCCCTGCAAAAGCGCCCGGACATAGTCCTCGTCATAGGTCTCCCGGTAGGGCAGGCCGGTCATGAGGCTGGCCTCGGTGATGTTGGGGACGGTGATCTGCGCCCTGGACACCACCTGCGCCATCAGCGCCGGGAACTCCGGGCCGAAGCCCGCGTACAGCTTCCCGTGGTCGGCCATGGCGGGATCCACGAACAGCAGTGTATCCTCCTCCCGCAGCAGCTCCAGCAGCTCCAGCACCACCGCCACCTGCCGGTCAGAGGCCAGATAGCCGGTATACAGGGCGTCGAAATGCACGCCCTGTGCCTTCCAGTGGCGGGCCGCCGGCAGCAGGCCGTCCGTCAGGTCGGTGCAGATGAAATCCGGAAAGCTGGTATGGGTGCTCAGCACGGCGGTGGGCAGAATGGCGCACTCCACCCCCATGGCGGAGACCACCGGCAGCGCCACCGTCTGGGAGCAGCGGCCCAGACAGGACACATCCTGAATACTGGCAATGCGTTTCATGGGAAAAGCCCTCGTTTCTTCCTAAGTACAGTAATATTTTATTATACCACCTTTTGGGTATCATCGTATGTCCAGTTTTTGCGTGGGTAATAATACCAGACGTGGTGCAACTTTCTCTTGTGCCCCGGCGCGGGATATGGTATAGTAAGGGAAGCACAGGCGGGTATGATGAAATTGGTAGACATGCGAGATTTAGGTGATGTCACCTCAGTGTAGGATTTTCGCTCCATCATTCGCCGTGCTCATTCTTTGGTAAAAGCAGGTTCATCCTGTTTTTATAGATGCGGGTCAAGCGTTACGCTCCGCCTCGGTTCCTCGCCGTGTAAAAATCAGAGGAGAATAAAATAGCGACAGGTGACCCTGCCGCTCATATCTGCGGGCATGATGGAATTGGTAGACATGCGAGATTTAGGTTCTCGTGCAGCGATGCGTTGGGGTTCGAGTCCCCATGCCCGCACCAACCTAAGCAGGCTCTTGTTGAGCCTGCTTTTTATTGGAGATGATTTGTATGCCATTTGAAAAAGAAATTAGAGACACCATTTTAGCGTATTGCATGCGCGATTTGCCAAATGACATCTGGTATGAAAATGCGTTTGATTTTGTGAAAGATAGCTCGCTCAAGGCAAGATTGATTTCAGAATTTAAAAATGCGCGATTTATATACAAAATGTTTGAAGGGCTTGCCGCTGAAGACGAGTTGCTACTTGCCGAAGTGAAAATGCAGGTGCTAATGTATGCATCCATTTTCGAAGCAACGATTCATTATGTCCTTTTTGATCAGTACTACAAAAACACTCCTATTGTTCAGAATCTGCTTACCCAAAAAGTCAACAAGCCATTTTCCATTCCCACCAGTCAATTATCTGCTATTAATAAACTGCTTTTTCATGACGGAAAAACAATTATACCTTATTTTGAAACTACGCAAAAACGAGATATTACTAAAGTTCGGTTTGATGAAAAATGTATTGCAGCGTTCCAACTCGGTATCTTAACGGGGATTTCTGAACAAAATGACCCTACTGCGGATATTTTGTCGGATATCAAACAGATTGCAGGTATGCCCCCCTTCTGTGCTGAATTAATTAGGATTTACGAGGTTCGCAACGCAATTCATTTGCATGCAGAATTAAAAAAGGAAATAGATTATCATTTGGCTCTTTCCAAAATTGCATATCGAAGAATGCAACCTTTCCTAAATCAAATCAGAACCAAACTGAATACAGATGGTTTGCTCTGAAAACCTTCTAACAGCACCTGGTGGGAAGACCCCAAATGTACGAGTGACTATTTTTAATAGGGCGTATATGAGTAGATTGGAGCGGGTCAGCATGGCAACTACAACCAAAAAGCAACATTATGTCTGGAGAAAGTATCTTGCGCCGTGGACGAATAACGGAAGCCTTGATACAGGAAAGATCTTCGTGTATCGGAAAAAAACAAGGGGCACACAGCAGGTAATTGAACAGCGCGGACTGATGAAAATAGGGTTTGAAAACTATTTTTACGATATCAGCGGCTTTACCAAGAAAGATATCAGAGTATATGAACAGTTTCTTGCGTATATACAGAAAGATCAGTTGATTCAATTTGGCGTAAACACGGAGACCCTGGAGCTCGCAAATTCCCAAAAAGATTTTATCGAAAAGGAAATCATGTGTTCTGCCGAAGACATTGACAATTCGTATCATTTTCTTGATCTGTTAAAATCAAAGAATCCCTCATTTTATCAGGATAGCACCGCACAGGTATTGATCAACACGCTAAAGGATGAGATTATTAACCGCGTTATGTTTCAAGAACAAGTCTTATCGGACCAGGAATTGATTCAAAAAATGGTCGAATGTGCGGACGATATAGATACACCAGACTTGAAGTATGAGTTCAATTTATTTTTTTGTATTCAATATTTTCGTTCACCCAAAATTCATGGCAACCTTTCAAAATCCTTTGAGGATTTTAAAAAACTCTCTCCTGATTATTCTGACCTGAAAGCAAACTTTTTTGTGAAACTGATCACCCTGTATTACGCACAGAAGATGGCACTGAATATCACCCAGAATTTAAAATCGAAATTGGTGGTATATGAAAACAGGACAGCGCTCCCATTTATCACTGGAGACACCCCCATCGTTGTACACCCGCGTTCGAGCGCCCAATTGACGGTGTTTTACTATCCCATTTCACCTGAGATTGCTGTCAGTATGATGATTTCCAATATATTCTCATTCAAGGAGAATGAAGTTGTACCGATTGACGATGTCTCCAAGGTAAAAGCGTTTAATGACATGCTGTACGAAAATTGCTTCAATGAAGTGTACGCAAACGACAATAAGATATTAAATGTGTACTGCACACCCTAACAATTAACGCCCCTATAACGTATTGAAGATTCTTTCCATTGTAATCTCATCTACCTCCTGCTCCAGTTCCCGTACTTTTTCCTGTAACGACAAAATGTGGGCGTCGAGGATTGGTTTCCTCAACGCCCACATTTTTTGCAGCTGTGCCAGCTTCTCTACCTCCTCGGCACACTGCTCCCGCACAGTTTCGGCACACGCCTGCACCTCGGCATCCAGTACCTCCTCACGGATACGGTGGGAGGAGCAATAGGCTTTTCCATTCCGATGATACCCACGGCACACATATTCCACACGACTCTTGCCGTTCCAGCAGCGGATCATAGGAATGAACGCATTCCCACATTCCCGGCAGGTCAGCAGCCCCGCGTAACGGTGCTTGGCTTGATTGCCGTTTACGGGGCGGGCCTGTTGTTTGAGCAAGCGCTGTACCTGCTCCCATTCCTGTTTTCCTATGATTACGGGGAAGAATCCCTCATGACGATACCAGTCGGTTTTATCTATATGCTTGGCCTTACCGTTGTTGTATTCTCTGCGGTGGTTGTTCAGCACGCCGGTGTACGCTTCTTCCACCAAGATGTTTTTCACACTGGCATATGTCCATAGGAACTGACCGTCACGGGTTTTGTGCGTTTGTCGCACTTCTCTGCCGCACCGTTCGGCCCGGAGTTGCGCCGGGGTCTTTCGCCCCATAATGTTGAGCCTGCGGGATATCTCTTTCTGCCCGCACCCCTGTAAGTACAGAGAATAGATGATCTGCACCGTGACCGCTGCTTCTGTGTCAACCTTGATCTGCACCGTGTTTTTGTCTTTCCAGTAGCCGAAGGGCGGCGTGATCACAACGCCATCTTTCTGCTTCTGGCGGTATCCCGCCCGGATCTTTTTGCCAATATCCTTCGCATAATAATCATTCATCAGGCCGCGGACGCCGATGATCAAGTCATCTTCGTCGCAGAATGTATCAACGCCCTCCGTGGCAGAGATCACACGCACCTGGTGTTCCCGCAGGTAGTCAATAAACAATGCGGTCTGGGTCCTATGGCGGCCAAGCCGGGATAAATCTTTCACGATGACAGCGTCGATCATATCAGCGTCTACAGCCGCCGTGAGCTCGTCCAGCCCACGGCGGTCAAAACTCATGCCGCTTATATTGTCATCGAAGGACTGTCCTACGATGGTGTACTCGTGCTGCTCGGCAAACGCCTGGCAGATCTCCCGCTGATTCAGCAGAGAGTTCATCTCACGGTCATCATCATTAGAAAGCCGCGCGTAGAGCCATACCCGCATCCGGTATCACCTACTCCGCATAATAATCGCCGTAGATCGCCGCACCCAGCCTGTCATAGTCAAAATCTGCGGTGGGGAAGCAATCTGTCTGCGCTCCATTTTCGAAGATGTCCAGATGGTCACGGAAGGGCGCTTTCAGCCGGATCTCCAAATCCAGCCTGCCATCCTCCTCATGAACGAGTATCTTCTCCACCAGCATTCTCAGATGTGCTTCTGACATTTTACCCTCTCGCAGGATGTCGTCGATCAGGCTGATGTCCCGCTTCAGCTTGGCCTGTCGGCTGCGGAGCATTTCTGAAATATTCTGCAATTCTTCGATTTGTTTCTTGGCCTCCGCGATCTGCTCCTCACGCTTGGCGATCATGCGGTCGTAGCGTTCCGCGTTGGCCTTATCCCTGATGCGTTCCATCAGGATCACCTCCACTTCTTCCTCCAGTAAGAGGATGTGTTCTTGCAGTTTACCTATTTTGGCACTGGCCGTGGAAGCCTTCGGCGTCCATCTCTCAATGAGCCATTCCATCCGCGACCAGTTTTCCTCATACATTTTCTTTGTTCGTAGGATCTCCGCGCCGATCAATCTGTCCAATGTTTCCTCGTCTACCATGTGAGATGCGCAGTGTTCCTTGCCATACCGATGGTAGGTGTCGCAGACATAGGCGACCCGTTCCCCGCTTTTCAGCTTGATTCGTTTTCCGATAAAGGTTCGGCCACAGTCCTTGCAGCGGAGTAATCCCCCGTACCGGAGAATACCCCGGTTGGTGCCCGCACGGACATTTTTCTCTTTGCGCTCTGCAAGGAGCGCCTGCGCCTGCTCCCATATCTCACGGGTCACGATCATTGGCAGATAATTCTCATGTCGGAACTGTTCCTCCGGGTCTGTGAAGCGGAAGGTCTTATTGATCTTATTGCGCTCGCTCTTGTGGCAGATCAGGGTGCCGATGTAGCTTTCATCTCTTAAGATTCGCGCCACCATCGTTGCGTCCCACAGGTATTTTTTGAGGATGCCATCCTGGGTGTTGGGCAGGCGCTTATTTAGCAGTTCCGCCTGCATAAGTGCCGGCGTTTTTCTTCTCTGCTCATTCAGTGTGCGGGCGATGGCCTTCATGCCGCTGCCGCCGACATAGGCGGAGAAAATCAGTCGAACCGTTTCGGCGGCTTCCTCTACGACAACGACCTTTTTTGTGTTCTTATCCTTGAAGTAGCCGAATGGCGGGATGGTCACGATGCCTTCCTTTTGCTTTTGCCGGTAACCGGTCCGCACACGACGGCTGCCGTCGCGGGCATAGAAGTCGTTGACCAGCCCCTTAAAGCCAATGATAAGATCGTCGTTCTCATTGAAGGTGTCGATATTTTCCGTTGCGGACAGGACCCGCACATCATGTTCTCGGAGGTAGTCGATAAAGAGTGCGGTCTGCGTCCGGTGACGGCCCAAGCGAGACAGGTCTTTGACAATGATGGCTTCGATTTTGCCCGCTTCGACCGCTTCATAGATTTTGTCGATTCCCTCACGGTTGAAGTGCATACCGCTGACATTGTCATCGAAGGATTCTCCCACCACCTCGTGGCCGTTGCTGACAGCAAAGTTATATATGATTTTCCGTTGGTTGTTCAGAGAATTCAGTTCTTCATCCTCATCTCTGGACAGCCGATAATAGAGCCAGACTTTCATAACCGTTCCTTTCCACTATGGTGTGCCGATCATGCACGACACACCATAGCACACAAGTTTCGCAATAGCTATCAAAACAAATCAGGCGACTTCTGTTTCTACTTTAGCAACAAAATCAGCGGGCTGATTTGTATATGGATGATCCACAGACAGATAGTCGTGGATCATCATTTTCAGGAAATCGTCAAACTGATCGTCCGTACCCACATAGGAGTACATGACGCTTGCAATATTGGATTCTTTTCTCTTTCTACCCATAGCGTTCCTTTCTCCCGAAGTCAATTCGGGCAATAAAAATAGCAGACCTCACATGGTCTGCTGCCAGTCATAACTCACCTCGTCCTCGTGGTCATCT
>CAKTRJ010000014.1 GCA_934597345.1 uncultured Oscillospiraceae bacterium
TCCCGAGTGGCCAAAGGGGACAGACTGTAAATCTGCTGGCAACGCCTTCGGTGGTTCGAATCCACCATCCCCCACCAGAAAAACCGTCTTGCTTTGCAAGGCGGTTTTTCAATTGAATCCGCCCTTCGGGCAGGCCGGAAACTTGTCATTCCGAGACAGTGACCGATGTCACTGTCGTGGGAATCCGTATCCTTCGATGATAGCCAAAAGAACGGATTGCCACGCCAGTCTGCTGACTGGCTCGCAATGACAAAACAAGGAGGCTGTCGCGTCTACCGCGTGCGGGCCGTCGGGGACGCTGGCCCCTACAATTATTTACCGTGCATATGTGTTGAAATTTCTCCCCTCCTCTCGCCCTACCACACAAGTTTCTTGGCAACGATGTCATGATATCACAAGAAGCTTGATTTGTCAAGCGCAAATTTACAAGTTTCTTGTTTTGATTCTTGACACATTCCGATTAAGCCTGTAAAATAGAGGACAAGAAAACAAGAAGCTTGTAAAAGGAGGATGCCCCATGAGCTTTGGCGAGCAATTGCGCAGACGGCGGGAGGAGCTGGGCATGAGCCGGGACGCGCTGGCGGAGATGCTGGGCGTCAGCCGCAGCGCCATCGGCAACTATGAGACCGGCGTCAGCACGCCCAAGGAAGACGTGCTGCTGCGGCTGTTTGACGCCCTTCAGGTGGACCCCAACTATCTGTACCGGGGCGCGTTCCGCCACGCCTTCACCTGCTCCGGCGAGGAGCAGCGGATGGTTGAGAAATACCGCGCCCTGCCGCTGGCGGGGCGGCAGATGGTACATGCCGTGCTGGACGGCCTGACGGACTTGCAGGAGCAATGGCGGCAGGATACCCCGGCGGACAACATCCGCACCATCCCGCTGTACGCCTCCCCTGCCGCCGCCGGCTTTGCCGCGCCGGTGTTTCTGGAGGACTATGAGCTGATCCCCGTCACGGGCGACGTGCCTATGGGCGCGGAGCTGGCGGTGCGCATCCAGGGCGACTCCATGGCGCCGTGGATCGACGACGGATCGGTGGTCTATGTGAACCATGACCCGCTGCAAAACGGCGACGTGGGCATTTTCTGTGTGGACGGCGACATGCTGTGTAAGCAGTATTACCGGGACGCGCTGGGCATGGTGTACCTGTTCTCCCTGAACCGGAAGCGTGCCGATATGGACGTGGTGTTTCATCAGGGCAGCGGCCGCAGCCTTACCTGCTTCGGGCGGGTGATGATGCACGGCCTGCCCCTGCCGGAATAATATCCCATTGAAGCGGACATAATGCAGTCATTCCATATTGAATAAGGAGTGTGCTGCTATGTACGCAAACGTGAACCAAAAGGCCTGCATCCAGTGCGGCCTGTGCCCCAGCATCTGCCCGGAGGTATTCTCGCTGGACGACGGCGCGCCTGCCCACGCCATCACCGATCCCGTGCCGGAGGATTGCCGCCTGACGGCCCAGGAGGCCGCCGACAGCTGCCCCACCGGGGCCATCGAGATCCGGGGATAGAAGGGCTTTTGCCTTTGTCCTTTTGTAGGGGCGGACGACTCTGTCCGCCCGCAAGAAACCGTACAAACATCGTCAGGGCCGACAGAGTCGTCGGCCCCTACAACCGATTTAAGCAATCGGTGCGTTTATCGTGCGGCGGGGTGAGAGCACCCCGCCCTACGAAATTTTACTCCGAAAATCTCGCCGGATCCCGCAAAATAATACTTTACAACCTTGATTTTCTGTGATATTCTATTTAGGCACGTTAATGTGCGTGACTATGGCCGTCCGGCTTCGTTATGCGGATCATTCACCTGTCCCACGACGCAGCGGCACGGCAAAATTCAAGAAAGGTGGAAACACACTATGATGCTGAAAGACCAGAAGACCGCTATTATCGAGAACAACCGCACTCACGCTACCGACACCGGCTCCCCCGAGGTGCAGGTCGCCATTCTGACCGAGCGTATCAACCAGCTGACCGCTCACCTGAAGGTGCATCCCCATGACTTCCACAGCCGCCGCGGTATGCAGATGATGATCGGTAAGCGCCGCCGTCTGCTGGACTATCTGGCCAAGAAGGACATCGAGCGTTATCGTGCCCTGATCGCCAAGCTGGGTCTGCGTAAGTAATTTGTTGAAACAGGGTGATGTGCGCACGCGCATCACCCTTCTTTCACGTTTTGCCGTCTGTGCCAAGACTGGCCTTTAGCAGTTGAAAATGTGCCGAAACGGCGGATTTCGGGGCGTTTTCAAGTGCTAAACGGTGGTGGCGGCATGGATGGCGAGGCCATATTTTTACAAAAAGGAGAAACGACATGTCGACTATTATCACCCATCGCCAATTCCCCCAGTACCACAAGTACACCATGGATCTGGCCGGCCGTCCTCTGACTCTTGAGGTGGGCAAGCTGGCCGAGCTGGCCAACGCCGCCGTCATGGTGGGCTACGGCGATACCCGCGTGCTGTGCTGCGTCACCGCCTCCGCCCGTCCCCGCGACGGTATCGACTTCTTCCCCCTGAGCGTGGACTTTGAGGAGAAGATGTACTCCGTGGGCCGCATCCCCGGCAGCTTCAACCGCCGTGAGGGCCGCCCCGGCGAGAAGGGCATCCTGACCTCCCGCGTCATCGACCGCCCCATCCGCCCGCTGTTCCCCTACGATTTCCGCAATGACGTGTCCGTGATGTGCACCGTCATGGCCGTGGATCACGACTGCTCTCCCGAGATCGCCGCGCTGATCGGCACCTCCGCCGCGCTGGCTATCTCCGACATTCCCTGGAACGGCCCTGTGGGCGCTTTGAAGGTGGGTCTGGTGGACGGCAAGCTGGTGCTGAACCCTGACAGCGAGCAGCGCAAGGTCTCCGATCTGGACGTGACCGTGGTCTCCACCGGCAAGAAGGTGGTCATGATCGAAGCGGGCGCCAACCAGGTCACCAACGACACCATGTTCGAGGCCATCAAGATGGCCCACGAGGAGAACCAGAAGCAGATCGCCCTCATCAACCAGATGGTGGCCGAGATCGGCAAGCCCAAGTTCGACTATCCCCACGCCGACTTCGATCAGGAGCTGTTTGACAAGATCGTAAGCGCCACCATGGACGACGCCAAGGCCGCCATGGATACCGATGACAAGAACGTCCGCGAGGCCCGCTGGAACCAGCTGATCGAGAAGTGGCACGAGCTGTTCCTGGAGGACTATCCCAACATGGATCAGTATCTGGACGAGATCACCTATAAGTTCCAGAAGAAGATCGTCAAGGCATGGCTGCTGGAGGGTCACCGTGTGGATGGCCGCCAGAAGAACGAGATCCGTCCTCTGGATGCCGAGGTGGGCGTGCTGCCCCGCGTTCACGGCTCCGGCCTGTTCACCCGCGGCCAGACCCAGGTGCTGAGCGTCTGCACCCTGGACACCCTGTCCGCCAACCAGAAGCTGGACACCATCTGGGAAGAGACCGAGAAGCGCTATATGCACCACTACAACTTCCCCGGCTACTCCGTGGGCGAGGCCAAGCCCGCCCGCAGCCCCGGCCGCCGCGAGATCGGCCATGGCGCGCTGGCCGAGCGTGCCCTGCTGCCTGTGATCCCTCCCGTGGAGGAGTTCCCCTACGCCATCCGCGTGGTGTCTGAGGTGGTCAGCTCCAACGGCTCCACCTCCCAGGGCTCCATCTGCGGCTCTACGCTGGCCCTGATGGACGCCGGTGTGCCCATCTCCGCGCCTGTTGCCGGTATCTCCTGCGGCCTGATCCAGGACGACGAGGGCGGCTTCACCACCTTCATCGACATCCAGGGCGTGGAGGACTTCCACGGCGAGATGGACTTCAAGGTGGCCGGCACCAAGAAGGGTATCACCGCCATCCAGATGGATCTGAAGAACGACGGCCTGACCATGGAGATCATCCGCAATGCGCTGGATATCACCTATGACGCCCGCTGCCAGATCCTGGATCAGGTGATGCTGCCCGTCATCAGCGAGCCTCGCCCCGAGGTCAGCAAGTACGCCCCCAAGATGATCACCATGCACATTGATCCCGACCGCATCCGCGAGGTCATCGGCAAGGGCGGCAGCGTGATCCAGAAGATCGTGGCCGAGTCCGGCGCCAAGGTGGACATCGACGACGACGGCACTATCCATATCGCCTCCCCCGACGCGGAGAGCTGCGACAAGGCCAAGAAGTTCATCGACGACATCGTGTTCGTGCCCGAGGTGGGCAAGCTGTACTACGGCCGCGTCGTGCGCTTGATGACCTTCGGTGCTTTCGTGGAGATCGCCCCCGGTAAGGACGGTCTGGTCCACATCTCCAAGCTGGCCGACAAGCGCATCGAGAAGGTGGAGGACGCCTGCAAGGTGGGCGACATGATGTGGGTCAAGTTCATGGAGATCGACGAGAAGGGCCGCTGGAACCTGTCTCACAAGGACGCCATGAAGGAGATCGCCGCCAAGGAAGCCGCCGGCGAGAAGATCATGTAATCAACGCGGAACACCGCGAAAATAAAGAGCAGGAGCGCTCAGGCGCTCCTGCTCTTGTTTGTGCAGAGAATATATCCCCGTTGACAGTCCCCTGCCCGTCCTCTATACTGAAAGCATCACTATCACAGGGAGGAACACCGATGGACGCGTATAAGATCTGTCCCCAGTGCGGCACGCATAACGACCCTCAGAACAGGCTGTGCGAGAATTGCCGGAAAACACTGATCGATGTACGGGTATCCGGCGATCTCTCCAAGCTGAAGCCGGAGAGAAATCCGGTGGCGCGGCTCCTGAAGATCTGCGCTGTGGTGATCTACGTCTTTGCCGCTGCGACCGGCATTAAGGAAACACTCAGCTACGGCGTTATATCCTTTTTGCTGCGGGACTGGGTGCTGGGCTTCATGGCGGGAACGCTGCTGCTGGGCTTTTCCGAGGTCGTCCGCCTGCTGCACGAGATCAATCAGAAGAAATGAAAGAACTGCCTCCGGCGGTTCTTTTTTGCTTATACCTCCCACTTGAAACATCTGCTTTTCTTTTACCGGCACTTGTGGTATACTGCTATTTGTAAAACTATGCGCAAAAGGGAGGTTGTCTCCATGTCTGATACCATTGCCGCCATCGCTACGGCGCAAAGTCCCAGCGCCATCGGCATCCTGCGGCTCAGCGGCCCGGATACCAAAACCGTGCTGGACGCGGTGTTTTTCCCGCGAAACGGCAGGCCCATGTCACAGCAGGCCGCCCGCACCATGGTGCTGGGCCGGGTGCTGGACGGCGAGGGCCGCGTGGTGGACAGCGCGCTGTGCGTGCTGTTCCCCGGCCCCGACAGCTATACCGGCGAGGACTGCGCCGAGATCCACTGCCACGGCTCGCCCGTGGTGCTGAACGAGGGCTTGAAGCTGCTGCTGAGCCACGGCGCACGGCAGGCAAAGGGCGGCGAATTCACCCAGCGGGCCTTCCTCAACGGCCGCATGGATCTTTTGCAGGCGGAGGCCGTGGCAGACATCATCGACGCCGAGACCGCCGAGACGGCCCGCAACGCCGCCGGACAGCTGGAGGGCGTGCTGAGCCGCAGCGTCCAGGCGGTGTACGACACGCTGATGGGCGTGACCAGCCGGTTCTACGCCATCGTGGACTATCCCGACGAGGATATCGAGGACTTACAGCGGGAGCAGCTGCTGGACGCCCTGCGTGAAAGCGAGAACAAGCTGACGGAGCTGCTGGCCACCTTCTCCCGGGGCCAGCTGATGAAGCAGGGCGTTCCCACGGTGCTGCTGGGCAAGCCCAACGTGGGCAAATCCTCGCTGCTGAACGCGCTGGTGGGCTATGACCGGGCCATCGTCACCGACGTGGCGGGCACCACCCGCGACACGGTGGAGGAGAAGCTGCTGCTGGGCCATGTGCTGCTGCGGCTGACGGACACGGCGGGCATCCGGGAGACGGGCGACGCTGTGGAACAGCTGGGCATGGATCGCAGCCGCAGGGCGGCGGAGCGCGCGGCGCTGGCCCTGCTGCTGCTGGATGGCTCCGCGCCGCTGGACGCGGAGGACGAGGCGGCCATGGCCGTGGCGGAGAAGGCGCCCCATCTGCTGGTGGTGGTCAATAAATGCGACCTGCCCCGGCAGCTGGACATCGGCGCGCTGGCCGACCGGTTCGACAATGTGCTGTCCGTCTCCGCCAAGACCGGCGAGGGCATGGCCGCCCTGTGCGAGGCCATCGGCGAGCAGTTTCCCGCCGGAACGGAGACCCAGGGCGAGCTGCTGACCAACGCCCGCCAGGCTGACGCGGTGGGTCGGGCGCTGAGCTGCGTGAAGAACGCCCGTGCGTCCCTGCGGATCGGCATGACGCCGGACGTGGTGCTGACGGACGCCGAGGGCGCGCTGGAGGCCCTGGGCGAATTGAACGGAAAACACATCCGGGAGGATCTGGTGGACACCATCTTTTCCCGGTTCTGCGTGGGAAAGTGAGGAGAGCTATGGACTGGCTGGAATTGAAGATCGACACCGCGCCCGCCGGCATCGACCCGGTGACGGAGATGCTGACCGAGCATGGCGTTACCGGCGTGATCATCGACGATCAGCGGGACTTTCAGGATTTTATGGCCCACAATCAGGCCTACTGGGACTATGTGGACGAGGATCTGGTGAAGGAGAAGGAGAACCTCTGCCGGGTGACCTTCTATGTGGAGAATTCCCCGGCGGGGTACGGCGCCATCGCCGCCATCCGCATGGCCATGCACGCCATGAAGCAGAAGCATCCGGAGTACGCGCCGCTGCTGCTGACCATGGAAAACGTGAAGGACGAGGACTGGGAGAACAACTGGAAGCAGTTCTATAAGCCCATGGAGATCGGTGAGCGGCTGCTGGTGATCCCCGCGTGGGAGAAGGCCGACCCCAAGGGCCGCGTGACCCTGACGCTGAACCCCGGCCTCACCTTCGGCACCGGCAGCCATGCCACCACCCGCCTTTGCCTGACGGCGCTGGAGAGCCGCATCCACGGCGGCGAGAAGGTGCTGGATCTGGGCTGCGGCAGCGGCATCCTGTCCATCGCCGCGCTGCGGCTGGGCGCGGGCAGCGCCTTCGCCTGCGACATCGACGAGAAGTGCATCGACGTGGCCTATGAAAACGCCGCCCTCAACGGCATCAGCAAAAAGCAGCTGACGGTGCGGCAGGGCGACGCCACCAAGGAGGGGGCGCTGCGCGATGCCATCGGCACCGGCTATGACGTGGTGGTGGCCAACATCGTGGCGGACGTGATCATTTCTCTGGCCCCGCAGGTGCGCCACTTCCTGAAGGAGGACGGCTGGTTCCTGACCTCCGGCATCATCGACGACCGGGCCGACGAGGTGGCCGCCGCGCTGGTGGCCGCCGGGTGGAGCATTGTGGAATCCTGCACCAGCGAGGGCTGGTACTGCTATATCTGCCGCTGAGACGCGGCGACCGACGAGAGGAGGCATTTCTCATGAATCAATATGATGTCATTATCATCGGCGCGGGCCCCGGCGGCATTTTCTCCGCCTATGAGCTGGTGCAGCGCAAGCCGGAGTGGAAGGTAACCGTGCTGGAGGCGGGCAACCCGCTGGAGAAGCGCCGCTGTCCCATCGACGGCGTGAAGGTGAAGTCCTGCATCCACTGTAAGACCTGCGCCATTATGAACGGCTTCGGCGGCGCGGGCGCGTTTTCCGACGGTAAGTATAATCTCACCAACGCCTTCGGCGGCACCCTGTACGAATATATCGGCAAGCAGCAGGCCATGGATCTGATGCGCTATGTGGACGACATCAACATGGCCAACGGCGGCGCGGGCACAAAGCTGTACTCCACCGCCGACAGCGGCTTCAAGCGGCTGTGTTTGCAGAACAATCTCCACCTGCTGGACGCCTCCGTCCGCCATCTGGGTACCGACATCAACTATAAGGTGCTGGAAAACCTCTACGCCCAGCTGAAGGACAAGGTGGAGTTCCACTTCCTGACCCCGGTGAAGGCCTTGACCATCACCGACGACGGCCGGTATGAGGCTGAGACCGACAAGGGCGCCTTCGTGGGCCGCAAGTGCATCATCTCCGTGGGCCGCAGCGGCAGCAAGTGGATGGAGACCGTGTGCGGGGATCTCAGCATCCCCACCAAGTCCAACCGGGTGGACATCGGCGTCCGGGTGGAGCTGCCCGCCGAGGTGTTCGCGCCCATCACCGATGAGCTGTACGAGAGCAAGATCGTGTATAAGACCGAGAAATATCAGGACAAGGTGCGCACCTTCTGCATGAACCCCAAGGGCGCGGTGGTCAATGAGAACACCAACGGCATCGTCACCGTCAACGGCCACAGCTATGAGGATCCGGCCCTGCATACGGAGAATACCAACTTCGCCCTGCTGGTGTCCAAGCACTTTACCGAGCCCTTCCGGGACAGCAACGGCTACGGCGAGTCCATCGCCCGGCTCTCCAATATGCTGGGCGGCGGCGTGATCGTCCAGCGGTTCGGCGATTTGATCCGGGGCCAGCGCTCCACCCCCAAGCGCATCGAAAAGGGCTTCATGACCCCCACTCTGGCCGCCACCCCCGGCGACCTGAGCCTGGTGATGCCCAAGCGAATTCTGGACGGCATCATCGAGATGATCTACGCCCTGGACAAGATCGCGCCCGGCACCGCCAGCGACGATACGCTGCTGTACGGCGTGGAGGTGAAGTTCTACAACATGGAGGTTGCGCTGGATGAGCATCTGGAGACGCCTCACAAGGGCCTGTTCGTTATCGGCGACGGCAGCGGCGTCACCCACTCCCTGTCCCACGCCAGCGCCAGCGGCATCTTCGTGGCCCGCTATCTGGCGGAGAACGAAGCGGAATGATATAACGCCGGGAACAGGTCTATAACCTGTCAAGAAACTGCCATACCGCGCTCATCCAAAGGCTCCCCTGTGTAAGGGGGGAGAGAGCCGTGCGCTGCCAGTGGCAGGTGAAGCACGGCGAACGAGTGGCAGCGGTCAAAATTTCGGCGGCTTAAATGCCGCTGCGAAATTTTGAGTACCGCAACAGGAGCTGTCGAGCGTAGCGAGACTGAGGGGTTGACCGCCGTTGACAATCCCTCCGGCGCTTCGCGCCACCTCCCTTTACACAAGGGAGGCTTTGAAGTAACGCCGCACAAAAAAGAACCGCCTGCGGGCGGTTCTTTTCGCATATTCTATACGTCGCTTCTTCTACGCGCGGGCGGCGCGGCTTTTGGGGATGCGGATGGTCAGGAAGATCTCGCTGTCGGTGTCCCGGCGGCCCAGATCCGCGTCCACGCCGCTCTGGCGCATCATTTGCAGACTGCGGTCGATGCTGTTGAGGAACAGCCGCACATCCTTGATGATATAGGTGGCGCTGCGCTGGGGCGCGGGCTTCTCGGCCAGCAGGCGCTCCACATAGCCCTCCGTCTGGGCCACGTTCATCCCTCTGGCGGTGATGGCCGCCAGAGCCGCAAGCTGCGCCGCCTCGTCCGGCAGACGCAGCAGCGCGCGGGCATGGCGCTCCGTCAGGCCGCCCCGGCGCAGGCCCTCCCGCACCGGCTCCGTCAGCCGCAGCAGCCGCAGCTTATTGGCCACGGCGGACTGGGACTTGCCCAGCTTTTCCGCCGCCTGCTCCTGGCTGAGGGAATAGCGGCTGATGAGCCGGGCGATGGCGGCAGCCTCCTCAAAGCAGTCCAGATCACGGCGCTGGAGATTTTCGATCAGGGCCAGCATCCCGGCATCCTGCTCGTCCACCTGGGCCACAAGGCAGGGCACCTCCCGCAGGCCCGCGATGCGGGCGGCCCGCATCCGCCGCTCACCGGCGATGAGCTGATAGCCCTCCCCTGTCCGGCGCACCGTCAGGGGCTGCAATATGCCGTAGGCCCGGATGCTGTCGGCCAGCTCACGCAGCGCCGCCTCGTCGAAGCTGCGGCGGGGCTGCTGGGGATTGGGGGTCAGTTGGGACAGGGATATGTACTGGACACGGGTGGACAAAAACTCACCCTTTCGGCGGTTTCTCATGGCAGCTCACTCCTTTTTCTCCATTGTACGCCATGTCCCGCGCGGAAGGCGGCGCTTTCCGTCGGAAAGCTGAAAAAAGCCGACGCGGCAGCAAATGCGCCGCCCGCATTGTGATAAGTAATTCTAATGCCTGTTATTTCATATTTATGCTTCCCATCCTGAGAAAACCTTGCTATAATATTTGGCAACGAAGTCGGGAGTGGTTCCGGCTGACGTTGACTCTTTGTGGTTTTATGGTGGAAAAGTACCCGCTCGGCAGCGGGTATTTTTCTTTTTGTCGGGAAATGGGAACATTTTCCCGGTTTTTTTCGTCATATTTATGGTTGCATTTCATGGGAAATGCGCTATACTGTCGTCGCGCCTGAAAAGGGTGCCATACGAAGGAAAGGAATGATCGTAGATGAAAAAGTTACTTAGTTTGCTGCTGTGCGCCGTGATGGTGCTGTCTCTGGCCGCCTGCGGCGGCGACAAAACGCCCCAGAACGATAATGACCAGCCCAGCGACCCCGCCCAGAGCGTGGATCTGAAGAAGGTGGCCGAGGACGCCATTGCCTCCATCGACAGCGAGGACGTGATCCTGCTGCCGGAGGAGAACCAGGAGACCATCGAGTCCCTGTATCCCGGCCTGACCGCCGTGGCCACCAAGCAGCTGGTGGTGTATCTGCCGCCGGTGGCGGGCAACGCCTGCGAGCTGGTGATGGCGGAGGCCGCCAGCCCCGCTGACGCCGAGACCGTGCGCGGCATCCTGCAGGCCCGGGTGGACAGCGCCGCCAACGACACCGTCTATCCCGACAATGCCGAGGGCTGGAAGAACGGCGCGGTGGTGACCGTCAACGGCAACTATGTGGTGATGGCCGTGCTGCCCAGCGGCGTGGAGATGCCCGCCGCCTTCAAGGCGCAGTTCTGAGGTTGGGCATTGCATAAAAGGCCCATCCCTGTCATTCCGAGGAGCGAAGCGACGTGGGAATCCGTCCGGACTCCCACCTCACTGCCAAAGGAAACAGATTGCCGCGCCAGTCTGAGGACTGGCGCGCAATGACAGGCTCTTTAGACCTTGCGCAAAGGGGAGAGGCGTTTGCCTCTCCCCTTCTTTTTATCCTCTTTTACATCTGCTTGCGCCGCAGCTTGCGGATATCCTCCCCAAAGAAGGGCAGGATGCGGTACTCGCCCTCGAACCGGGACTGCACCTGGGGCGAATAGCGCTCGCCCAGCTGATAGGGGGTCAGATTGGTGTTGACCACCGTCTTTTTCCCGCTGATGAGCCGCGCGTTCACCAGCTGGTACAGGGCGCTCTGAACAAAGCTGGTGACCATCTCCGTGCCCAGATCGTCCACGATCAGCAGGTCGCATTGCAGATAGCGCTGCACATCCTCACGGGCGGCGGCGGAATCGTCGGGCCGGAACTTCTCCTCCTCCATCTGGGAGAAGATGTGCTCCGCCGTGTCGTACACCACGCTGAAGCCCCGCTCGCTGACCACCCGGGCGATGCAGGCGGACAGATACGTCTTGCCCAGGCCCGGCTGGCCCATCAGCAGCAGGTTGTCGCTGCGGAGGGAGAACTGCCGGGCGTAATCCCGGCACACGTCATAGTTGCGCTCCATGTTCTCGCGGGGCGACAGCTTCCGCTCGCCCCGGTCGGTGCTGTACCAGTCGAAGGAAAAGCGCTCGAAGCTCTGGTTGCCCAGATCCAGCATCCGGGACAGCTCGGACAGCTGGGCCTTTTTATAGTACTCCCGCAGGCAGCGGCACACCTGCCCCTCGTGATAGCCGGTGTCGCCGCACAGGGCGCAGGCGGGCTTCTCCTCCAGATAGTCCTCCGGATAGCCCATGCCCTTCAGCAGGGTGGCCCGCTCCTTCTGCAGCTCCAGATTCTCGTCCCGCAGCACACGCACCGCCGGAACAGGGTCGGCGCCCCGCCGCAGGGCCGAGGCGATCAGCTTGGGCATAGTGGCCCGCAGCTGCTGCTCGATCTCCTTCAGGCGCGGCTCGGCGTCGTAAAGGCGGGCACGCCGCTGGTTGAATTCCGCGCTGCGGCGCTGCTTGTCCTCCTCGAACCGGGCCAGCGCCTGACGCATGATGCGTCCGTCATATGCCATATGGGTACCTCCTTTTTATCCTGGCGAAAAATCTTCGATTTTTCTGCCAAAGGGATTGCGGCCGACTGCGCGCGTCCTGCGGACACACTGGCGGCCGAGAAGAATTTTTCTGACGCACATGTCGTCATAAAAATGATTTGATTTTTTCGCGGCGTCCGCGCCGCGAACTCTGCGAGGCATTTTGGTCGGCGGGCCACACGGGGCCCGCCGCATGGTATGCAAATAACGTCCGGTGATCGGTCGTAGGGGCGATGCCCACCACGTTACATATACTCGTCCATCCAGTCGGTCTTGCCGGCGGCGGGGACGGCGTCCTTCTTGGGGGCCTTCCGCTCGCCGGACTCCACCTCCGCCGCCGTGTGCCAGCCCTGCTGGTGCCAACGGCGCAGTATGCCGTTGAGATACCGCCAGTTCAGCTCCTTCTTATAAAACACCGTCTTGTCATAGGCCAGCGCCACCGTCTCCGGCGTGAAGCCCATGTCGATCCAGTCCAGGATATACCGCTGCTCGCTGTCCACCGGCGGCCGGCCGCCCAGCCGCAGGGCCTGCATATAGGCAGCGGTCTTTTCCAGCTTGCGGGCATAGTCGCTGAGATACCGGGCGGCGCTGTCCTGATCGCAGATGCCCAGCCGCGCCCAGTAGGCACCCTCCTTCTCGATCTGTCGCAGGGTGGGACGGCGGCCGGGGCCGAACCGGCGCTGCGCCCGCTCGATACAGTGGCACACCAGCAGATAGATCACATCCACCGGCAGGCCCATATCGTCGTACAGCGCCGCCAGGATCTGCAGGTCGGCGGTTTTCAGCCGCTTGCCCAGCTTCTCCTCCGTCTGGGGCACCAGCATGCGGAAGCCCTCGTCCGTCTCCAGCATGTCGGCCAGCTCGTCGGCGGAGTAGGCCCGGTGCTCGTCCGATGGGGCGGGCGGCTGCTGGCTGCGCTGCAAAAAGCCCATGTCCTGCAATGCCGTCTCCGCCGCGGCGCACCGCAGCAGGCTCCAGCCCAGTTTTTCCGCCAGCGCCTCCGGCGTCACGGGACCCTCCAGCCGCTGGAGCAGCAGGTACAGCAGCGCCGCGTCGCCGCTGCCGCCGCGCACCAGCGCGTCCACCTGCGGGGCGGAGAGCACCACGCTCTTTTCCTGTCCCCGTGTGATATAGCCTGCCATGGTGATCTCCTCCTTTCTATTCTGGCGAAAAGTCTGGCGACTTTTCTGCCAAAGTGGGATGCGGCGGGGTGAGGGCACCCCGCCCTACGGAGTTCTATCGTGCCTTTTCGTAGGGGGCGATGCCCACATCGCCCCGGCCCCCTCTGGGAGGGGGCTGTCGAGCGAAGCGAGACTGGGGGAGAGAACAAAAGCCTTTCATTCTCTCCCTCGCAGAGGGAGTCTTCGGTCTTTACCCATCAAATTCTCCCCTATTCTACACGAAAACTCTTCCTTCGTAAAGCGCCACGGCGAGATTTTCGGAAATTTACAGAAAGTTCTTCCACCATATCGAATTTGTGGTATAATGGATTCTGTATCAGTATAGGTACCATCGATTGACAAGGGCAGACACGGTTTTGACGGGCAGAAATGCGCCTATACCGCGTCAAGCCCCTTGACAATACGGCAAGTATTTTCGGCGGGCCTTTTCTTGTCTGGACACATTTCTGCTCCGGCAAAACTGCAAAGCACCTGCCAGCGATGTATTTTCGAGTGATTTTTGGTTTTTGAGACGCAGGTGGGCTGGCGCCCACCAAGGCGAAAAGGGCAAAAAGCGCCGGAAAGACACGCTGTCAGGCGTGTTTGCCCCTGTCATTCGATGGTACAAGACATAGGAGGACTTTACCATGGCGAACCGTGTGACGATGACGATCTGCGGCCAGGATTACACCCTTGTGGCCGATGAAAGCGCCGCCTATATGCAGAAGGTGGGCGCACTGGTGGACGAGAAAATGACCGGGCTGATGGAGGGCGCACACTTCAGCCGCAGCGACGCGGCGGTGCTGGCCGCCATCAATCTGGCGGACGAGCTGTTCAAGCAGCAGGAGGGCGGCGAGAACCTGCGCCGCCAGCTGAAAACCTATCTGGACGAGGCCACCGCCGCCAAGAACGAGGTCAGCGACCTGAAGCGCCAGCTGTTCAAGGCCCAGCAGCGCAACAACAACGGCAAATGATGGAGCTGCTCTCCCCTGCCGGCTCCCGCGCCGCCCTTGAGGCGGCGGTGCAGTCCGGCGCGGACGCGGTGTATATGGGCTTCGGTGCCTTCAACGCCCGCCGCAATGCCAAAAATTTTACCGACGAGGAATTCGCCGACGCGGTGGCCTACTGCCACCTGCGGGGCGTGCGGGTGTTCCTGACGCTGAACACCCTGCTGACCGACCGGGAGCTGCCCCAGGCCGCCGAGGTGCTGCGGAAGGCCTCTCAGATGGGAGTGGACGCGGTGCTGGTGCAGGATTGGGGCGTGCTGACACTGGCCCAGGCGGTGACGCCCGACCTGCCCATCCACGCCAGCACGCAGATGAGCCTGTTCACCTCCGGCGGCGCACGCTGGGCGGAGCGCCTTGGCATGGAGCGGGTGGTGCTGGCCCGGGAGCTTTCCCGGGAGGACATCGCCAACGTGTGCCGCAATTGCGGCGCGGAGATCGAGGTATTCGTTCACGGAGCGCTGTGCATGTGCTATTCCGGACAGTGTACCATGAGCGCCCTCATCGGCCAGCGCAGCGGCAACCGGGGCGCCTGCGCCCAGCCCTGCCGCCTGCCCTACGGCGTCAACGGCCCGTGTAAGAACCAATTCCCCCTGAGCCTGAAGGACGCCAACCTGTCGGCGTATTTACAGGAGCTGGGCGATATGGGCGTGGCCTGCCTGAAGCTGGAGGGCCGCATGAAGCGTCCGGAGTATGTGGCGGTGATCACAGCCATCTACCGGCGGCTCATTGACGAGAAGCGCGGCCCCACGGCGGAGGAAAGCCGGGCGCTGGAGCAGGCCTTTTCCCGCAGCGGCTTCACCGACGGGTACTATCGCCATCGGAAGGGCCCCGCCATGTTCGGCACCCGGCCGGAAAACGCGCCGGAGCCGAAGGAGCTGTTCAGCGAGGCCCGGAAATTATACGAAAACGGCGAGCATAAGCAGATCCCCATCACCATGCAGGCCAATATCCGGACGGGACAGCCTGCCGCGCTGACGGTCAGCGACGGCGTGCATGCCGTTACCGTCACCGGCCCCGTGCCCGAAGCGGCCCGGAATCGGGCGCTGACGGCGGAGGACGCGGCGCAGCGGCTGCAAAAAACCGGCGGCACCGTGTTCCGGTGCGAGACGGCGGAGGTGGACGTGGGCGACGGCCTGATGCTGACCGCGGCGGCCATCAATGGCCTGCGTCGGGACGCGCTGGAGGCGCTGGCGGCGGCCCGGACGGCTGTGCCCCAGCGGCGCAGTCTCCCCACCCCGGCGCTTCCCGAGGGCGAGACCTTTTCCCCCGCCGCGCCCGGATTGACCTGCTCCATCGCGCGGCTTGACCAGCTGACCGAGACACTGGCCCATGGCGCGGAGATGATCTATGTGCCCATCGAGCTGCTGCCCGGTCTGAAGGACTATCGCGGCAGGGCGAAGCTCTGCGCCGTGCTGCCCCGTGTATGGCGGGACGGCGACGAGGCGGGCTTCCGGAAAATTCTGGAAAATACTCCGGCCCTGTGGGCGGTAAGCATCGGCAACGCGGGCCACATGGCCATCGTGGAGGGCCTGCCGCTGGAAAGGCGGGGCGACTTCGGCCTGAACGTGTTCAACTCCCGTGCTGTGGCCTTCTGGCAAGGACAGGGACTTGACAGCGTGACCGTCTCCTTCGAGCTGCGGCACCAGCAGGTGCGGGAGCTGCGGAAGTACCTGCCCTGCGAGGGCATCGTGTACGGCCGCCTGCCGCTGATGGTCACGGAAAACTGCATGACCGGCAACGCCGGGAACTGCCGCGGCGACAAGCGGCTGTGCGACGGGGAGAACGCCCTCACCGACCGCACCGGGGCGCGGTTCCCCCTGCTGGGGCAGTACGGCTGCCGGTGCGAGATCGAGAACAGCCGCACGCTGTTTCTGGCGGACAAGCCGGAGTGGCGGAGCTGCGGCCTGACCTGGGCCCGGCTGCGGTTCACCACCGAGAGTCCCACCCAGTGCGACGCGGTGCTGCGCCGCTATCAGGACGAGGGCGACTGGACGCCGGAGGAGTTTACAAGAGGCTTGTTCTACCGCGGCGTGGAGTGAGGGAGTGTTTTATGTCTATTGTGCGGCGCGATGTGGGCATCGCGCCCTATGGAGTTCTATCGGTAGTATGCGTAGGGCGGCCTGCCCTCAGGCCGCCGAAGCTCGAGCCCCCGCTCCGTTCCGTATTATCCATCCAATTTTCTACAATCCGTAATCAAAAATCAGGAGAAAACCATGATCTTAAAGATAAAAGCCCTGTCGCCCAAGATCGGCGATACCATTCCCGCGCCCCATTTCGCTACCCCCGGCAGCGCCGCCATGGATCTGTGCGCCTGCCTGGAGGGCGACGTGACCCTGAAGGCCGGAGCGCGGCAGGTGCTGCCCACCGGCGTGGCCATTGCCCTGCCCAGCGCCGACTATGTAGCGCTGATCTGCGCCCGCAGCGGCCTTGCCTCCAAGCACGGCATCACCATGGCCAACGGCGTGGGCGTCATCGACAGTGACTACCGGGGCGAGCTGCGGGTGGCCCTTTTCAACGAGTCCGACACCGACTACACCATCCATGACGGTGACCGCATCGCCCAGCTGATGGTGCTGCCGGTGGTGCAGCCCACGCTGGAATTCGTGGAGGAGCTGGACGAGACGGAACGGGGCGCAGGCGGCTTCGGCTCCACGGGAAGGTGACACTTATGGCAAGGATCGTATTGGCCTCCGGGTCTCCCCGGCGGCAGGAATTATTGGGCCGCATGGGCATCCGGGACTTCGTGGTGTCCGTGCCTCAGGTGGAGGAGGTCTGCCCCGAGGGGCTGACCCCGGAGGAGACTGTCTGCCATATCTCGCGGCAGAAGTCCGCCGCTGTACAGGCGGAGCCGGACGACATCGTCATCACCGCCGACACCATGGTGTTTCTGGACGGCAAACGGCTGGGCAAGCCCCGTGACGAGGCGGACGCCCTGCGGATGCTTTCGGCCCTGCAGGGACGGCACCACACCGTCTGCACCGGCGTGACGGTGCGGCAGGGTGAGAAGGTGCTGACCCGCGCCCAGTCCACGCAGGTCTGGTTCCGGACGGCCTCCACCGAAGAGCTGAAAAACTATATCCGCAGCGGCGAGCCCATGGACAAGGCGGGCGCTTACGGCGTACAGGGTCTGGGCGCGTTGCTGGTGGAGCGCATCGACGGCGACTTCTTCAATGTGATGGGCCTGCCGGTGCTGCTGCTGAGCCGCATGCTGGCCCAATTCGGCGTCACGCTGCTGTGATTCTTCCGATTCAATAACAAGGAACTGCTTTTATGAAACGATTTTTTGCGAAATATGGTATCTGGCTGCTGGCCGGTCTGGCCACGGTGGTGGTGGCGCTGTGTGTCATCTCCGCCGTCAGCTCCGGCACGCCCTTCCTGCGGAACGCCGCCGGTGTGATCGCCTCCCCCTTCCGCTCGGCGGGCTCCGCCGTGGCCGGATGGTTCGGCGGCATCGGCGACCACTTCGCCAGCGTGGAGGCCCTGCAGCAGGAGAACGACGATCTCCGCGCCCAGGTGGCCGATCTGGAACGGCAGCTGCGCCAGTCCCAGCAGGACCGGTCGGAAAACCAGCGGCTGCGTGACCTGCTGGAGCTGGAGAGTCAGCGGCGGGATCTGAAAACCGTGTCGGCCCGGGTGTCGGAGCGCTCCGTGGACAACTGGAGCAGCACCCTGACCCTGAACCGGGGCACCAGCGCCGGGATCGCCATCGGCAACTGCGCCATCGACCAGTATGGCGATCTGGTGGGCGTGGTGACGGACGCGGGCCTGAACTGGTGCACCGTGACCACCGTGCTGGACACCTCCAGCGCCATCGGCGCCAAGGTGTTCCGCACCGAGCAGGTGGCGGTGGCCCAGGGCCAGCTGAGCCTGATGACCCAGGGCCAGCTCTCCCTGACCTATCTGGAAAGCGCCGAGGATCTCATCAGCGGCGACCTGGTGGTGACCTCCGGTCTGGGCGGCTATTACCCCGCTGGACTGACCATCGGCACCGTGGAGGAGCTGCGCACCGACGCCGACGGCCTGACCCAGTACGCGGCGGTGACCCCCAAGGCCGCCATCGCCTCCCTGACCCAGGTGTTCCTGATCACGGAATTTGACGTGGTGGAGTAACGCCATGACACGACGACTGATCACCATAAAATGGCTGTTTTACAGCCTGTGGACGCTGCTGTTCCTGCTGGTGCAGCAGCTGGTGCTGCCCTATATCCGCATCTGGGGCGTACACCCCTTTCTCCTTCCGGCGCTGGCGGCTGTCGCCGCCTCCTTCGAGGGCCGGTGGGAAGGTCCCATCTACGGCCTTGTGCTGGGGCTGATATGCGACCTGCTGTTTCCCGGCGCGTTCCCCTGCTTTTACGCCATCACGCTGCTGCTGTCGGCGGTGGCGGCGGGCCTTGCCGCCCGCCGGGCCATCATGCCGGGCGCGGTGTGCTCGCTGGTGGTATCGGCGGCGGCCATGATCCTGACGGATCTGCTGAACGCGACGGCCTCCTCCTACGCTTACGGCACGCCCTTCGGCGCGTCGCTGGGACTGATGGCGCGGGAGCTGCTGCTGTCCCTGCCGGCGGCCATGCTGGTGCATCTGGCCTTTTCCCACGTTCACCGGCGGTTTGCCGGACGGTGAGCCTGATCCTCCGCTGAAAGGAGACGCATTTCATGATGAAGAATCCCCATCCCTCCCGCAGCCGCCTATATGTGCTGGCGGCTGCGCTGGGATTGATGATGCTGCTGTTCCTGATCGCGCTGTATGACGCCCAGATCCTCCACGGCAGCGAGAACCGGGCCAAGTCCATCGCCTCCAACGCCACCTGGCAGCAGGTGGAGGCCAGCCGCGGCATCCTTACCGACCGCAACGGCAAGGTGCTGGTGTCCAACCGCCTGGCCTATACCCTGACCTTTGACAAGACCGCCTTTGCCGATGACGACGCCCTGAACGACGCCATCTGGCAGCTGATCCAGCTGTGTCAGGAGACGGACACCGTCTGGGTGGACACACTGCCCATCGCGCAGACCTCGCCGTATCTGTATCTGGCCTCCCGCAACGAGGAGAGCTTCTGGAATTATCTGGCGGACAACAAGCTGTCCCCGTCGCTGCCCTCTCGCCAGCTGCTGGGCGAGCTGCGAACGCTGTTCCACATCGACAGCAGCTATACCGAGGCCCAGGCCCGGCTCATCGCCGGTGTGCGCTATGAACTGCGCAGCCGCAGCAGCTATGTGTTTGCCGAGGATGTGTCCACGGAGCTGATCTCCCGGATCACCGACGGCGACTTTCCCGGCGTCACCACGGGGCAGGACTCCCTGCGGGAATACAACACCACCTATGCCGCCCACATTCTGGGCCGCATCTCCCGCATCTACGCGGAGAACTGGCCGGAGTACCGGGACAAGGGCTATTCCATGGACGCGCTGGTGGGCGAGAGCGGCGTGGAGAAGGCCTTTGAGGACTGGCTGCAGGGCGAAAACGGCACCCGCATCATCACCACCGACGACAAGGGCAAGATCACCGGCGAGTTCTTCAAGACCGAGCCCAAGCCCGGCGGTACCGTGGCGCTGACGCTGGATCTCGATCTGCAAGCCGCCACAGAGGACGCGCTGGCCTCCACCATCGAGAGCATGATCGACAAGGACAGCGACCAGCGGGGCGGCGCCGCCGCCGTGGTGAAGGTGGGCTCCGGCGAGGTGCTGGCCATCGCCTCCTATCCCTCCTACGATCCCGCCACCTTTGCCCAGAGCTATAACCAGCTGCTGGCCGATGAGCGGCTGCCCATGTTCAACCGCGCCGTCAACGGCACCTACGCGCCCGGCTCCACCTTCAAGATGAACACTGCCGTGGCGGCGCTGGAATCCGGCATCATCACGCCCTCCTCCACCATTCAGGATAAGGGCGTCTATACCTTCTACGAATACCCCCAGCCCTGGTGCTGGGTGTGGCCGCTGGGCTATACCCACGGGCGGGTCAACGTCAGCGACGCCATCACCGTGTCCTGCAACTACTTCTTCTATGAGGTGGGCCGCCTGACCGGCATCCAGACCATCAACGACTACGCGAAGCAGTTCGGTCTGGGCAGTTCCACCGGCATCGAGATCGGTGACAGCACCGGCGCGCTGGCCTCTCCGGAATACGCCGAGGCCCACGATCTGGAGTGGACCGACGGCCAGACTCTGACCGCCGCCATCGGCCAGTCCTATAACCTGTTCACTCCCCTGCAGCTGGCCAACTATATCGCCACGCTGGTGGGCAATGGCGAGCACTATCAGGCCCATCTGCTGAAAAGCGTCAAGAGTTACGACAACAGCAGACTGCTGTACGTCTATGACGAACCGCCGCTGAATACGGTGGAAATGTCCGAAAGCACCATCAACGCCATCACCAAGGGCATGCACGATCTGACCACCGGCTCCCTGGCCGGGGCCTTCGACAAGTGCGTGGTGTCGGCGGGCGCCAAGACCGGCTCGGCCCAGGTGGGCACCGAGATCGCCAACGGCGTGTTCGTGGCCTACGCCCCCTATGAAAACCCGGAGATCGCCGTGGCCATCGTCATCGAAAAGGGCGGCGCGGGCGCGGCGCTGGCCTCCACCGCCGTGGAGATCATCAACGCCTATTACGCCGACCACATGGCCGGCGGCGACGTGATCGGTGAGAACACGCTGCTGAAGTAGGATTTTGCATTTGCTGACGGCGGGGTGAGGGCACCCCGCCCTACGCAATTCCACCACACCCTTTCGTAGGGCGGCCTGCCCTCAGGCCGCCGCACGTTGTTATCCCTTCCGTAGGGGCGGCCCTTGCGGCCGCCCGCTTGATTACGGTTCCACGCCAATCCGGGCGACCGCAAGGGTCGCCCCTACACATTCATTTTTACAATTTCTATGACCATCTTCAACTCCCGTGACACGAAATACAAATCCCCCTTCGGGGCTGTCAGCTGCGGCACGGCGGTGTCCTTCACCGTTACGCCGGGGCCGGTGTACTGCGCCTGTTCACTGGTGACCTACGGCGAATTTGCCGGTGTCCGCGCCGAAACGCCCCTCTCCCCCTGTCCGGAGGGCTTCACCGGCACGTTCACCGCACCGGACACGCCGGAGCTGGTTTGGTACACCTTCCGCTTCACCCGCACCGATGGCGGCAGCGTCTTTCTGGGCCGCAACGGCCTGGGCGGCGGGGACGACCGCCAGCCCTGGCAGCTGACGGTGTACGAGGAGCGTCCCACCCCGGCGTGGTTCGGGCAGAGTGTTACATACCAGATTTTTCCAGACCGGTTCTGCCGCGACGCCATTCCCGACCCCAAGGGGCTGCTGGGCCAACGCACGGTACACGACAATTGGGACGATGTGCCCCGACTGGGGGCTGACCCCCTGACCGGCCGCTGGAACAGCGATTTCTTCGGCGGAAGCCTGCGGGGTATCTGCGGGAAGCTGGATTATCTGCAAAGCCTGTCCGTCACCACCATTTACCTGAACCCCATCTTCTACGCCGCCAGCTGCCACCGGTACGACACGGCGGATTACCGCACGATCGACCCCATGCTGGGCACGGAGGACGACCTGCGCACCCTGTGCGAGGAGGCGCAGAAGCGGGGCATCCATGTGATACTGGACGGCGTGTTCAACCACACCGGCGACGACAGCCGCTACTTCAACCGCCACGGCTTCTTCGACACCCCCGGCGCGTACCAGAGCAAGAACTCCCCTTGGTACGACTGGTTCTGCTTCCAGCACTGGCCGGACAAGTACGACGCCTGGTGGGGCATCGACACCCTGCCCGCCGTCAACGAGAACGCCGACGCCTACCGGGACTTCATCATCCGGGGCCAGGACAGCATCATCCGCCACTGGCTGCGGTGCGGTGCGGACGGCTGGCGGCTGGACGTGGCCGACGAGCTGCCTGACGATTTCATTGAGGAGATCCGCGCCGTGATGGAGCAGGAGAAGCCCGACAGCTTTCTGCTGGGCGAGGTGTGGGAGGACGGCAGCAACAAGATCGCCTACTCCCGCCGCCGCAGGTATCTGCTGGGCCGGGAGACCCACGGCCTGATGAATTATCCCCTGCGGACGGCGGCGCTGGACTTCCTTCGCGGCGGCAGCGCCGCGGCCTTCCGGGACACCATGGAGGAGCAGCGGGAGAACTACCCCCCTGCCGCTTTTTACAGCGGCCTGAACATTCTGGGCACCCACGACACGCCCCGCATCCTGACGCTGCTGGGCGCGGATGCCATTCCGGACAGCAAGGAGGCCCGGGCCGCCTATCACCTGTCCCCCGAAAACCGGCGGCTGGCTGTCCGCCGCCTGACGCTGGCGGCCATGCTGCTGTATACCTTCCCCGGCTCCCCTACCCTGTACTACGGCGACGAGGCGGGCATGGAGGGCTTCGAGGATCCCATGAACCGCCGGGGCTTCCCCTGGGGCCGGGAGGATCAGCGGCTGCTGGCCCTGTACCGGACGCTGGGCAGGCTGCGGAAGGAGCGCCGCTCCCTGCAGGAGGGCGACATTACCTATCTGACCGCCGACGGCGGACTGCTGGTCTATTGCCGCACGCTGGACGGCGAGAGCACCTATACGGCGCTGAACACCGGCGATACCACCCGGACGGTGACGCTGCCGTGGGAGAACGGCTTCGCCACCGACGCCGTGTCCATGCAGCGGTTCTGGGTGCGGAACGGTGAGCTGCGCATCGACCTGCCACCCTGCGACGGCGTGGTGCTGATATGACCCTGCGGAGAGGGATGTTTCACGTGAAACATCCCTCTCTTTTTTCGTCTCCTTCTGTTTCACGTGAAACATTGGCGTCCACTTTCTGCAAAAATTGTCACGCGCCGTTGAAAAAAGTATTGAAACCTATCACTTTTGTGGTATACTGTTTCTATTATAAAAATAGTATGCGAGGATGAAAAACGTGGCAAAAATCGTAGCGATCGTGAATCAGAAGGGCGGCGTGGGCAAGACCACCACCTGCGTCAATCTGGCGGCCGCCGTGGCCCAGACGGGCAAGCGGGTGCTGCTGTGCGACTTTGACCCCCAGGCCAACGCCACCAGCGGCATGGGCGTGGACAAAACCGTTTCCAACGGTGTATATGACGTGATCATCAACGGCGTGGACACGGAAAAGGCCATCGTTTCTACCCCGTTCGGCGACGTGCTGCCCAGCAGCAAGGCGCTGGCCGGGGCAGGCGTGGAGATGATCAATCTGCCCGACCGGCAGTTCCTGCTGAAGAAGGCGCTGAGCCGCGTGGCGGATCAGTATGACTTCATCTTCATCGACTGCCCCCCCTCCCTGGAGCTGCTGACGCTGAACGCGCTGTGCGCCGCCCACTCCCTGCTGGTGCCGGTGCAGGGCGAGTATTTCGCGCTGGAGGGTCTCAGCGATCTGATGAACACGGTGCGTCTGGTGCGCCGGGGCATGAACCCCGAATTGCAGATCGAGGGCGTGCTGCTGACCATGTTTGACGGCCGCACCAACCTGAGCATCCAGGTGGCCCAGGAGATCAAGCGCTTCTTCCCCGGCAAGGTCTACGCCACCGTCATTCCCCGCAATATCCGTCTCAGCGAAGCGCCCAGCCACGGCAAGCCCATCTGCGGCTATGACTGCACCTGCCGGGGCGCGGAGGCCTACGCCGCGCTGGCGGTGGAGTTCCTGCGCAAGAACCGCTGAGCGGTATCATTTCCAACGAAAGGAGTACGGGATATATGGCAAAAATGAAGGGTCTCGGCAAGGGCCTTGACGCCCTGCTGGGCGACGATTTTACCAACGAGCCGGAGGTCAAGAGCAGCCTCTTCCTCCCCATCTCTCAGGTGGAGAGCTGCGCCTCCCAGCCCCGGAAGCAGTTCGATCCCGACGCGCTGGCCGATCTGGCGGACTCCATCCGGCAGCACGGCATTATCCAGCCGCTGACGGTGCGGAAGCTGCAATCCGGCTATTACCAGATCATCGCCGGTGAGCGCCGCTGGCGGGCCGCCCGGATGGCGGGCCTCAGTCAGGTGCCGGTGGTGGTCATCGAGGCCGACGACCGCAAGGCCATGGAGCTGGCCATGATCGAAAACCTCCAGCGTGAGGACTTGAACCCCATGGAGGAGGCCGAGGGCTATCACACGCTGATGGAGCAGTACGGCCTGACCCAGGAGGAGACCTCCCAGCGGGTGGGCAAGTCCCGCAGCGCCGTGGCCAACGCGCTGCGGCTGCTGAACCTCTGCAAGGAGGTACGCGCGCTGGTGGAGGAGGGCAAGCTGACCGGCGGTCATGCCCGGGCGCTGGTGCCGCTGACGGCGGAGATGCAGCAGAAGGCCGCCGCTGTGATCGTTAAGGACGATCTCTCCGTCCGCCAGACGGAGCTGCTGGTGAAGAAGCTGACGGCGGAGAAGAAGGACAAGCCCGCCAAGGACCCCACCGCCGTGGACTACGCCGCCGAGGCCGCCCGGGAGCTGGGTGAGCGTCTGGGCCGCCCCTGCAAGATCGTCACTGGAAAGAAAAAGGGCCGCATCGAGCTGGAGTACTTCGGCATGGACGATCTCAACGCCCTGCTGGAGGCCCTGCATCAGATGAAGCACTGAGTGTTTCACGTGAAACATAGATTCCCTGTTGCGCTGCAAAACATGAAGTACGGATTCCCACACCAGTGTGAGCACTGGTTCGGAATGACAGAAAAAACGACAACCTATATCACATAAGAGGTAGATCAACCATGCTTGATATCAAATTTGTCCGGGAAAATCCCGATATTGTCAAAGAAAACATCCGCAAGAAGTTCCAGAACGCCAAGCTGCCGCTGGTGGACGAGGCCATCGCGCTGGACGCCCAGCGCCGCCAGGCCATCGCCGACGGCGAGGCTTTAAAGGCCGAGCGCAATAAGCTGTCCAAGGCCAACGGCCCGCTGTTCGGCAAGCTGAAGAAGTGCGCCGACGAGGCGGAGAAAGCCGCCATCCAGGCCCAGATCGACGCCAACAACGCCGCCGTCAAGGCCGACGCCGACCGCATGGCCACGCTGGAGGCCCAGAAGGAGCAGGCCGAGGCCGCCCTCAACAAGATCATGCTGGTGATCCCCCAGATCATCGACGAAAGCGTCCCCATCGGCCCCGACGACAGCTGCAACGTGGAGGTGGAGCGGTTCGGCGAGCCGAAAACCCCCGATTTCGAGGTGCCCTACCACACTGATATCATGGAGCGGTTCGACGGCATTGATCTGGACGCGGCGGGCCGGGTGTCCGGCAGCGGCTTCTACTACCTGCTGGGCGACATCGCCCGGCTCCATGAGGCGGTGCTGGCCTACGCCCGCGACTTCATGATCGACAAGGGCTTCACCTACTGCATCCCCCCCTTCATGATCCACGGCAACGTGGTGGAAGGCGTTATGAGCCAGACCGACATGGACGCCATGATGTATAAGATCGAGGGCGAGGATCTGTACCTGATCGGCACCAGCGAGCACTCCATGATCGGCAAGTTCATCGACCAGATCCTGCCGGAGGACAAGCTGCCCCAGACCCTGACCTCCTACTCTCCCTGCTTCCGCAAGGAGAAGGGCGCTCACGGCATCGAGGAGCGGGGCGTGTACCGCATCCACCAGTTTGAAAAGCAGGAGATGATCGTGGTCTGCAAGCCCGAGGACTCCAAGGCGTGGTACGAGAAAATGTGGCGTTACAGCGTGGAGCTGTTCCGCAGTCTGGATATCCCCGTGCGGCAGCTGGAGTGCTGCTCCGGCGATCTGGCCGACCTGAAGTGCAAATCCTGCGACATCGAGGCATGGTCGCCCCGCCAGCAGAAGTACTTTGAGGTGTGCTCCTGCTCCAATCTGGGCGACGCGCAGGCCCGCCGCCTGAAGATCCGCTATAAGGACGAAAGCGGCAAAATGCAGCTGTGCCACACCCTGAACAACACCGTGGTGGCCCCGCCCCGCATGCTGATCGCCTTCCTGGAGAACAACCTGCAAGCCGACGGCAGCGTACTGGTGCCGGAGGTGCTGCGGCCCTATATGGGCGGCAAGGCGCGGCTGCTTCCCAAGCATTAACAATTTGTAATCGCATGACTATACACAATGTATATAAGGAGCGCCGCATATGAAAAAGTTTTTCGCAGAATTTAAGGAGTTTGCCATAAAGGGCAACGTGGTGGACATGGCCGTTGGCGTGGTGATCGGCGCCGCCTTCGGCAAGATCACCACCTCTCTGGTCAACGATGTGATCATGCCACTCATTGGGCTTTTAGTGGGCGGCATCGACCTGACGACGCTGAACATCGTCCTGAACAGCGCCGCCGTGGAGGAGGCCGGCGCCGACCCCGTCCTGCTGGGCATCGGGAACCTGCTGGCGGTGATTTTGGACTTTCTGATCATTGCGCTGGCGCTGTTTGCGGTGGTAAAGGCCATCAACAAGCTGCGCAGCATCGGCAAGGAGCCGGAGGAGCCTGTCGAAGAGGAAGCGCCCTCACCCACCAGCGAGGAGCTGCTGACGGAGATCCGCGACCTGCTGAAGGATAAGCAGTAATGGAGCAGACACTGCGCGAGGGTCTGGCGGCGCTGGGTCTCCCCTGCTCCGCCGTACCACAGCTGCTGGATTTCTCCCGCCGGCTGCTGGAGAAGAATCAGGTCATGAACCTGACGGCCATCACCGCGCCGAAGGACGTGGCCGCCCTGCACCTGCTGGACTGCGCCGCGCTGCTGACGCTGGCGGACTTCCGGGGCAAGTCGGTGGTGGACGTAGGCACCGGCGCGGGCTTCCCCGGCATGGTGCTGCGGATGCTGCAGCCGGACTTCGACCTGACGCTGCTGGACAGTCTGGGCAAGCGCATCGACTGGCTGCGGGAAACCTGCGACGAGATGGGCCTTGCCCGCGTGGACTGCGTCCACGCCCGGGCCGAGGAGTTCGCCGCGGCGCACCGGCAGAGCTATGATATGGCCACCTCCCGTGCGGTGGCGGCGCTGCCGCTGCTGAGCGAGCTGGCGCTGCCGCTGGTGAAGCCGGGCGGCTGCTTCCTGGCCATGAAGTCCGTGGACAGCGACGCCGAGATCGACAGCGCCCGGGGCGCCATCGGCCAGCTGGGCGGAAAGGTCGAGGCCATCCGGGATTACACCATTCCCGGCACGGAGGTGACCCACCGGGTGGTGGTCATCCGCAAGGTGAAGGACACCCCGCCCCAGTTCCCCAGAAGCTGGGCGAGGATGAAGAAAGCACCGTTGAAGTAGAAAATAAGGCTCCCTTGTGTAAAGGGAGCTGTCAGCCGCAAGGCTGACTGAGGGATTGACCCAAGCGCTCAATCTGCCCTTAACAACCCCTCCGTCACGGCTTACGCCGTGCCACCTCCCCTTACACAGGGGAGGCTTTGGCTGATCATTTGGCCGCAAACGAATCCGAAAGGAGAACCCTCATGGGCAAGATCATCGCCGTGGTGTCCGGCAAGGGCGGCACGGGCAAAACGTCCTTTACCGCCTGCGTGTCGCTGGCGCTGGCCGCCATGGGCCACACCACCCTGGCGCTGGACTGCGACATCACCCTGCGGAACCTTGACCTGGCGCTGGGCCTGTCCGACAGCGCCGCCATGGATTTCTCCGACGTGCTGGAGGGCCGCTGCACGCTGACCGAGGCCGCCGTCCCCCACCGGAAGTACCCAAAGCTCTCACTGCTGGCCGCGCCGCTGGCCCCGGTAGGCGCCCGCTTCTCGCTGAGCGCCATGCAGACGCTGGCGCAGGAGATCCGGGAACGATACGACTACTGCCTGATGGACGCGCCGGCGGGACTGGGACAGGGCTTCCAGCTGGCCACCGCCGTGGCCGACAGCGTGGTGGTGGTCACCACCACCGACCCCGCCGCGCTGCGGGACGCCCAGCGCACCGTTATGGAGCTGCGGCGCTTCCCCTCCGGGCAGGTGCATCTGGTGGTGAACCGGGTGCAGAAGAAAATGCTCAAGGCCCTGCACACCACCATCGACGACGCCATGGACACGGCGGGGCTTCCCCTGCTGGGCGTCATTCCCGAGGACGGCGACATCCCGCTGGCGCTGAACCGGGGCATCCCGTTACGGGACATCAACTACTACGGCCAGCGGGCCTATGAAAACATTGCCAAGCGCATCACCGGACAACGCGCGCCTCTGCTGCGGGCCCGGTGGTAAACGATACAAGATAAGGAGTGAACCCATATGAATATCGCCCTGATCGCACATGACAACCGCAAAGAGCTGATGGTTCAGTTCTGCACCGCCTACTGCGGTATTCTGGCCCAGCATACCCTGTGCGCCACCGCCAATACCGGCAAGCAGGTGCAGGAGGCCACCGGTCTGCCCGTACACCGCTTCCTGACCTTCGAGAACGGCGGCGGCCAGCAGATCGCGGCCCGCATCGCCTATAACGAGATCGACATGGTGCTGTGCTTCGACGATCCCAACAAGCGCACCACCCACGAGGACATTCTGTATATCGCCAAGCTGTGCGATAAGAACAACATCCCCTTCGCCAGCAACGTGGCCACCGCCGAAATGCTGGTGCTGGGCCTGGCCCGGGGCGATCTGGACTGGCGCGACATCGTCAACCCCAAGACCAAGCCCTTCACGGCGTAAGAACGGGGCGTTTTCCAAAGATCTCGTAGGGGCGACCCTTGCGGTCGCCCGCACGACCGCGTAAAGCCTCCAAATCGGGCGACCGCAAGGGTCGCCCCTACAGACAGGATAATACCCCACACCATACAAGGAGAGAGAAAACATTGATACAGACTGCATTGAACTGGTTGTACGACAACCTCTATAACTACATGATCCCCGTCTGCGGCCTGTGCGTGCTGCGTGTGGTCGTCAGCTTTCTGGAGCTGGCTCACATGAAGCGCCTGCGGGACAAGAAGTTTGTGTTCCGCCGGGTCAGCACCCAGTACCGGGACATCGGCGCGTTTACGGGCCTGTTCATCGGCAGCGTGCTGATCTGCCTGTTCCCCAAGCTGGGTCTGCTGTTCGCCGTTGTGGCGGCGGGCCTGACGGTGCTGGGCTATCAGATCGGCAAGCGCAAGGGCGACGAGGCTGACCGCATCTGGCAGGCGGTGGTCAACGAGCTGTCCCAGAGCGAAGACGCCCACAAGGTCAACGCCATCAGCGTCGAGAGCAACCTCCATGGTCTCATTGACACGCTGGATGTGTTCGATAAGGAAAAAACGCCGGAGGCGCCTGTCGAAGCGGCAGCCGCCCCGGAAAGCGAAGAATAATGAGAGGAAGATACCCCATGGAGAAAATGAAGCCCCGGACGCTATCCGGGTTTATGGAGCTGCTGCCCGCGCCCCAGCAGCAGATGGAGCGGATGATGGACATCCTCCGCGGAACGTACAGCCTGTACGGCTTTACCCCGCTGGATACCCCGCTGATCGAGGCCAGCGAGGTGCTGCTGGCCAAAGGCGGCGGCGAGACCGAGAAGCAGATCTACCGCTTCACCAAGGGCGACGCCGACCTGTCCCTGCGGTTCGACCTGACGGTGCCGCTGGCCAAGTATGTGGCGCTGCACTACAATGAGCTGAGCTTCCCCTTCCGCCGCTATCAGATCGGCAAGGTCTATCGCGGCGAGCGTGCCCAGCGTGGCCGCTTCCGGGAGTTCTATCAGGCCGACATCGATGTGATCGGTGACGGCAAGCTGGACATCACCAACGAGGCGGAGATCCCCGCCATCATCTACCAGACCTTTACCGAGCTGGGCTTGAAGCGGTTCCAGATCCGGGTCAACAACCGCCGCATCCTCAACGGCTTCTACGCCATGCAGGGTCTCACCGAAAAGTCCGGCGACATCATGCGCACCGTGGACAAGCTGGACAAGATCGGCGCGGAGAAGGTGCGCACCCTTCTCACGGAGGACGTGGGCCTCACCGGCGAGCAGGCAGCGGAGATCCTCAAGTTCATCGCCATCACCGGGGATAACGCACAGGTCATCGCCGCCCTGGAAGGCTACGCAGGCCGGAACGAGGTCTTTGACGAGGGTCTCGACCAGCTGAAGACCGTGGTGAAGTACCTCTCCTCCTTCGGCGTTCCGGAGGAGAACTTCGCCGTTGATCTGACCATCGCCCGGGGTCTTGACTACTACACCGGCACGGTGTACGAGACTACCCTGCTGGATCATCCGGAGATCGGTTCCGTCTGCTCCGGCGGCCGCTACGACAATCTGGCGGAGTACTATACCGACAAGCAGCTGCCCGGCGTGGGCATCTCCATCGGCCTGACCCGGCTGTTCTATGTGCTGGGCGAGCAGAAGATGCTGAACGGCGACCTGCCCACCGCGCCCTGCGATGTGCTGGTGCTGCCCATGACGGAGGAGCTGTCCCCCGCCATCGACGCCGCCACCGCCCTGCGCCGTGCCGGTATCCGCACCCAGCTGTATACCGAGCCCAAGAAGTTCAAGGCCAAGATGAACTACGCCGACAAGCTGTCCGTCCCCTACGTTCTGTTCCTGGGCGAGGATGAGATCGCCGCCGGTATGGTGTCCTGCAAGAACATGACCACCGGCGCGCAGACCAAGCTCCCCGTGGCCGACGCCATCGTCATGATCCGTCAGGATCTGGCCGAGCGCAACAAGGGCAAGGTCATCGTGGAGTGAGAGGTTTCGCGCTTCCGAGCGCGAGTCACTTTTGGCCACTGTCCCAAAAGTGACCAAAAAGACAGCTTAAACCTGCGGTTTAAGAATCCGCCCACGCTATACCCTGTTCTTACTTGACAATTTTTACCGCGCGTTCACAGAACACGGTTGATTTCGCTGCGTATGACGCATCGACTTCCCTCCTGCGCCGCTGCCGCTGACGTTCTCAACGGTAGAACCAACAGCGTTGTTCGGCGCAGGCATCAGCGGCAGCGGCGCCGGTGCTGAGACGATCCTATTTACCATACGAAAACGAATATCTCACGCAAACGTGCGGTAAGTCTTTTCAAATCAGCACACAGTATAGCGCGCAAGGAGGTGCAGGAACCTTGGTTCCTGCTGGCGTTCTTTCCCCCTTTCTTTCGCTACTGAAAGAAAGGGGCCGTCGGAGACCGCTCCCGTGGCCGTAGCCACGAAAAGCCCCAGAATCAACAACAGCCAGTAATATCATTCTATATTTATACAAAACATTATCATAAAAGGAGAAAAAACAGTATGATGCAGATGCGTACACATACCTGCAACGAGCTGCGCATGGAGCATGTGGGCCAGCAGGTGAAGATCGTGGGCTGGATGGAAAACGTCCGCACGGTGGGCCAGAACTTCGCCTTTGTGGTGCTGCGTGACTTCTACGGCACCACCCAGGTGGTGGTGGAATCCGAGGAGATGATGAACATCATCAACGGCCTCAACAAGGAGTCCACCATCTCCGTAGAGGGCGTGGTGCGGGAGCGCGCCAGCAAGAACCCCAAGCAGGACACCGGCGACGTGGAGGTGGTCCCCAGCAAGATCGAGGTGCTGGGCCACTGCCGCTACAACTCCCTGCCCTTCGAGATCAACCGCAGCCGCGAGGCCGACGAGACCGCCCGTCTCAAGTACCGTTTCCTGGATCTGCGCAACCCCGCCGTGAAGCAGAATATCATCCTGCGCTGCCAGGTGGTGGCCGCCCTCCGCGCCGCCATGACCGAGCACGGCTTCCTGGAGATCACCACCCCCATCCTGACCGCCAGCTCTCCCGAGGGCGCCCGCGACTATCTGGTGCCCGCCCGCAAGCACCCCGGCAAGTTCTACGCCCTGCCCCAGGCCCCCCAGCAGTTCAAGCAGCTGCTGATGACCTCCGGCTTTGACCGCTATTTCCAGATCGCGCCCTGCTTCCGTGACGAGGACGCCCGCGGCGACCGCTCCCCCGGCGAGTTCTATCAGCTGGATATGGAGATGGCCTTCGCCACCCAGGACGACGTGTTCGCCGTGCTGGAGGACGTGCTGCCTCCTATCTTCGCCAGGTTCGGCACCTACAACGTGGCCTCCAGCGCACCCTTCCGCCGCATCCCCTACACCACCTCCATGGAGACCTACGGCTCCGATAAGCCCGACCTGCGCATCGACCTGACCTGCAAGAACGTCACCTCCCTGTTCGCTGACAGCGACTTCGAGGCGCTGAAGGGCCAGACCGTGAAGATGGTGGACATCTCCGACTGCACCCTGACCCGCAAGCAGATTGAAAAGCTGCTGACCGACTGCGAGGTGCAGTCCGGCTCCAAGGCCTACTGGTTCAAGGTGGACGAGAACGGCGAGCTGGCCGGCGGTATCGCCAAGTTCGTCGCACCCATCAAGGAGGAGCTGGCCAAGGTGCTGGCGCTGAAGCCCAACACGCTGGTGTTGGTGGCCGCGGGCCAGTACGCCACCAAGTCCGTGGGTGTGCTGATCAAGACCTTCGGCGCCGCCTGCGAGGGCCACATGGACAAGGAGCGCTATGAGTTCTGCTGGATCGTGGACTTCCCCATGTACGAGATCGGCGACGAGAGCGGCGAGCTGGAGTTCTGCCACAACCCGTTCTCCATGCCCGCCGGCGGCATGGACGTGCTGCTGAAGGCCGAACGGGGCGAGATCGACCCCCTGACCATCACCGCCGACCAGTACGATCTGGTGTGCAACGGCGTGGAGCTCAGCTCCGGCGCTGTCCGTAACCACGATCCCGAGATCATGATCAAGGCCTTCGAGCTGGTGCGTCTGGGCGAGGAGGACGTGAAGAAGAAGTTCCCCGCCATGTACAACGCCTTCTGCTACGGTGCGCCTCCCCACGCCGGTATCGCGCCGGGCGTGGACCGCATGGTGATGCTGCTGGCGGGCGAGAGCTCCATCCGCGAGATCATCCCGTTCCCCATGAACAAGAACGCACAGGATATCATGATGGGTGCACCCTCCACCGTCGAGCAGAAGCAGCTGGACGAGCTGCACATCGCCATCGTCGGCGAGGTCGAAAAGGACGACTGAGACTGATTACCGAAAAAGGAAGCCCGCCGGGCTTCCTTTTTTTGCTGCGTCAAAATCGTCCTTTTATCTTTTTCGCAGGGGCCAAAGCCTCCCTTGTGTAAAGGGAGGTGGCAACGCGAAGCGTTGACGGAGGGGTTGTCAATGGCGGTCAACTCCTCAGTCAGCCTTACGGCTGACAGCTCCCCTTACACAGGGGAGCCTTTATAAATGCGCTCCCGCAACACGGCGGGCCGTCGGGGACGCCGGCCCCTACGGAGTTCTATCGTACCCTTTTCCCCACTCCGCCCTCTATGCACACCCCGGCGCACCATTTCCCTATTGCGCTCACCACGGCCCTGTGCTACAATAAATCAAATTTGAACAAGGAGGCTCTCTCCATGGAATTCAACGTACAATTACAGCTTGCCGGACTGCTGGAATGGATGCACCAGCAGATGGCCGCCTGCTACGGCAAGACTGCCGTCATCGGCATCTCCGGCGGTAAGGACAGCTCCACCGTGGCCGCGCTGGCCGTGGCCGCCTACGGCAAGGAGAACGTCATGGGTGTGCTGATGCCCGACGGCGTACAGCCGGATATCGACTACTCCAACAGTCTGGTGGACGTGCTGGGCATTCCCCATGTGACCATCAACATCCACGACGCCGTGCAGGGCGTGGTGAAGGAGATGGAGCGCGCGGGCCTGACCCCCAGCCGCCAGACGCTGGTGAACCTGCCCAGCCGCGTCCGCATGGCCACCCTGTACGCCGTGGCTCAGACGGTGGAGCAGGGCATCGTCATCAACACCAGCAACCTCAGCGAGGACTGGGTGGGCTACTGCACCATTTACGGCGACAGCGCCGGTGCCTTCTCCCCCCTGGGCATGTACACCACCGAGGAGGTCATTGCCCTGGGCCGTGCCCTGGGCCTGCCGGAGAAGTTCCTCATCAAGCCGCCGTCCGACGGTCTGACGGGCCTCACCGACGAGGACAATCTGGGCTTCACCTATCACGCCGTCAACGAGTACATCCGCCGCGGCGTGGTGGACGAGAAGATCAAGGCGGACATCGACCGCAAGCACGCCGTCAGCCGCTTCAAGTTCCAGACCCTGCCGGTATACCAGAACGGCCTGCCCATCGTGCTGGAGGAGCCTACGGACTACTACAACCCCAACAAGAAGTAATGAAAAAGCTGCCCTTCGGCAGCTTTTTCATTACCAGAGAAGAGATAAAAGTGAAAAGTGAAAAACTGTTGTGTGCCGCTTTGCGGCACAACTCAATTCATGCCGCCAACACGCGGCGGGGCACATTGGCCCCGCCCTACAGTCGTTTTACCGGCGGCGTCCTGATACGGCGGGGTGAGGGCACCTCGCCCTACGGCGTTCTATTGGTGGTATGCGTAGGGCGGCCTGCCCTCAGGCCGCCGCACATTTAAATCATGCCGCCGCTGGCGGCATACCGCAACTCTTCACTCTTCTCTTTTCACTTTTCTCTGCCATCGGCACTTCACCCCAGCAACCCTGTGATGTCCTCCACGGTCAGCCCCTCCTGCAAGGCCATGGTGATGCCGTAACCCATCAGCCGCCCCAGCTCCCGCACCTTTTCGTCGATGTCCCGGGGCGTCAGGAAGAGGGGATCGTCGTCCTCCATGCCCTCCCCCAGCAGACTGGCGGCGATCACCGTAGGCACCCCCACCGCGATCACCGGAACCCCCAGCGTTTGGGCGTTGATGGCCTTCCGGTGGTTGCCCACGCCGCTGCCGGGGATCAGCCCCGTGTCCCCCAGCTGGATGGTGGCGCACAGCCGGTCGCGGCTGCGGGCGGCCAGCGCGTCGATGGCGATGACGGCGGCGCAGCCGGAGGCCTGCACCGCGCCCCGCAGCAGCTCCAGCGTCTCCATGCCGGTGGCTGCCAGCACGCCGGGGGACACCGCCGCCACCGGCGTAAAGCCCCGGAACTGCCCCGGCAGCGACCGCACCATGTGCCGGGTCACCAGCAGATTCTCCAGCGCCAGCGGCCCCACCGCGTCGGCGGTCATACCCCGGTTACCGAGACCCGCCGCCAGCACAGGGAAGTCCTCCCCCACTCCCGGCAGCATCCGCCGCAGCTCCTCCGCCAGACACTCCGCCGAGCGGCGGAAGAAGCCCTCCTCCCGCCGGAAGCAGGGCCGCAGGTCGATGGTCACATACCGGCCCTCCGGTTTTCCCAGCGTCTCCGCCGCCTGCCTGGTGGTGACGCGCACCTCCGTCACGCCGCAGCCGTGGCGGGTATACTCCGCGGCGCTGACGCCTGCCAGACGGGAAATACCGCCGCCCGACCGCAGCTCCTCCATGGATTCCAGCGCCAGATCCGTCCGTGTGATCCGCATGTTTGTGGTCACGCTCCTTTCCCAAACACAAAATCTTGTGGGTGACGGCGCAATTTCCCGCCGCCAAAACTTTTTCGCGAAAAAAAGAGACAAATATCAAAAAAAAGCTTGCAATTTCTAGGCAAAGATGCTAAAATATCATCCTGCGTGGGACTTTGTATCTACGTTAATGTCATAACCGAGGAGGTGTTTGGTTTGCCGAATATCAAGTCTGCTAAGAAGCGTGTTCTGGTGGCAGAGGCGCGCAATGCCCGCAACAAAGCCGAAAAGTCCGCACTGAAGACTGCTATCAAGAAGTTCGAGGCTGCTGCCGTTGACGGCGATCGCACCGAGGCCGAGGGCACTTACAAGGTGGCGGTCAAGGCCATCGACAAGGCTGCTGCCAAGGGTTTGATGCACAAGAACAACGCGGCTCACAAGAAGTCCGCTCTGACCCTGAAGCTCAACAAGATCGGTTAACAAACCACATGCAACAGACGTCCGTTGGACGTCTGTTTTTGTTTTGCTTACTTTTGATCTCTTCCCCGCTCCCCTGTTGCCCTGTTTCATGCAACAGCGCCGGAAATTCCTCCCATGGTCAAACACAACAAAGGAGGCTGTTTCCATGAAAGGATCCAAAAAGCCCGGCGTGATGCTGTATTTCGAGCTGTACCCCATGCTGAAGCAAATGACGGTGGAGGACGTCCATGCCCTCATCATGGCCATTTTCGAGTATGCCCAGAACGGCGTACTGCCCCGATTTTCCAGTCAGGCGCTGGTGTATGTGTGGGAGTTCGTGCGGCTGAACATCGACCGGGATGATCAGCGGTATCTCAAGGTGGTGGAGCAGAAGCGCAAGGCCGCGGAAAAGCGCTGGAACAAGCGATCCCCCGCTCAGGAATCCGCCGAGGATACATTTGCAGCACTTGCATGCAAATAATGCCAACACCAACGTCAACCACAACATCAACACCAACTTACAACATCATCTTCAACACCATGGCTGTGGCAGCCGCCGCATGCGTCTGCCAGCCCCGCCGGAGAAAAAGAAGATAAATCTCTTTGGGAACATTTTGCCCACTGGCAGCGTCTAATAGACAGAAAGGTTGGTGCTTCCCATGAAACGTTCTGTCTCCCTCATTCTTCTGACAGCGGTGTGCGCGCTGGCGCTGGCGGCTGCCGTTACCCTCAGCGGCTGCACCGTGAAGCCGCAGCCCTCCGATCCCACCGGAAATGTGGATACGCCCGATCCGCAGCCCGCCCTCACCGGCGAGACTGCCGAATACACCAGCGGCTATGTGGACATGGCCCTGACCATCCCGGATGGATGGCAGTGGGAGTCGGTGCAGGACAGATCCATGAACACCGAGGGCATCCGCTTCCGGAAAACCGATGACAAGGCCGTGTCCTTTGAGCTGCTCTGCTGGCGAAACGGCTACGGCATCTGCGGCACCGGCGTCACCAGCGAGGAACTGACCCTGTCCGGCGGCCAGAAGGTCTGGCAGCATACGGAGGAAAACGACGGCAGCCTGTGGCTGAACCTGTATTTCGAGAACACTCCCGGCGACTATGTGTGCGCGCCCACCGGAACGATGACGAAAGAGACCTGGGACAGCTGCCGGGATGAGGTGCTGGCCATCCTGAATACCGCTCAGTTCGGCCGCGATGCCATAACGGAGCAGGCGGCTATCGACATGGCCAAGACCCAGTATGACGGCCCTTATGACGAGACCTATGGCCGCTACGACATAAAGACCGGCGTCTGGACGGTGACCTTCGTGGAGGCGCAGCGGCCCACCGCCAGCATCGACATCAAGCCCGACGGCACCGCAGGCTCCCTTCTGCTGATCGACAGCGCCGCGAAAAAATAAAAGCGCCCGCTTGACACCCGCCGGAAAACGTGCTATTCTAGGCAAAGCTACAGGCGATGAAGGGCGTGGCTGCCCGGAGCCGCGGGAGGAAATGCCCGCCGGACGCCCCGTTACCGGCAATAAGAGTGTGGAATCATCCAAATTCAGGTGGAACCACGGACTATTTGTTTAGTTCGCCCTGATACCGTTATTGCGGTATCAGGGCGTTTTTATATTACTTGGAAAACGTTGTTTTCCAAGTAGAGACTCGCATTTATCGCAGCACCTACGGTGCCTTGGTCGATGCGAGAGCTCCCGTTGGTCGCTTCTATGGTGTTTTTGCCACGGATAAACCGCGGCAAAAACCGATTTAAATATAAGTAACCGAGAAGGAATCATAATAACGAATAAAGGAGATATCGACATGAAAAACACCGAAAAGACCATGGATAAGATCGTGGCGCTGTGCAAAAACCGCGGCATCATCTTCGCAGGCTCCGAGATCTACGGCGGCCTGGCCAACACCTGGGACTACGGCCCCCTCGGCGTGGAGCTGAAGAACAACATCAAGAAGGCATGGTGGAAGAAGTTCGTCCAGGAGAACCCCTATAACGTGGGCCAGGACGCCGCCATCCTCATGAACCCCCAGACCTGGGTGGCCAGCGGCCATCTGGCAGGCTTCTCCGATCCTCTGATGGACTGCAAGGAGTGCAAGGAGCGCTTCCGCGCCGATAAGCTGATCGAGGACTGGTGCCAGCAGAACGGCTTCGAGCTGCCCAAGCCCATCGACGCCTTCTCCCAGCAGGAGATGAAGGACTTCGTGGAGGAGAAGAACATCCCCTGCCCCAGCTGCGGCAAGCATAACTTCACCGACATCCGCCAGTTCAACCTGATGTTCAAGACCTTCCAGGGCGTTACCGAGGATGCCAAGAACACCGTGTACCTCCGTCCCGAGACGGCACAGGGCATCTTCACCAACTTCGTCAACACCCAGCGCACCACCCGCCGCAAGCTGCCCTTCGGCGTGTGCCAGATCGGTAAATCCTTCCGCAACGAGATCACCCCGGGCAACTTCATCTTCCGCGTCCGCGAGTTCGAGCAGATGGAGCTGGAGTTCTTCTGCAAGCCCGGCACCGATCTGGAGTGGTTCAACTACTGGCGCACCTTCTGCCACAACTGGCTGCTGGGCATCGGCCTGAAGGACGAAAACCTGCGGCTCCGTGACCACGACCCCGAGGAGCTGTGCTTCTACTCCAAGGCCACCACGGACTTTGAGTTCCTGTTCCCCTTCGGCTGGGGCGAGCTGTGGGGCGTGGCCGACCGTACCGACTATGACCTGACCCAGCATCAGACTGTGTCCGGCAAGGATCTGACCTATTTCGACCCCGAGACCAACGAGCGCTATATCCCCTACGTCGTCGAGCCGTCTCTGGGCGTGGAGCGCAGCGTGCTGGCCGTGCTGGTGGACGCCTATGACGAGGAGGTCGTGGACGAGGCCAAGAACGACGTCCGCGTGGTGCTGCACCTGCATCCCGCGCTGGCGCCCTACAAGGCCGCTATCCTGCCCCTCAGCAAGAAGCTCAGCGAGCCTGCCCGCAAGATCTATGAGGAGCTCAGCAAGGAGTGGATGATCGACTTCGACGAGACCGGCTCCATCGGCAAGCGCTACCGCCGCGAGGACGAGGTGGGCACCCCCTACTGCATCACCGTGGACTTCGACACCGTGGGCGACGCGGAGAAGGCCGGTGACAACTGCGTCACCGTCCGTGAGCGTGACTCCATGGAGCAGGTGCGCATTCCTATCAGCGAGCTGAAGGCATATCTGGCGGAGAAGCTGGCGTATTGATGCTGGTGCAAAATCTGACGATTTTTCTGCCAAAAAGCATAAGAAAAAGAGAGCCGCAATAGGCGGCGGCATGAGACAGTGAACAGGCACAGCAGTATGATATGCTTGATGTACCGTGCGAGCATCCCTTGCCTCTCCCTTTGGGAGAAGTGGCCGAGCGCAGCGAGGACGGAGAGGGTCGACACGTTAAGAAAATATGCCGGTGGCATATTTTTAGTGTCGATCTCGGCGGCTATACCCTGTTGCGGTGCCCAAAATTTTGCTGTGGCATTTGAGCCGCCAAAATTTTGACCGCTGCCACTCGCTCACCTCGCTTTTTCTGCCGCTGGCAGCGCTCGGATCGCTCCCCGCCGTAGCATCTATCCGGATTTGCACCGCACTATCTTGGATCCCCTCTCAGTCACCTGCGGTGACAGCTCTCCCAAGGGGAGAGCCAAGGGCCTGTACCCTGACATAGCATGAGAAATGGAGCGTATCGGTACCGATACGCTCCATTCACTGTTTTACGACCACACACCGCAAGGCGGTCTTTTCGTTTACCATCTCTCTCACTTCTTCACCTGGGCCAGGTATTCCTCCAGACACAGGTCGTTGTCCATGATGTACCTGGCGGCCTCCATGCCCACATAGCGGTAGTGCCACGGCTCATAGATCACGCCGGTGATGTCCTCCTTCCCCTCCGGGAAGCGGAGGATGAAGCCGTAGTCGGCGCAGTGCTCCATCAGCCAGGTATAGGCCGGGGTGTTGGCGAAGGTCTGCTCCAGCGTATAGTCGCCGCTGCCGCCCACGTCCATGGCAAGGCCGCAGTTATGCTCGCTGAAGCCGGGACGCTTGACGATGGTACCGCCCACCTTCTGGGCCTCCAGATCGGAGTATCCCTTGTCGGTGTACTGCTGCACCTTTCGCCAGTAGAGGGTGTTCTGCTCGCTCTCGGGCCGGTAGGCGCTGACCACCGCCAGATCATAGGCGCTGGCGTCCTCCAGCATCCGGTTCACCGCGTCGATGATGCGGCTGTCCACCTGCTTGCCGCCGCTGACGGTGGTGAAGGTCACGCCGTCGTCATACCCGGCGGGCAGGGGGTTCCAGTCGTTCACCAGCAGCAGCTGCCAGTCCGGCTCGCCGCCGCCCTGATAGCTGTCAGCCTGCACATAGTGGCCCTTGGTGTCGTATTGCAGCAGGCCGTTGGCGTCGATGTACGGCTCGTTGGTGGCCAGACTGGGATCGTTGGTGTTGGTGTCGTCCGGTGTGTTGTCGGGCGTGTCGGTATCGTCCGGCGTATCGGGCGTCACGATCTGATCAGGATCAGTGTCCGGGGTCTTGTCCTTCCTGCCCAGGCCCACCAGCACCAGCACCACCGCGGCGATCAACACCACAAGGGCGATGAGCCACACGATAGGGGCGGGACGGCGGCCATGATAAACCCGTTTTCCACGTTGTGTCATTCGTTCAATCCTCCAAAAAAGTCATGGATGTCCGCTTCCGCGCAGGCGGCGCTGCCCTGGGCAAAGCCGTCCCGGCCGCCGCCCCGTCCGTGGAGGGCGGCGTTCATGGTCTTGACCAGCTCCCGGATGTCCGCGCCGGGATGGATGACGGCGTACTTGTACGCGCCCTCGTCCCCGGCGAACACGGCGCAGCGTCCGCCGCAGCTCTGGGCCACCGCGTCGCACAGCCGCCGCACGGCATCCGGCTCCATGGCGGGACGCACCAGCACCACGTCGCCCGCGCCCGCGTACTGCTGCGCCAGCGCGGCAAAGCTTTCCGTCTCCAGCGTGTCGCACTTCTGCTTTACCGCCGCCAGCTCGTCCTTCAGCCGCGTGACGGCGGCGTGGGTGGCGTCGGGCTTCACCGACAGCTCACGGCCAATGGCGCTGTTCTGCTGCCAGTTCATGGTCAGATAGTCCACCGCCCGCTGGCCGCACAGCAGCTCCAGCCGTACGCCGCCCCGGAACTTCTGCCAGCCGATGAACTTCACCAGTCCGATCTCGGCGCTGGAGCCCACATGAGTGCCGCAGCAGGCGCATGTGTCCGCGCCGGGGAACCGGGTGATCCGCACGGGACCCTCCAGCGCCCTCTTGCTGCGGTAGGACAGGGCCTCCAGATTCTCCTGCGACGGCCACCAGATCCGGGGCACATGGTTCTCCTGTATGTAGCGGTTGGCCCGCCGCTCGATCTCCAGCACGCCCTCCCAGGGGATCTCGGCGTTATAGTCGATGGTCACCACGTCGGCCCCCATGTGGAAGCCCACGTTGTCGCAGTGATACGCCTCGCACAGCATGCCGGAGACGATATGCTCGCCGGAGTGCTGCTGCATGTGGTCAAAGCGCCGCGCCCAGTCGATGCGGCCCACCACCGGGGCCGTCACCATCAGGGAATGGGCCACGGTGTGATAGATGATGCCGTTTTCCTCCTGCACGTCCAGCACCGGCTCGCTGCCCAGCCGTCCCAGATCGCAGGGCTGGCCGCCGCCCTCCGGATAAAAGGCGGTGCAGTTCAGCTTGATGCGGTAGCGCTTGCCGTCGGGGATACAATTCAGCACCACCGCCTCGAACTCCTTCATATAGGGGTCGTCATAATACAGGCGGATGGTTTCCAGTTCTCGTTCCATTTGCTTCTCCCTTTTTCGGAAAATATTCCTCCGTCTAGTATGCTACAAACCGGCGGAAAAGGCAACTTGTTTTTTAGGATGTGCGGCGGGGTGCCCTCACCCCGCCCCACGGCGTTCTACTGGTGTATGCGTAGGGCGGCCTGCCCTCAGGCCGCCGCTCGTTTTTAAATCATGCCGCCGCAGGCGGCATACCTCACCTTTTCACTTGTCTCTCTTCATTCTTCACTGACAAAAAAACCGCCCGGGCAGGGCGGTTTTTTCTGTCAGTTGTTCTCGCCCCGGTCGTAGGCCACCACCACACGGCGGTTGGGCTCGGTACCCACGGAATAGGTGGTGACACCCTTCACGTCCTGCAGGGCGGCGTGGATCACATGGCGCTCGTAGGCGTTCATGGCCTCCAGCGTGACGCTGCGGCGGTACTTCTTCACCTTGGCGGCTACCTTCATGGCCAGGCTCTCCAGACTGGCCTCACGGCGGGCGCGGTAGTTCTCGGCGTCCACATGGACACGGATGCGCTTCTCATTGCCGCTGTTGACGGCGTAGTTGGTCAGCTGCTGGATGGCGTCCAGGGTCTCGCCCCGGCGGCCGATCAGCGCGCCCAGCTTCTGGCCCTCCAGAATGACCTTATAGCGGCCCTTCTCCTCGTACACCTTCACGGCGGCGGGGCTGCCCATATGCTCCAGCAGGCCGGTCAGGAACGCGGTGATGCGCACGGCGTTGCCGTCGGTGCACTCCGGCAGATCCACGGCGGGGGCAGCGGGCTTTTCCACACGCTCCTCGCGCTTGGGCTTGGGCTGTCTGGGCTGCCGCGGCTTGGGCTGACGGGGCTGCTGGGGTTTCGGCTGAGGCTTGGGTTTGGGTTCTTCCTTCTTTTCGGGCTTCTCAACGACAGCAGGCTTGACGGGTACGGCGACCTCCTCCATGGGAGCCTCGTCGGGGCCATAGGTCACGCGGACACGGGCGGGCTTGGCGCCCATGCCCAGAAAGCCGCTCTTGGCCCGCTCCAGGATCTCCACGGACACATCGTCACGATCCATGCCCAGCTGGGCAAGGGCGTTCTGGATGGCCTCTTCCTCGGTCTTGCCTGTTACATCGATATAACTCATAGACAAAACTCCTTATTCGTCGTAATGCTTCTCGCTGTACGCGCGTCCGCGGGCGTAGGGACGGTTGCCCACACGGCCTGCCTCGGTGGTGGAGGCGCGCTTTTCCTTGGGTTCCTCCTTGGGCTGCTTTTTCTTGCTGCCCTGCTGGGGCTTTTTGGCGACGTTGGCCTGCTCCAGCTGCTTGTTGTAGTTCTCGCGGGCGGCCTGCATCTTGGCGGCGCGCTTTTCCCGCTTCTCCCGCTCCTTCTCGGTCTCCTCCTCCTCCAGCTTCTTGCTGAAGTACTTGTTGATCACCAGCTCCTGAATGGATGAGAAAGCGGCGTTGGCGATCCAGTACACGCACAGGGCGGCAGGGAACATGAAGCCCATCCACACCGTCATCAGGGGGAACAGGTACATCATCATCTTACTCTGGCTGTTCATGGTGTTGGAGCTGGCCTTCATGGACAACATGCTCATCAGCAGCTGCAGGGCAGCGGCGATGAAGGGCATGATCAGCAGGCCCCACACCGGCCAGCCGCCGCCGGGGAACTGGCTCATGACCTGAGAGGGCTGGCTGGCCAGGTCCACGCCCAGGAAGCTGTAGTCCAGATCGATCAGACCCTCGAATTTACCGGCAAAATCCGCCCAGTGGTCATGGATGAAGTCGGTCAGATAGATCTGCTCATAGGCGTTGTTGCTGGCGGGCGCGGTATAGCCCAGAGAGGTGGCCAGGGTGGTGATCTCGGCGATCACCTCGTTGGACAGGTTCATGAAGAACCGCAGGGGGGTACGGATGATATAGTACAGGGCGATCAGGATGGGGAAAGGCAGGAAGGACCACAGGCAGCCGGACATGGGGTTGACGCCCTCCTTGGCGTACAGGTCGGCCATCTCCTGCTGCTGCCGCTCCTTGTTGTTGGCGAAGCGGGTCTGGATATCCTTGATCTTACCCTGCATCCGGTTCATGCGCAGCATGCTCTTCTTGCTCTTCATCTGGAAGGGCAGGATCACCAGCTTCACCACCAGGGTGAACAGGATCAGCGCCACGCCGTAGGAGCCGGTCAGGCTGTAGAACATTCTCGTCAGCCACGCGAAAGGCACACAGATATAATATCCGATTTGTGCAAACATTGTTTTTCCTCCGTAGGTCGTTTACTTGTGTTGGAAATGTGATCGCGGATGGGAAAAAATGATGGGAAAACACCTCAAACGTATCGGCTTATGGTACGGGGTCGTACCACCCGCCCTTGTGGAACGGATGGCACCGGAGAAAACGGCGGAGGGCCAGCCAGCCGCCCTTCCATGCGCCGTACTTTTCCACCGCCTCCAGCGCGTACTGGGAGCAGGTGGGGATAAAGCGGCACCGGGGCGGAAACAGGGGCGACACCGCCGTCTGGTAAAACCGGATGGCCTTTAAAAGCGCCCGCTTCATGCCTGAGGCTCCAGCAGGCCCAGCGCCTCCAGGGCACGAACATACTGCCTGTCCATTCTGGCATAGGGCGTGTGGACGGCCTTGACGCGGCCCACCAGGATCACGTCATAGCCCTTCTTCATCTCCGGCAGGTGCAGACGGTACATCTCACGCAGCTGGCGGCGGACGCGGTTGCGCACCACGGCCTTGCCCAGCTTCGTGCTGACGGTGACGCCCAGACGGGTGCGGCCCTGCCTGTTCTTCTGGCAGTAGACCACCATACAGGGCTGCACGCTGGACTTGCCCTTCCGGTAAATGCGCCGGAACACATAATTTTCTTTTACGGTCACGGCAGCCTTCATGGTTTCTCCTTTGCGGGGATGCAATCAAAGGCCCCCTTGTGTAAAGGGGGCTGTCAGCCGCAAGGCTGACTGGGGGATTGTCGGGACGTTAAGAAAATATGCCGGTGGCATATTTTTAGTCCCGATCTCGGCGGCTATGCCGCCGTAGCATCCATCTTGGCTTGCTCTGCACAACCAATCGGTCAACCCCTCCGTCACGGCTTACGCCGTGCCACCTCCCCTTACACAGGGGAGGCTTTGAAAAAGATCCCCGCATTTTCAAAAATGCAAATACCAACAGGGACGGCAGTTTTCCCTTCCACCGTCCCTGGCTTATTTAAGCATGTTTGGGGTGCACTTTCCGCCTCTCCTCAGTGGGTCAGGCGGGCACGGCCCTTGGCGCGGCGACGGGCGAGAACCTTGCGGCCATTGCTGGTAGCCATTCTCTTACGGAAGCCGTGTACCTTGGAGCGCTGGCGCTTCTTGGGCTGATAGGTACGGAACATTGCATGACACCTCCATCTTCAAAATATCGCCTCCGCACATGCATGCATGGCGGCGCGTACTCGACAGCGGACTTGCGTCCGCCGCAGTCGACTTGGAAAAATGCGCAAACGCGCAACTGATATTATACAGAAAAACAGTAAGGTTTGTCAACAACTAAATATTGTGTGGCTATCTAAAATCTGATGTGGGATTTTTTTGTTTTAGAGTTTTTGAGAAAGGCGGTTGCTCTAAAGTCTTATGTGGGGTTTTCTCGTTTAGGGATGTTCGGGGAAAAGCGGTCGCTGTAAAGTTTTTTGTGGGATTTCGCAGAAGAATGTAGTTTCTCCAAAAAAACACCTCCATCTTGAGTGTTAGGTGCTGGTGCTTTTCAGAAAGCTGGGCATTGCTACAGCTATGTATGTTTTGGGAAAAGCGCAGAAGAAGCCGGTGGACATCCCCAATCGGAGTTGCCCACCGGCTTGTATATTATTTGCAAATTTTTCTTTGAACATTAGAATATTTCTCCCGAAGAGTGCGGTAGTTAATCGGCACAGGAGAGATTCGCTGAATTACTGTCCATAACCCGTTTTTTTCAAAAGGATAGTTGTCAAGATAGTCTACAAATGGCATTCGCAAAAGCTGTTGAGTCTGGAAGTCGAACCCCATCCCCGTTTCGACACCATAGGTCAGCTTTGGGGTCGATTTTGTAACGACATCAGTAGAAAGGACAATCGGGTAAGAGGCATTGGTAATACCTGCGGAATTCGGTAACGGCATATAACAGGCCAAGTCGATAACCTTATCATCTACTGTTACCCATGAGTGGTCGAACGGGCTCATATCCGGGCTGCCTATCTCGCCAACACAAAGCTCCGTTTTGAATCCCTGCTCAGACAGAGCAACATACATTGCAGACGCGGTAGCATGGCAACCACCGAGAAGATTATTCTTCTTCATGTAACGAAGCATGGCGCAAATCGTATCAGAAAGTTTGCTGGGATATCCGTTTTCAGCGACTGTGTCCTTAATGCACTGATAGATGTCAGGAACATCCTTGCTCAGACAGCACTTCTTATACTTTTTGCCACTTCCACAAGGGCAGGGGCCATTCCGTCCAATTCTCATTAAATATCACGCCCCTTCACCTTGACCTGTCCGTTCATCAGCATGGGAAGGAGGAAGTCACGGAGAGAGGTAAGTTCGGCATTTTCTTCCCGGACTTGAATTTGCTTTTGCACCCATGTATCGAATTTTATTGCCATATTTTTGAGGCAATCATCTTGGGGTAATACAACTTTGAATTTTGAAATATAATCCTTGTTGGCATGAGGAACGGTAGAACCGGTATTGACTTTCTTGAATACAGATTGATATTTTTGCATGATTACATATACAAAACTATCTGTCACTCTACCATTAACCTTTTCCAATTTTGCAAATGTAGACCCCAACGCACCATAATGACCTACATAAGTTTCACTGCTGGCAGCGCCGTCCATAACCATGATTGTATCTCCTGCCGTCGTAATCATCCCTTGCTTTTTACAATACGATGTCGGCACGGCGTTCACGGCTTCAATTGTAAGATATGGAATAAGATTGTTCCCGTCGTTTGTATCGAATACTTCGGTAGGAATACGGCCTTTTACAAAACGGAAAAGTTCATCAAGTTGATAAACCTCCCACCCCTCCGGGATTTCTCTTTTCAGCTCCTCATTCCAGACCATCTTGCCGCCGCTGCTCTTGTAGGGTTTGCCGTTCTCGTCGGGGAAGTCGAACTGAACGAACCAGTAATCGTAGAGGTCCTTCGCCATGCCTTCCAGCTCGGCGGCAATGGCGTTGTTGTTGTCAATTTTTGCGTCGATGGCCGACAACAAAGTAGCAACGTCTTTTTGACATTGTACGTCAGGAATGTCGATTTCAAGACGGCTCAAATTCTCTTGTGTTAATTTCGGCTGTGCAGACCCGGTAATATATCCAGATAGGTCCAACCCTTTTAACAGGTAATAAATATATGTCAGGTTGGTTCCTGCTTTTTCACCCAAAATATGGGCGTGATTGTTGACCCAAAACTTTCCTTTTGCGAAAGTAACAATACTATTTTTCCTTGAACGTAGGTTTTCCCCATCTTCTGCAACCAGCAGATATTCTCCATCGAAAATGTAATCATCAACATAGTCAACAATTCCCTGTGCTCCGTAATATGGATACAGTTTTTCTAAATCTGCCCTGTCCTTTTGGGCAATAGGAACCCGCTTATAGTCAAGGTTCTCTGTCACATCTCCGAGTTTAGCCCTCATAGAACACCTCATTAAGCTGTCTTAAAATGTTCTTTTCCAGCTCGTGACCCTCAACAAACCGCTCACTTAGACGAGCCTTGTAGTCATCCATCTTGGACTGGAATTCTTCCGGGGTGATGTCGATATGTTCGATTTTTACCTCGAAATACTGACCTGCGGAGAACGAGTAGTTCTTCTCGGTCATCTCATCATAAGGAACAGATACGCTGAAATCATCCTCGACCTTACGATTGGTGAATACATCAATGATGCAATTCACTTCTTCGTCGGAAAGGACCGTGCGCTGATTCTTGCCATCCTTCACCTTCTTGCCAAGGCTGGAGGCGTCCACCAAAAAGGCTTCCTCTTGTGCGTTAGCATTGTCAAGGAAAAGAATCGAGACATTCGTCCCGGTATTCGCAAAAATATTGGATGGCATACTGATAACGCCTTTGATGATATGCTTGTCTACCATCCGCTGCCGGATGGCATACTCAATCTTGCTCTTTGCGGTCAGAAATCCCGTGGGGACAACGATGGCAGCCTTACCGTTATCTTTCATGCAGTACATGATATGCTGAATGAACAGCAGATAAATCGCCATAGATTCCTTCTTGCTGGCAGGAATTTTCGGAACGCCCGCAAAGAAACGGTCCGTCTCAGACCACTTCTGCTCGATGGCATCACGGGTGGAGGAAAAGTCCAGCTTGAAGGGCGGATTAGCTGTCTGGTAGGCATACTTTTTCAAGCCGGAGGTCGGCTCATGCTCTGTCTGGAAATGGGCGGGATTCAGCAGCGTATCGCCTTGAATGATATGCCCCAAAGACTCTGTCATGCCGTTGAGCATCATGTTCAAGCGCAGGAACCGAGTGGATTTGGAAGAGATGTCCTGCGTATAAACAATGGCACGGTTCAGGCCGTTCTCTTGACCGAGTTCATGGGCCAAATGCAGCACCAAGGACCCGGAGCCGGCAGCGGGGTCGGAAATCTCCGATGCCTCAACTTTGTCACTCATTCCAACAAGACAACGGGCGATGATGGAACTCACAGCCTGCGGAGTAAAATATTCCGCATACACGCCGCTTGCCACATTATAGTCTTTGATGAGGTACTCAAAAATGGTGGAATAGAAGTCAAAAGAACCCGCAAACGCACTGGAGAAATCAAATTTATCCTGTGCGATGATGCCAAAGATGTTCTTGGCAAAGTTGTTGCGGTTGGAAGGCTCAACGGGAGTGGAAATCGGTTCAAACAGGGGTCTGTAGCTGCCCTCAGCCGTCTCCACAGCAAAGATGTCATTCCGGGTATTCTGGGCTATGCGAACCAGCGCATCATCGAACTGCTTGTAGAAATCGGCCTGCTCTACATGGTTGATGAGGTACTGGATGGTATCTTCATATCCGAATGCCACATCACCGGAAGTGGTATCATAGAATGCGTCCAGCTCGTCATTCTCGTTTTTCAGAATTTCCTCGATGGTCTCACCGATTTCTTCCGCAAACTTGGACAGGTTATACATGAACTTATCGTTCAGGAACTTATAGAGGAACACAGAAGTAATGATGCGCTCCTCCTCGCCCTGATTGGCAAGGCCAGCCTGTGCGCTCAGAGCTTTCAGCTCATCAATGATTTGCTTGATTTTGGTTTCTGTTTCAAAAATGTTGGACATGATTATTCTCCCCGGTTAGAAAATCCTCATGTTGGAATAGGTCTCGCCGAGGAAGTCGGCATACCAGTCCTTGAGGTTCAATTTTTTATAGAGGCCCGATTTCAAAAGCTGAGTAGTAGTGTTTTTCTTGACTGTGTTCACGAAGGATTCCCGCCCATGCAGAATGAGGATGTTGGAACCCTCGATGTCTTTGACGGCAGCGTAGGCCACATCTGTCAATTTTGCGAGGTCTTCTTTGTCGAACTCAGGGTGCATCTCCACCACATCAGAATAGGTTTTGACGAATGCGTAATTGCCGCCATAACGGGCGGCCAGACGCTCGTTTTCCTCGTTGATGCAGCGAAGGTCTTCCAAGATTTTCAGCAGCTTTCCGTTGACCTCCGAGAGATTGTTGAGGTCAATGTACTCCAGCTCGACGAAGATTTTTTTGAGCAGGTCTTCCAAGCTGACAATCTTCTCGGCCCCTGTGTTTTTGTTCCGTCGGATTTCTTTCTGAATATCCGTGACGGCATCTGTGAACTGCTTATAGCCGTCAATATCAGAGACATCCTTGAAGGCTTTCGTCAGCTTGCTCATATCCATGATGCTGATTTTGACCTTGAAGAACTCATAGACGATTTTGACGACTTCCTCATTTGAGACAACAGCCATCAGGTCGATGGGTTTTGTAGTAAGGTTCAGGAAGTCGATACGATTTTGCACTTCCCGCAACAGCTTCTTGATGCGGTCTTCATCAATCTGCGCCGCCAGTGTCATGGCTCTTGACAGCAGGAATTCCGTACGGCAGTCCTTGATACCGTTCAGGTCGCGTCGGATTGCCAGCAATGTATCCCTATCCAGCTTTACAAGCTGCTGAGAAAACAGTTCCAGATTCACAGAGGTATCAACCAAAGTGTTCATGTGGGCTTGGTATGCATGATACTTTTTGTCGATATCCTCAGGGCCGATGACCAGACCAGCCAGAGAGAAATGCTCATCGGAGTCATCGTTGAAATCGTCCTCCATCTCCTTGAGGTACATTTCGATGGTACGGTCATATTCCTTTTCGATATCGACAAAGTCCACGATGTAGCCGTACTGATAAACCTTGCCTGTCTTGGGGTTCTTGTAAGGACGGTTTACCCGGCTGATGGTCTGGAGCAAAGTGTGCTCCTTGGCGTTTCTGAGCAGGTACATCTTTTTGAGCCGGGGCACATCGTAGCCCGTGGTAAGCATTTGGTGAACAATCAGGATGTCCGGCTTGAGTGTCTTGCGGAACGCCTTTTGTGTCTCTTTGTTGATGTCGCTGCGTGGAGCATCTTCGTCCGAAATGACCAATCCCGTTTCGAGCGTGGAAACATTCTTATCAAACCACTCTTTGACTTTGCGAGCCTGCGGGTTAGAGGAGCATACAATCATTCCACCAATGGTAGAATCAGCGTTCACAAGACGGAAGTTCAGGAAGTCGGTCTCTATAAACTTACCGAGGCTGCTGATATACGCCCCGTCCGTTCGCATAGTGTCTTTCTTGGCATCAATTTGGGACTTTTCAAACTGAAGATTTCTATGGATATCCGCCCGGACGGTGGTATCAATCTCCTCCTTTTTGATGCGGAGGGTGTATCCGTCAGAGATGGATTTGTCGTAGAAATACTTATGGATGTAGTCTCCAAATTTCAGATTAGAACGCTCTTTTTTGGAAAGAAGCGGAGTACCGGTCATAGCGATATAGATGGCGTTGTCATCCACCAGCATCAGGTTCTTGAAAAACTGACCTGTCTGCTTATAAGAGCGGTGGGCTTCGTCCACGAAGAAGATGCGCTGAATTTTGGCATCGTACACATTGCTGACCTGAGGGAGTGCATCGGTGAATTTCTGAATATTCACCACCACGATTTCACCGTTTGAGCGAAGGTCTCCCCGTTTTGGAAGCGGGCGCTTGAGTTCCTTTTCAAAGTCGGAGCGGCTATTGACCTCAATCGCATTCAGCCCACGGTTACGCATTTCGTCACGAACCTGAATAAGCAGGTCCAGACGGTCTACCACATAATAGAACTTAGCGGTGATGCCTCGTTCAGAGTAGTAGTCTCTGATGATTCTGGTAGAGAAAGCTGACAGTTCCGTCTTGCCGCTGCCCTGCGTATGGAAGATGATGCCAGACTTCCCACCACCGTCAATGCGCTTCAGGATAGCTTGGCTGGCAAAGAACTGTGGGTAGCGCATGATGTGTTTCTGAGTAACGGGCTGCCCTGTCTTTTCATCAATCGTATCGACATAAAAGAAACCGTATTGCAGCAGATACATCATACGAGGGATATCGAAGAAAGAGGTCACGAACCGATTGCATGGTGTGCTCGGCTGTAAGTTGGTCTGAAATTCCTCCGTATCCGCATAGCTGGGGCTATACCCGTTGTCTTTAAGGATATACCGCACCTCATCCATATAGATTTCCTTGAACCCAGAGGTCTTCGGATTCTCCTCACGGAAGAAGGAGAAGAAGGTGCGGTTCCCATTTGGCGTAGAATAGAATGAACCAGCCCGCACTTCTTCGGCAGGGGCGGCGTCATTGTCAGTCTCATACTCCATGTTATTGCTGAAGGTAACAAACTGGAGCATATTGAAGTATTTCTTGAATTCTGGTACTTGAAGCCGCTCGTCCAGCATACGGTGGAATTCTTTCTGGATACCACCCTCGTTGTTTGGCTTCTTCACTTCGAGGAATCCAAGAGGAATACCATTGACAAGAACGGTCACATCCGGGCGGAAAGACCCCTTTGCTTCCGGTCCAAAGGTCAGTTCATCAACGACAGCAAAATCGTTATCTTCGGGATGGTCAAAGTCAATGAGCTTGATGTCTGCGGTCTGGTCCAGCAGTCGGCCCAGAAACTCCTTACCCATATCATTGTTCTTAATGATGCCATGGATTTCCTCAATCGTTGCCAAAATCTGCTCGACAGTCAGGTTCTTATCACGGTTGATTCGTTGGATTGCAGGGACAAAACGGTTGAGAAAGATTCTGGTTTCGGGGTGGATATCCGCATCCTTCAAAGACTGGTACTCATAACCCAGCCGCATGAATTGTACTGTTGCGGGAAATTTTACTCGCATATCTTCATTCCAAGGAACTCTCACCTGTTGATGCCCCTTTCTTTAGCTTCTACAGCAATAATCATCCTAAAAGGCCAGTGTTTTCAGAGGGATATCATGCCTCTGCATAGAGGCATGAAAACGCCGGCGTTTTCCCGATAATATAAATATACCACTTTTCCATATTATTTCAAGTATTTGCGTCCCGCAAAAGTGCAAATCAGATAACTATTTCGCCACACTTTTTTGCAATATTCTCTTGCAAGTATAGAACGCTTGTACTATACTATAAACGAGGCGGCGGTCGCCTTAATTTCACTATCGGAGGGCTGTACTTATGGCAAGGAATCATACAGATATTACCCAACTGGAAGAAGTGGACATGAGGGAGGTTGCCCAAAAGCCCTGCTTGAATCTGGAAGGCATCATCGAGGAATCCTGCCTTGAGCCCATAAACAGCGATGACTACTGGCTTTTCAAGTGCCGCATAGAGGACTATCGTAATCGCCGATGTCCCCTTTGCAAAGGCACCGCCGTCCACAGTCATGGGGATTATGGAAAACCGCGACTGATTCACGATATCAATGTCGGGAAAAAGCGCGTGGATATTCTGCTGAAGGTAAAACGATACCTCTGCGATTCGTGTGAAAAGACATTTACAAATATACCGGAATGCATCCTCGAAAACCGGCAGATGACAGACCGGCTTTTTGAGCTGATACAACGAGAATCTTTTCGGCACCCGTTCACCGAGGTGGCGGAAGAATACGGTTATTCCATCACCACTATCGCTACTATATTCGACGACTACGGCGCGAAGCTGGAGGCCAAGCGCGGCCCAGTCGTTGCGCCACGGGTACTCGGTATCGACGAAAAACACATTGTAAACAATATGCGTGCGGTCTTTGTGGACGGTGAAAGCGGCTGCCTGTTGGAAATGTGCGAGGACAACAAACGCGACACTATCCTGCATACGATAGAAAACATGGTCGATTACGACACAAATATTGAGATAGTCACAATGGACATGGCCTGCGGATACCGCAGTTATATACAGGAATGCCTGCCCCGTGCAACCATTGTCGTGGACAAATTCCATGTGTACCAAGACTTTCTCACAAAGGTCGGCACGGTGAAAACGAAAATCACTGAACGCATCAAAAGCCGCATCAATGCCATGCCGGAGGGTTCTGAGAAAGAGCGCCTGAATGCCATAATGAAGATGGCGCAAGCGAACAACTATCTGTTCAAATATGGGGAGGAGAAAATAGCGGAGGACTCCAGTCGCCTCTCCAAGATGGCTAATATCTGTGAGGCTTTCCCTGAGTTCAACCACCTGCGGCTTATCCGCACCGGCTTTGAGCGCATCTACGCTTCCACAGATAGAGCTTCCGCAGAAGCTGTCTGTGACAAGTGGGCGAAGCTGATTCCGCCTGCAGGTCAAAAGCAAATCACCGCATGGGAAGAGCACTTCCATGTGGATGCAGAGCTATTTGCAGAGCTCAGACCCTTTCGCAACACGATTACTCGCAACTGGCGGAATGAAATTTTCAACTACTTCAATGTGAACTGCCAGTTCACCAACGCGGTGGCAGAAGGATTGAACTGCTTTATTGAGAGGATTAACCGGCAGGGAAACGGATACGGTTTCAAACGGCTACGTATCAAAGCGCTGTTCTGGGATACCGCAGGTGAGCGGGTCAAATATGTAGTAAAGGAAAATCGGCTCTGGAAGTCGTCCAAGCCTGTTCATTCCTTCTTTACCGGTTCCGGCAGCAGCTTTTCCTTCAATAATGGGCACTATGAGACCACCTATAGCATCGAACCGGAGGAAATCCCGCGAAGGCGGACGGCACCATTCTCCGTTTTGGAGTATTATCAGCTACTCAAGGACGCCGGCTTCAATATACTTTAGTGAGGGGGAAATTATTATGGCAATGGCAGATGTACGGATTGACATGGAAACCGCCCTGTACGAGCAAATGGCCGCGCTGTGCGCCAAACTTGGCACCACCGTTGAGGCGGTGGCGGGACGGTTCTGCGAGGAATTCGTGCGGATGGAAGCGCCTCCCGTGCCTGAGTCCTACGCCTCTATGAGCGTGGAGGACAAAATCGACTTTATTGCTCAGAATATTCTGAGGGAGTACAATTCCAAGTAACGCGAAAAGATACCCCTGTGAGGATTGACCTCACAGGGGTTCTCTTTGTTCTTCAGGCACCGAGCGTACCGCTGCGTAGTGCCTCCACCAGCGGCAGCACCTGCCACTTGGGGATGGTGTACTCGTTGCCATCCAGCAGCAACAGCCAGTATACCTGCCGCTCCAGCAGCAGGGTCTTGTCCGCGTTCCATCGCTTGATGCCGACCTCGTAGACGCCATCTCCCTGCAACTCCACATCGAACCGTCGGCCTTTTGGTGTCTTTGGCGGCCACTGGTATTGCAGGAACTTGCGGGCAAAGCGGTACTTGGGGTCTGGACCCATGATGCGGGACACATAGGGATACGCCCGCGTGTCGGGGATATGCGGCACGAATATGGAGTAGCCCCAGTACCAAATGTCATCGTCGTCCTCGCACGGAGGAACATTGTTTCTGTGGCTCGTGTCCATCGGAGTTGCCCTCTGCCGCCTACGACTCAAACCCCGGCGGCGTCAGCTTCCGAAGGATTTCCGCCGCTTCCTCGGCGGTGTAGTGCTTGTAGAGACCTGCTGACGGATTACTCTTTTCCTCATAGAGTATGTTTGCGATTTCAAGGTTTTCCTCGTCGCCCATGTTACGAGCCTTGTTTCGCAAGCGTCCCAGTTCACGAAGCTCTACTTCTTCAACAGAGAGCTCACCAGAAAGGATTGCCTTTTGCCTGTCGCTGTAAAACGGCGCAAAGGGTGCCACATAGTCTGGACTATCCTTGTTCGTGTAAAGGAAATGCGGCGTACCTTTTTTCATAAAAACACCTCCTGTCATAGAAAATTCTACAACAGGAGGTGCGTGCTTTGTAGCACATAACTTTGAAAATGCAGTCTTTCTTTTTTTTGGTGCTAAAAACACAATCATTCACTTATGGAACGACCACGCTTCCTTCCCCCAATCCCACATCAAATCTTAGATATCCATATTGTGTGTCTGTCGAAAGGTGGAAACAAGAGAGGGATACAGATACATTTATCTTTGCGGCGGCCTGAGGGCAGGCCGCCCTACGTACTGACCACCGATAGAACTCCGTAGGG
>CAKTRJ010000015.1 GCA_934597345.1 uncultured Oscillospiraceae bacterium
TTCTCCAGCGTGGCCTCGCGGATCTTCTTGCCCACCTTCTCGTTGCGGCTGTCCACCTCCACGCGGAAGCCCTGCTTGCGCAGCTCCTTGGCGGCGTCGGCGCAGTAATCGGCGGCGCGGTCGGTGATGGGCAGGAAGCGCACCTGCTCTGGCATCATCCAGGTGGGCAGCGCACCGGCGTACTCCTCGATCAGATAGGCCAGCGTGCGCTCGTAGCAGCCCAGAGAGGTGCGGTGGATGATATAGGGCAGGGCCTTGTTGCCGTTCTCGTCGATATAGTACATGCCGAAGCGCTCGGCCAGCAGCATATCGATCTGGATGGTGACAAGGGTATCCTCTTTACCGTACACGTTCTTGTACTGGATATCCAGCTTGGGGCCGTAAAAGGCGGCCTCGTCGATGCCGATGGTGTAGTCCACGTCCAGATCCTTCAGGATCTGGGCCATGGTGGCCTGGGCATGCTCCCACTGCTCGGCAGTACCCTCATACTTGTTGTTGGGGTTGGCGGGATCCCACTGGGAGAAGCGGAAGGTGCACTTATCCAGCATACCCACGGTGCCCAGGAAGTACTTGGCCAGCGCCAGGCAGCCCTTGAACTCCTCCTCCAGCTGATCGGGACGCAGCACCAGATGGCCCTCGGAAATGGTGAACTGGCGGACGCGGATCAGGCCGTGCATCTCGCCGGAGTCCTCGTTGCGGAACAGGGTGGACGTCTCGCCCAGACGCATGGGCAGGTCGCGGTAGCTGCGGCCGCGGTTCAGATAGACCTGATACTGGAAGGGGCAGGTCATGGGCCGCAGGGCGAAGCACTCCTTGGTGTAGTCGTCAGGATCGCCCATAACGAACATACCGTCCAGATAGTGATCCCAGTGGCCGGAGATCTTATACAGCTCGCGCTTGGCCATCAGGGGGGTCTTGGTCAGCAGATAGCCGGCCTCCTGCTCGGTATCCTCCACCCAGCGCTGCAGCAGCTGAATGACGCGGGCACCCTTGGGCAGCAGGATGGGCAGGCCCTGGCCGATGCAGTCCACGGTGGTGAAATACTCCAGCTCACGGCCCAGCTTGTTGTGGTCGCGCTTCACGGCCTCCTCGCGCTCCTTCAGATAAGCCTCCAGCTCATCCTTATTGGGAAAGGCGACGCCGTAGATGCGCTGCAGGGTCTGGCGGTTGCTGTCGCCCCGCCAGTAGGCGGCGTTGCAGGCGGTCAGCTTGATGCCGTTGCCCTTGATGCGGCCGGTAGAGTCAACGTGAGGGCCGGCGCACAGATCCACGAACTCGCCCTGACGGTAGAAGGAGATGTGAGCGTCCTCCGGCAGATCGTTGATCAGCTCCACCTTGTAAGGCTCTTCCTTCTCCTCCATGAACTTGATGGCCTCCTCGCGGGGCATCTCAAAGCGCTCCAGTCTCAGCTTCTCCTTGCAGATCTTCCGCATCTCAGCCTCGATCTCCGCCAGATCGTCGGGGGTAAAGGCAAAGGGCGCGTCCAGATCGTAATAGAAGCCGTTGTCGATGCTGGGGCCGATGGCCAGCTTCACCTCGGGGTGCAGGCGCTTCACGGCCTGGGCCAGAATGTGGGAACAGGTATGCCAGTAGGTCTTGCGGTACTGCTCGTTTTCAAAGGTGTAGATGTTTTCTTCGCTCATGGGAATATCCTCCTTGTCGTTATGCCCCCTGTCATTCCGAGCCAGTGCCCGCACTGGCGTGGGAATCCGTCCTTTGGGATACGGATCGCCACGGCCAGCCTGTACCCCAGGGGCACTTGCTTCGCGGCGTGGGCTGGCCTCGCGATGACAGGCGTTTGCTGCGGGGCGGGATAAAAAAATCCCCACCCCTGATGTGTTCAGGGGTGAGGTAAAAATGCTTTACTCCACGGTTCCACCCTGCTTACGGCTTACCATACGCTTCCGCTGGTCATCGCGGATGGCGAAGTATCTTTCGTCGGGACAAGGCGCGGAAGCGCAGGAATACCGTGTGTATTTCAAGCTTCTGCAACGCAGTATCGGCGGAAGAGACTCGGCATACGCCGTCGCTTTCGATCTCTGTAACGGGAGATGCCCGTCCTGCTCGTCGCAGGCGGCTCGGGAGTGGTACAGGCTGGGTCGCTGGCGGGACGCTTTCAGCCAGGGCGCCCCTCTCTTTTGCCGTTGATAAACAGCTTCTTCTCCGTCATTGCTTTTGATTATCGTATTATATCGCCGTTTTCTGCCCTTGTCAACGGGGAAAACAGAGAAAATTTTTGCCGCTTGCGTTAGTAACAAGTAAGATACAGGTAAGTAACAAAGGGTGGGCGCAAAGCGTTGGTATCACAGGGTTTTTGCGAAAATGAAGCTTAAACAACGTTTTTGCGAAAAAATTTTTTTGGAGGAAAAAGAACATGAAGAAAATTGTTGCTCTGGTTCTGAGCCTGGTTATGGCTCTGAGCCTGGCCACCGTTGCCTTCGCCGAGGACTATATCCAGGGCAATAACGCTTGGGATATCAACAAGACCACTGGCGAAGTCTACTACGGCACTGACAAGCCCTATGCTCCCGTGAAGTATGTTGATCCCGTTATCAACGCTGACGGCAGCGGCACTGTTGGTTACTACAAGTACGTTGACGGCGCCGTGGGCAAGAACGGCTGGGTTGTTAACGCTAACGAGTTCTTCATCCCTTGCGATGCGGCCGATGCTACTCATGCTGTGAACACCAACAACAGCTACACCACTTATGTCCGTATTTCCAGCAATGTTGCTGACCTGAAGTATGTCGGCGAGGCCAAGGTTCAGGACAAGACCACCGACGCTGCTTCCTGCACTGTTGATCACTTCAAGGTTGATGGTTATCTGTTCAAGGGCGACTTCTATGAGAAGAGCGCTACCGGCAGCACCAACCTGCTGGTTAACGGCAAGGTTGTCAAGGCTAACCTGGTTTCCAACGATCCCACCAAGGTTGTGTGGGCTTCTCACGTCCTGCTGAAGGGCACCAAGAACGCCACCACCGGTTGGTATGAGTGCAAGTGCGCTATCTGCGGCGGTACCTTCGCCTGCACCAACGACATGAGCGTCCTGAAGGCCAACGCCATCAAGGAAGCTGACACCTTCGCTTACAGCACTTCCGCTGCTTCTCTGGTTATCACCGAGCAGAAGGCCGCTGGCAAGTATAGCCTGGCCGTCGGTACCGATCTGGCTGGCAGCTACACTTGGTGCTGGACTCTGACCGCTGGTTCCACCGACAACAAGAAGGATGACACCAAGAAGCCCGGTGTTGACTCCGCTAAGACCTTCGACGCTGGTATCGCCATGTACGTTGGCATGAGCCTGCTGTCCGTCGCCGGTTCCGCTGTCGTGATCGGCAAGAAGAAGGAGTTCTAATTAGAACTTTGTTCTAACCTGATAAAAAGAGACGTCCGTGAGGGCGTCTCTTTTTTGCGTGGGTATAGGGATTGCACAAAAAGGCTCCCCTGTGTAAGGGGAGCTGTCGAGCGTATGCGAGACTGAGGGGTTGTCCGGATGGCTGTCCGAATTACGACAATCCCTCCGGCGCTGCGCGCCACCTCAGCTGTGCACGCCCCAGTGTGCGCACTGGGGTGCCTTTACACAAGGGAGGCTTGAAATATGCACACTTGACAACGACCGAAAATCGGGTATAATAAAAGCAAGGGTATCAAAGCAGAGCGGTTTTGACCCGTCAAACAACTAAGAAATCAGATTTATGCTCTGAAAACCGTCACTTGGCCGAGTGGCGGTTTTCCCATTTTATCCGCAGTGTGAACACAAGTCCAAACAGGTGGAACGTAATGGTAACAGGCATTGTTTCACCTCCTTTCCAGAAGGTGATCAGGCCGAAAACCGCCCTATATCGCTATGTATGATACCCTTGGCAGGGAAACCCTGCAAAACAATTGTACCACACTGTCGAAACGTTGTCAATTGATCATCACCCTTGACAACCGCCGAAAATCGGGTATAATAAGCATAGAGAAAGACGCTGCGACAAGCGGTTGATCTCAGGTTAGTTTAGATTTTACAATGAAAACCGTCACTTGCCAGAGTGGCGGTTTTCGCGTTTCTTGATCATGATCGTAACCGTAAAGTCACCGATATGAAAAGTAATACGCATATGTCCACCCCCTTTCACAAGGGAGTAGATCAACCGCCTGCCGTTGTGCAGCGTCTAATACAATTGTACCATATGATCGAGAGGTTGTCAATCGCTGCACCAGCCAAAGCCTCCCTCTGACGAGGGGGCCAAATAAACCTTGCCCTACACACAAAAAAGAGACGTCCTCACGGACGTCTCTTTTTTAATCAATCAGAACAAAGTTCTAATTAGAACTCCTTCTTCTTGCCGATCACAACAGCGGAACCGGCGACGGACAGCAGGCTCATGCCAACATACATGGCGATACCAGCGTCGAAGGTCTTAGCGGAGTTGACGCCATCCTTGGTGGTGCCGGTGGTCTTACCAGCCTCTTCGGTGGTGCCGGCCTTCAGAGCCCAGCAGAACTTATAGTCGCCAGAGTAGGTCTGACCCCAAGCGAAGTCATAACCATTGTCATAGGCGTTGGCATCGTAAACCATGCCAGCCTTGGCAGCGCTGTAAGCGAAGGTGTTGCTGATCTTGTAGCCGGTCTTGGTAGCGACCTCGTCGTTGTTGGTGCAAGCGAACTCGCCCTTGCAGATCAGGCAGGTAGCAACATCGTAGCCCATCTTGTCGTTCTTCACGCCCTTGGCGAAGATGTGGGAAGCCTTGATGACATACTTGTCATTGCCGGTAACCATATAAGCCTTAACGATCTTGCCGTCAACGCTCAGCTTCAGGTCACCATTCTTGTCGGCAATGTAGAAATCGCCGTCATCATCGATATAGCCGTCAACCAGATACTGGTCTCTGGTGCAGTTGGGCAGATCCTTGGTAGCAGACTGAGCCTTAGCAATGGTGAAGTAGTAAATGTCCTGCTCGGTGCCGTAGTACACAAAGTTGACCAGACGACCGTTGTTGTGAACAGCAGCCTGAGCATCCTTCTGCTCGCAGGGAATCAGATACTGGGTGTTGGTACCAACGACCTTGACATACTCCTCGGACCAAGTACCATTGTTGTTCATCTTCTCCTGATCAACAGCATCCATCTTGTTCCACTCGTCCTTGGAGATGAAGGTAACCTTACCATTGGCATCGGTGTAATCCCAACCAGCAGCCTTGACATCATTGGTGATGGTGAAATAGCTGATGGTGTTGTCCTTGGTGCTACCATTGTAGGACTTCACAGTGCCGGGCAGCAGATCATACTTGTTGACGTTCTTGTTCTCGTCCACACCGTACAGAGCCAGGCCAGTGGTGGCAAAGGCGAAGGCGGTGGTGCACAGGCTCAGAGCCATAACCAGGCTCAGAACCAGAGCAACAATTTTCTTCATGTTCTTTTTCCTCCAAAAAAATTTTTTCGCAAAAACGTTGTTTAAGCTTCATTTTCGCAAAAACCCTGTGATACCAACGCTTTGCGGGTGCCCTTTGTTACTTACCTGTATCTTACTTGTTACTAACGCAAGCGGCAAAAATTTATGCGATCAGCCGGATGCCCGTCCGCAGCACCGCCACCGTTTTGTGGGTGTAATGGGCGGTGATATCCGCCTTTGTGCTGTGTCCCATCAGCCATTTCACCGTGATGGGGTCCGCGCCCGCCGCGTGCAGCCGCGTGGCGAAGGTGTGGCGGCACCAGTGTGGCGTGGCGCCCCCCGCGCCGATCCGCCGCATCAGCCCCGCGAAGATCTTGCGGTACGCGCCGTCCCGCATGGCCCGGCCATCGGGTGAGCAGATGATGGTCTCGCCGCCCTTGTCCAGCCACGCCGCCAGATACGGCGCGATCTTGGGATGCACCGGCACGATGCGCTCCCGTCCCGCCTGGGTTTTCAGGCCGCCCTGCAAGTAACCCCCGTCCTCCGCGTGGTAGCTGCCCGCCGTCAGCGCCAGAAACTCGTTGATCCGGAACCCGGTATAGCACAGCATCAGCGCCGTGTCGGCGTAGGGCACGCCCCGTACCGCCATCCGCTCCAGCGCCCGCACCTGCCGCTCCGTCAGCGCCCCGCGTGGGTGCTTCGTCCCCACCTGCGGGATGTCCAGAAAGGCGCTGTAATCCTTGGTGATGATGTCCCGCTCCATGGCGTAGCGGTTCAGCGCCCGGATCAGGATGGCGTCGTTCATGATCACCGAACGGGACATGCCGCACCGCTCGTCCTCGTCCAGAATGGCCTGCCATTCGTCCACCGTCACGCAGCGCATTTTCCGCTCCGCCAGACGGCTGACCCGCTTGTTCCACGCGGCGTTGTGGCTGGTGATGGAGCCCTTGTTCAGTTTGCGGTATTCCCGCTCGCGCCAGCTGTCGAACACCTGCCCCACCGTCATGTCGGCGGCGCCGCGCTCCAGCGCGCGGCGCAGGGCGTCGCGGCGGTTGTATTCCTCCAGCGCGCTCTGGGCGTCGGCGGCCCGCTCGTGATAGCTGACCAGCCGCTGCACCACGCGGCCCGATTCGCCGCGGCCCGAGACCCGCACGGCCCACGGCCTGCGCCGCCGGCCCGGCAGATGCACGATGCTGCCTGTTCCATTTGCACGTTTCATGGTGATGTTCCTTTCCGGGCGTTGCCCGAAAGGGGCCGCGCCCTCCCGTGATGTTAGATTTTGAGGTTGATTTTGAATTTAAAAATCGGAAACAAAAAAACCGCCACCGGGAAGGTGACGGTTTTCGACGGTTTCCGACATGTATCATTATGGATTTCGCGCCGGTTGTCAAGTGGGGAGCAGGGTCAACGCCTCCCTTGTGCTTCACCCCTTGGCTCCCCTTGTAAGGGGAGCTGTCGAGCGTAAGCGAGACTGAGAGGTTGACCGGTTTACGACAATCCTTTCGTGGGGCGGACAGAGTCGTCCGCCCCTACAAGATTACCGGGCACCGTTGCCCCCATTTCCCCGTGTCCGCCCACCGGTAACAAAAAATCTGCAAATAGTTACACTTTGGATACAATTCCCAGCAAGCCCTTGACGGCTGGAAAAATTATGCTATACTGGCAACTGTAAAAACGATAAACAACGTTTTTGCGAAAAAATTTTTTTGGAGGAAAAAGAACATGAAGAAAATTGTTGCTCTGGTTCTGAGCCTGGTTATGGCTCTGAGCCTGTGCACTGTTGCCTTCGGTCTGGATTACATCCAGGGCAACAAGATGTACAATGCTGATGCTACTAGCGGCAAGGTCAACTATGATGCCAATTCTATGGGCTATTGGGCTGGCGATGTCAAGTATACCAAGCCCGTGCAGAACGCTGATGGTTCCGGCTATATTGGCTACTATCAGGTTAAGGACGCTAACGGCAACCTGTCCACCGAGTGCTACGTCCCCTGCAACCTTGGCGATGCCAACACCATCTGGGCCGTGAATGCTGACAAGAGCTTCCTGACCTACGTCCGTTATACCGATTCTCTGTACTATGAGGGTACTGCTTCTGCCGTTTCCAAGAACGATGGTCCCGCTGACTGCACCACCACTCACTACCTGTCCGATGGTTACCTGTTCAAGGGTGACTTCTATGTTGATGCCGACAAGGCTTCCGGCAATCCTGTGAACCTGCTGGTTAACGGCAAGCTGGTCAAGGCTGTCAATGTCAGCAACAACGAGAACTTTGTTGTTTGGGCTTCCCATGTCCTGCTGAAGGGCACCAAGAACGACAAGACCGGTTGGTATGAGTGCAAGTGCGCCATCTGCGGCGGCACCTTTGCTTGCACCAATGATATGGGCGTTCTGAAGACCAATGCCATCAAGGAAGGCGATACCTTCTCTTACTACACTGCTGATGCTTCCAAGGTTATCACCGAGCAGAAGGCCGCTGGCAAGTACAGCCTGCCCGTTGGCACTCCTCTGGCTGACAACTACACTTGGTGCTGGACTCTGACCGCTGGTTCCACCGACAACAAGAAGGATGACACCAAGAAGCCCGGTGTTGACTCCGCTAAGACCTTCGACGCTGGTATCGCCATGTACGTTGGCATGAGCCTGCTGTCCGTCGCCGGTTCCGCTGTCGTGATCGGCAAGAAGAAGGAGTTCTAATTAGAACTTTGTTCTAACCTGATAAAAAGAGACGTCCGTGAGGGCGTCTCTTTTTTGCGTGGGTATAGGGATTGCACAAAAAGGCTCCCCTGTGTAAGGGGAGCTGTCGAGCGTATGCGAGACTGAGGGGTTGTCCGGATGGCTGTCCGAATTACGACAATCCCTCCGGCGCTGCGCGCCACCTCCCTTTACACAAGGGAGGCTTGAAATATGCGCACTTGACAACGACCGAAAATCGGGTATAATAAGCATAGAGAAAGACGCTGCGACAAGCGGTTGATCTCTTTTCAGCTTAGATTTCTATGTAATAGAAAACCGTCACTTGCCAGAGTGGCGGTTTTCGCGTTTCTTGATCATGATCGTAACCGTAAAGTCACCGATATGAAAAGTAATACGCATATGTCCACCCCCTTTCACAAGGGAGTAGATCAACCGCCTGCCGTTGTGCAGCGTCTAATACAATTGTACCATAGGATCAGGCGGTTGTCAATCGCTGCACCAGCCAAAGCCTCCCTTGTGCTTCGGCCCTTGGCTCCCCTGTGTAAGGGGAGCTGGCACGGCGCAAGCCGTGACTGAGGGGTTGTCCGGTTTACGACAATCCCTCCGGCGCTTTGCGCCACCTCAGCTGTGCACGCCCCAGTGTGCGCACTGGGGTGCCTTTACACAAGGGAGGCTTTGGGTGCGCAGTTCTCTTAACATCTTCCCCACGCAAAAAAGAGACGCCCTCACGGACGTCTCTTTTTTAATCAATCAGAACAAAGTTCTAATTAGAACTCCTTCTTCTTGCCGATCACGACAGCGGAACCGGCGACGGACAGCAGGCTCATGCCAACGTACATGGCGATACCAGCGTCGAAGGTCTTAGCGGAGCCAACACCGGGCTTGGTTTCAGCGGGCTTGGTTTCAGTGCCAGCAGAAATCTGCCAAGCCCAAGCGTTGGTGCCGGCCAGATCGGTGCCAACAGGCAGGCTGTACTTGCCAGCAGCCTTGTTCTCGGCGATGACGTTCTTGGCATTGCGAGTGCTGTAGTAGAAGGTGTCGCCTTCCTTGATGGAGTTGTTCTTCAGAACGTCCATAGAATCGGTATAAGCAAAGGTGCCGCCGCAGATGGCGCACTTGGTCTCATACCAGCCGGTCTTAACGTTCTTGGTGCCCTTCAGCAGGACGTGGGAAGCCCAAACGACCATGGCGTCGTCATCGGTGGCTTTACCAGCAACAATGATCTTGCCATTGACCAGCAGGTTCTTCTGAGTAGCATTGTCCTTGGTGTAGCCCTTGACATAGAAGTCACCGTTCATCAGGTAACCGTCAACGACATAATGAGTGGTGGTGCAGTCAGCAGGACCCTTGTTGGCGTCCACAGCGGTAGCAACAGCGTCATAGTAGATATAATCCTTGATGTTAACACCGTAGTAAACATGGACATAGGTGGTGAAGCTGTTGTTGGTGTTCACAGCATGAGTAGCATCAGCCTTCTCGCAGGGAACATAGTAATGCACAACATCATTGAACGTACCAGTGTAGTACTCGATCTCGCCGCTGCCGTTAGCGTTCTTGACAGCATCAACCTTCTTCACGGTGCCCAGATACTTGTCATAATCAACAGTACCCAGAGTCTTGTCCTTCAGCTCATACAGACCATTTTCGATGTAGTCCACACCGAAGGCAACGGTGGCCAGGCTCAGAGCCATAACCAGGCTCAGAACCAGAGCAACAATTTTCTTCATGTTCTTTTTCCTCCAAAAAAATTTTTTCGCAAAAACGTTGTTTAAGCTTCATTTTCGCGAAAACCCTGTGATACCAACGCTTTGCGGCACCCCTTTGTTACTTACCTGTATCTTACTTGTTACTAACGCAAGCGGCAAAAATTTATGCTTTTTTTTGGGGGTGCCGGTTTGTAGGGGCGGACGACTCTGTCCGCCCCACGATGACAGAAAAATTCCCAAACAACCCCTCAGTCTCGCTTACGCTCGACAGCTCCCCTTACACAGGGGAGCCAAGGGCGGGCAAAGTCGTCCGCCCCTACAGAGCACAGGGGAGCCTTTTGTGCAATCCCTATACATACACAAAAAAGAGACGCTCTTGCGAGCGTCTCTTTCTTTTTGGATTCAAAAGAACTCTAACTCAGAACTTCACGCAGAAGCTTCTCAAAACTCCTTCTTCTTGCCGATGACCACGGCGCCGCCGGCCACGGACAGCAGGCTCAGGCCAACATACATGGCGATACCGGCGTCAAAGGTCTTAGGGGAATCCACGCTGGGCTTGGTGGTATCGGTGGTGGAGGCCGCCTTCAGCGTCCAGCACCAGGTGTAATCGTCAGCCAGCTCCGTACCAACGGCCAGGCTGTACTTACCGGCGGCCTTCTGCTCGGTGATGACCAGAGAAGCAGCCTCGGTATCGTACTTGAAGGTATCCGCCTCCTTGATGGCGTTGTTCTTCAGCACCATCATATCGTTGGTGCAAGCGAAGGTGGCGCCGCAGATGGCGCACTTGGCCTCGTACCAGCCGGTCTTGGCGTTCTTCACGCCCTTCAGCAGCACATGGGAAGCCCACACGACCTTGCTGGAGTCAGAAGAAACGTTCACGGTCTTGACGACCTTGCCGTTGACCAGCAGGTTGGCATTGCCGTCGGCGTCCTTCACATAGAAGCTGCCGTTGAACAGATAGCCGTCGACCTTGAAGTGATCGACATTGCAGGAGGCAAAGGCGTCGGTCTTGCCCTGCACCTTGGCCTCGCCGGCATACTTGATGTCGTTCAGGTCGGTGGACAGGCGCACATAGGTGGTGAAGCTGTTGTTGGTGTTCACGGCGTGGGTGGCATCCTCCTTCTCGCAGGGGATGAAGATATGGGCGGAGTCAATGGCCCAGCCATTCTTACCCTCGGCGCCGTCGGCATACACATAGTAGCCCACGGAGCCGCTGCCATCGGCGTTGACGACCGCGTCCACATACTTCACGGGCGCATAGGCCTCGCTGGTGCCGTAGATCACGCTGCCGTCAGCCTTGATGTTCCAGACATTGTTGCCCTGGATATAATCCAGGCCAAACGCAACCGCGGCCAGGCTCAGGGCCATGACCATGCTCAAAACCAGAGCAACGATTTTTTTCATGTTTATTTCCTCCAAAGTGATTTTGTGAGGAGCGCTCATCACGGTTGTGAGTATAAACATAAAAATTCATCGCGTCAATGATTTTCCCGTTTTTGTATCCGTCTTGTAATCGTTTTTAATCGTTTTGTCTCTGTATTATGGACAATTTTGGATATTCATCCATTTGTTGGAGCGCTTATCCATTTACTGCCAGCAGTTCTGCGGCGGTATCCACGATGGTCTCCGCTCCGGCGGCGGCCAGCGCTTCACGGCCCCGGAAGCCCCAGCTGACGGCGATCAGCGGCAGGCCCGCGTTCCGGGCGGTCTGTACGTCCACCTCGCTGTCACCCACATAGACGGCGGCGTCCTTCTCCGCGCCCAGGGCCGTCAGGGCATGGAACACCATGTCCGGGGCAGGCTTGCGGGGCGTCTCGGGGCTTTCTCCGAAGGTGGGGACGCCGGGGAAAAACCGCTCTGCCAGCTCACAGGCGGCCGTGTGGGGCTTGTTGGACACGATGGCTATCTGACACCCCCGCTGCCGCAAAGCCACCAGAAGGGCCGTTATACCGGGATAGGGACGGGTCTCCACGCAGGTGTGGGCCTGATACCACGATTTATAGTCCCGCATGATATCGGAAAAGCCGGGGGTGGCCTCCCCTTCCGGCAGCATGGCGGCCATCAGCTTCACCGCGCCGTTGCCAAGGCCGCGGCGCACCTCCTCGCGGGTGCGGGCGGGATAGCCGTACTGTGCCAGCGTATGATTGACGGCGGCGGTCAGGTCATCCAGCGTGTCCAGCAGCGTGCCGTCCATGTCGAATAAATAGGTCTTATATGTCATCGGTCATTCCTCCTGTATCAGCTTTCGCCCGATGATATCACAATCGCCAGCGGATTGCAAGCAAAACCCGGCCCGCGTCTTTGCGACGCGGGCCGGGGCGAAATATTGGGGTCAGGAATCGTCAGTTACGCTTTCTTGCCGCCTTTGAAGAAGGCACCGATGATCTCGATGACCACGAACACGATCAGGTAATAGACCACGTTCATCCGGTGGGAGTAGATGGCGGCGAACACCATGAACAGGGAGCACAGGATGGCCAGGACGGGCAGCACATTACCCTGGAAACCGGTCATATCCTTGCGCTTCAGCAGGGCGATGTAGATGGGGATGTAGATGGCGTACAGGGTGATGATGGGCAGCTCGGAGGAGTCGAACTTGAAGGGGCCGAAGCCTTCCATGATGGCTCCGCCATAGAAGTACAGCAGCCACAGGGAGCTGACCAGCAGACCGAACACGGCGGAGTTGTTGGCCATGTTGGTGTTGGGGTCGACGTTCTTGAACATCTTCAGCTTGGGGCTGTCGCTCTCGGTAGCCAGGTCGAACAGACCGCGGGTGACCGCCATGGTCAGGCCGTTGCAGGTACCCCAGCAGGAGATGACGACGAACACGAAGATGGCAGCGCCGCCGATCTGGCCGAAGATATTCTGGAAGGCGATCTTGGCACCGGCCTCGCCGCCGGCCATCATGACCTCGGACTCCACAGCGCCAGCCAGACCGACGTAGTAGATGACGTACACGATGGCAACGATCAGGGTGCCGATCAGCAGGGCGCGGGGCATATTCTTCTTGGAATCCTTCAGCTCGGTGCCGATGGAGGTGGCGCAGATCCAGCCCTCGAAGGCGAAAGCCAGGGACACGATGGCGCCGAACAGGCCCTCGGTGAAGGGCATCTCGGTAACGACGTTGGAGAAGTTGAACTCGGTCATGCCGTTGGTCAGGCCCACGATGGTACCCACAACGGCCATCAGCAGCAGGGGGATCAGCTTGATCACGGTGGTGGCGATGGCGAACTTACCGGCCAGCTTGGGAGCCAGAGCGTTCATGGTATAGGTGACGATCATGAACACACCGGCCAGCATCATGGTGCGGCCGCCGACCACGGCGTCGTCCCAGCCCATCAGCACGCCGAAGTAACGGGCGGGCAGCCAGCTCAGCACGGACACCAGGGAGGGATAATAGATCACAGCCATGAACCAGCCAACATAGTAGCTGTAGGTCTTGCCGCAGGAGGCGGCAGCATAGCCCACCAGGCCCTCGACGCCCTCATGGCTCTGTGCCACGGCGCCGAAAGTGCAGGCGCTGATGATCATGACAACGCCCATGATGATGAACGCCAGAATACCGACAGTCAGATTGCCGCCGGTCTTGGTCAGGACGGCTTCGGCCTTAAAAAAGATGCCGGAACCGATGACAGTGCCCACCACCAGTGCGATGGCTACGGGCAGGGTATACCGTTTTTCCATAGTGATTTCTTTCCTTTCTCACTTTCCTAAACATGGTGGACAGTTTGTCATTCTTTTAACGATCCACACTTGAGAGTATACTATGTATCTCCGCCGGTTTCAAGCACTTTTTCTGCTTTTAGCAGAGAAATTCACCGAATCATTTTGTCTATTTTGAACATATTTTATGATTTTCCATATTTGTGCACTTTTCTTTTTAAGAAATTTTACTGCGTAGTTTTTGCCATTTTTCGCATTTTCTTCATAATCCATCGGTTTATTTTTTCCCATAAAGAAAAATCTCCTCTGTCAGGAGGAGATTTTCACACTTGATTTTTGCGGCCTTCCGCTCTGCCAATTCTCCCACACCACGCAGGCCACGATGATGGCCGCGCCGGTGAGACCGACGGCCGTCAGCCGCTCCCGCAGCAGCAGATACGAGCACGCCGCCGTCAGGATCGTCTGGGTGCATTGCAGCAGCGAAACGGTATAGGAGGACAGCCGGGTCAGGGCCGTATTTTGCAGCACATAGGAAAGGCAGGTGCAGGTCAGGGCCAGATAGGCCACCACCAGCCACGCGGTAGTGGTCACCTGCGGCAGCACCGCCACATCGTCGAAGAGCAGCGCCGCCGTCAGGCACAGCACACCGGTAACGGTGGCCTGCACCGTGGCCATGGGCACCGGGTCGATGCCCGGCAGCGAGCGCTCGGAGAACACCAGCGCCGCCGCCAACGCCAGCGCGCACACCAACCCCAGCACCTCACCGATGCCGAAGGTGAAGCTTCCGCTCTCGCCGCCGCAGCACAGCAGGTACAGTCCCACGATCACCGCCAGCTGTATGGGGATGATCCGCCTGGGATAAGGCCGCTTCAGCAGCAGCCACGCCAGCGCCGGGGTAAACAGCACCGGCAGCGACATGAGAAAGCCCACGTTGGTGGCGGTGGTGAATTGCAGCGCCATGTTGCAGCTGGCGTAGGCCACCGCCATGGCAAGGCTGCACGGCAGCCACGCGCCTGCCTGCGCGGCCCGCAGCGTCCGCACCGTGCGCCGCCCGAACAGCAGCAGCATCAGCACCGCCGCGCCGGAGAACCGGATGCCCAGACACCACAGCACCGTAATGCTGCGGAAGCCGATCTTGGACAGAGGGTTGCCGAAGCCGTACAGCACGCTTTGCAGCAGGATCAGCAGCGCATAGGGCAGCGTACCGCCCCTCCCCTTCTCACACATTGAATCGGAAGTAGATCATGTCGCCGTCCTTTACCACATAGTCCTTTCCCTCGGAGCGCAGGAGACCCTTCTCCTTGGCAGCGGCCACGCTGCCGCCGCAGGCCATCATCTCGTCAAAGTTGATGGTCTCGGCCCGGATGAAGCCGCGCTCGATATCGCTGTGGATCTTACCGGCGGCCTGCGGGGCCTTGGTGCCCTTGCGGATGGTCCAGGCGCGGCACTCGTCCTTGCCGTAGGTCAGGAAGGAGATCAGGCCCAGCAGGTCATAGCTGCACTGGATCAGCCGGTCAAGGCCGGACTTCTCGATGCCCAGATCCTCCAGGAACATGGCCCGCTCCTCGGGATCGTCCAGCTCGGCGATGTCCTGCTCCAGCTTGGCGCAGATGGGCAGCACCTGTGCGCCCTCCTTGGCGGCCAGATCCCGGACAAGGCCGAAATACTTGTTGTCCTCATAGTGGGCGAAGCCGTCCTCGTCCATGTTGGCGGCGTAGATGATGGGCTTCAGGCTCAGCAGGTCGGCCGTCTCAATGATGGCGCGGTCGTCACCGCAGTCGAAGGTGCGGGCGGACTTTCCGGCGTCCAGGTGCTCGGCCAGCGCCTTGAACACCTCCGCCTCGTGCAGGAACTTCTTGTCACCCTTGGCAGCCTTGGTGGCCTTCTCCACCCGGCGGTTTACTATCTCCAGATCGGCCATGATCAGCTCCAGGTCGATAGTCTCAATGTCACCCAGGGGGTCGACGGGCACGTTCTGGCTGGCATCGGCCACCACATGCATGATGTTCTCGTCGTCAAAGCAGCGTACCACATGGACGATGGCGTCGGTGCGGCGGATGTTCTCCAGAAACTTGTTGCCAAGACCCGCGCCCTGAGACGCGCCCTTCACCAGACCCGCAATGTCCACGAATTCAATGACGGCAGGGGTCTTTTTGTCCGGCTCATACATCTCCGCCAGCTTGTCCAGCCGCGGGTCAGGCACGGCCACCACGCCCACATTGGGCTCGATGGTGCAGAAGGGATAGTTGGCGCTCTCCGCTCCGGCGTTGGTAATGGCGTTGAACAGGGTGCTTTTGCCTACATTGGGCAATCCCACGATACCTAATTTCATATATGTGCATCTCCTTAATCGTGCGGGTTTTACTCTAACGTGTAATTATACCAGATACCTTGTCGGCGCTCAAGTGGTTTTTCGCAAAGTTCCCTGCCGCGCTGCCGGATTTCTTTTTCAGACTGCGGCATCCCACACCACATTTTTATTTTCTTAACAAAAAATTAACGCAGAAATGACGAAAAATGTGATATGGTATGTAGCAATAAAGATTACCATCGGAGGACACCCATGAAAACCTATCGTGCCGGTATCGACATCGGCTCTACCACCGTCAAGCTGGTAGTACTGGACGACAACGACAACATTCTTTACGGCGATTACCGCCGCCATCAGGCCCACACCCAGCAGACGCTGGCCGCTTTACTGAGTGAAGCCCGGACGGCGCTGGGCGACTGCGCCCTCCGCCCCGCCATCACCGGCTCCGGCTCCATCAATCTGGGCCGGGCGCTGGACATTCCCTTTGTACAGGAGGTGGTGGCGGTGGCCACGGCGCTGGAGCAGCGCTATCCCCGGACGGATGTGGCCATCGAGCTGGGCGGCGAGGATGCCAAGATCATCTATTTCACCGGCGGGCTTGAGGAGCGGATGAACGGCGTGTGCGCCGGCGGCACCGGCTCCTTCATCGACCAGATGGCCGCCCTGCTGCAAACCGACGCCAAGGGGCTTAACGACGCGGCGGCGGATTACAGGGAGCTGTATACCATCGCCGCCCGGTGCGGCGTGTTCGCCAAGACCGACATCCAGCCCCTCATCAACGAGGGCGCGACCCGTGCCGATCTGGCCGCCTCCATCTTTCAGGCGGTGGTGAACCAGACCATCTCCGGCCTTGCCTGCGGCAAGCCCATCCGGGGCTGCGTGGCCTTTCTGGGCGGGCCGCTGCACTTCCTGCCGGAGCTGAAAAAGGCCTTTATCCGCACATTGAAGCTGACGCCGGAAAACATCGTGGACCCCGACGACTCCCACCTGTTCGCCGCCATGGGTGCGGCGCTGGAGACGGAAGCGGACGCGGCGGCGCGGCCCATTGAAGAGCTGATCGACCGTCTGGCCCAGGGCGTCACCATGGCCTTTGAGATCAAGCGCCTGCCGCCGCTGTTCGCGGATAAGGCGGAATATGACGCCTTCTGTGCCCGTCACGCCCACGCAGTGGTGGCCAAGGCCGACCTGAGTACATACGAGGGCGATTGCTTTCTGGGCATCGACGCAGGCTCCACCACCACAAAACTGGCCCTGACCGGCGCAGAGGGCGAGCTGCTGTGGTCCTATTACGCCAACAACAGCGGCAGCCCTATCAAAACCGCCATGGACGCCATGGCCCAGCTCTCACGCCTGCTGCCGCCCACGGCCCGCATCGCCCGCTCCTGCTCCACCGGCTACGGCGAAGCGCTGCTGAAGGCCGCTTTCCATCTGGACGAGGGCGAGGTGGAGACCATCGCCCACACCACGGCGGCGGCGTTTTTCGACCCGCAGGTGGACTGCGTGCTGGACATCGGCGGACAGGACATGAAGTGCATCCGGCTGAAAAACGGCACCGTGGACAGCGTGATGCTCAACGAGGCCTGCTCCTCCGGCTGCGGCTCGTTTTTGGAAAATTTTGCCAATTCCTTGGGATTTACGGCGGCGCAGTTCGCTGACGAAGCGCTGTTTGCCCAACATCCGGTGGACCTGGGTACCCGCTGCACTGTGTTCATGAACTCCAACGTGAAGCAGGCCCAGAAGGAGGGTGCGGCGGTATCGGATATCTCCGCCGGACTTGCCTACTCCGTCATCAAGAACGCCCTGTTCAAGGTCATCAAGCTGGCCGACGCCCGTGAGCTGGGCGCACACATCGTGGTGCAGGGCGGCACCTTCTATAATAAGGCGGTGCTGCGGGCCTTCGAGCGCATCGCCGGAACGGAGGCGGTATGTCCCGATATCTCCGGTCTGATGGGCGCCTTCGGCGCGGCGCTGATCGCCCGCAGCCGCTATCACGGCCAGCCCACAGAGACGCTGGACTTTGCCCACATCGCCGCCCTGACCTTTGCCACAAAGACCGCCCGGTGCGGTGGATGTGAAAATAACTGTCTGCTGACCGTCAGCACCTTCTCCGACGGCGGACGCTATATCTCCGGCAACCGCTGCGAAAAGCGGGTGAAAAACGCCAACGCGGCCCAGCCGGGGGCCAATCTGATGGCCTATAAGCGCCAGCGGCTGTTTGACTATCACGCCCTTCCAGAAGAGGAAGCCAAGCGCGGCGTGATCGGCATCCCGCGGGTGCTGAACCTGTACGAAAACTTTCCCTATTGGGCCATCTTCTTCCGGCAGCTGGGCTTCCGGGTGGTAGTCTCCCCTTTCTCCACCCGTGCCATCTATGAGATGGGCATGGAGTCCATCCCCTCCGAGTCGGAGTGCTATCCCGCCAAGCTGGCCCACGGCCATGTGGAATGGCTGGTGCGGCAGGGGATCACCACCATCTTCCACCCCTGCGTGTTCTATGAGTATCAGGAGACGCCCGACGCCCAGAACCACTATAACTGCCCCATGGTGGTGTCCTATCCGGAGAACCTGAAAAACAACGTGGAGGCCATCACCTCCGGACAGGTGCGGTACATCCGGCCCTTCATCGCCTTTACCAGCGAGAAAACGGCGGAGGATCGGCTGGTGAAGCTGTGCCGCGACGTGTGGGATATTCCCGCCGCCGAAGTCCGCGCCGCCGCCCGTGCCGCGTGGGCGGAGCAGCGCCGCGCCAAGGATGACATCCGGGCCGAGGGCCGCCGCTGTCTCGAAGAAATGGAGCGCGGCGGCAAGCGGGGCGTGGTGCTGGCGGGACGGCCCTACCACATCGATCCGGAGATCAACCACGGCATCCCGGAACTGATCGCCTCCTACGGCCTGTATGTGTTCACCGAGGACAGCCTGCCGCTGGACACCCCGCCCCAGCGGCCCCTGCGGGTGGTGGATCAGTGGGTGTTCCACTCCCGGCTGTACGCGGCGGCGGAGTTCGTGGGACGGCGGGACGATCTGGAGCTGGTGCAGCTGTTCTCCTTCGGCTGCGGACTGGACGCCGTCACCACCGACCAGGTGTGTGAGATCCTGGAGAAGTGCAACAAGCTCTATACCGTGCTGAAGATCGACGAGGTGAACAACCTTGGCGCGGCCCGTATCCGTGTCCGCAGCCTGCTGGCCGCCATGAACATGCGGCGGGAGCAGCATATCTGCGCCCGGCCCCAGCCGCTGGACTATCACCGCACCGAGTTCACAAAGGAGATGTTTGACCAGGGCTATACCATTCTGGCGCCCCAGATGTCCCCCATCCACTTTGACGTCATCGAGCCGGTGTTCCGCCGTCACGGCTACCATGTGGAGATCCTCAACAACGCCACCCGGAAGGCGGTGGATGTGGGCCTGCAGTACGTCAACAACGACGCCTGCTATCCCTCCATTCTGTCGGTGGGACAGCTGATGGAGGCGGTGCTGTCAGGGCGGTACGATACCGACAGGCTGGCCCTCATCATGACCCAGACCGGCGGCTGCTGCCGCGCCAGCAACTATGTGGCCTTCATCCGCCGGGCGCTGGACAAGGCGGGGCTGAGCCACATCCCTGTTATCTCCCTGAACGCCAACGGCATGGAGAAGAACGAGGGCTTCCGCATCTCTCCCGCCATGCTGCTGTCCGCCCTGCGGCAGCTGACCTTCGGCGATCTTCTCATGCGGTGCCTGTACCGCACGCGGCCCTATGAGGCCGTCCCCGGCTCCGCCAACGCCCTCCACGCCAAGTGGCGGGATATCGCCATTGCCTACGCCATGGGCGAAAAGACCGGCTATACCTACGGCGGCATCTGCCGGGGCATCGTGGCGGATTTCGACGCCCTGCCGCTGAACGAGAGTCTCCGCAAGCCCCGTGTGGGCATCGTGGGAGAAATTCTGGTGAAGTACATGCCCCTTGCCAACAACTACCTTGTGGACCTGCTGGAGCAGGAGGGCGCGGAGGCGGTGGTGCCCGACCTCACCGACTTCCTCATCGAGTGCATCTATCAGCAGCGCTACAAGCACGACTACCTGGGTACCGGCTGGACCTCCAGCCTGCTGGCCAAGGTAGGCACCGACGGCATCGAGGCCGTCCGCAGGCCCGCAGTGGAGGCCCTGAAGGCCAGCCGCCGCTTCGACCCGCCCACGCCCATGCGCCACATTGCCGATCTGGCCAAGCCCTTCCTGTCTCTGGGCAACCAGTACGGCGAGGGCTGGTTCCTGTGCGGCGAGATGGCGGAGCTGCTGACGGAGGGCGTGCCCAACATCGTGTGCATCCAGCCCTTTGCGTGCCTGCCCAACCATGTGGTAGGCAAGGGCGTCATCAAGGCGCTGAAGGCCGCCTACCCCCAGGCTAACATCGCCGCCGTGGACTATGACCCCGGTGCCAGCGAGGTGAACCAGCTGAACCGCATCAAGCTGATGCTGTCGGCGGCCAGGAAGAATATGGCATAAAAAAAGCGTGCGTTCACGGAACGCACGCTTTTTTACGTTTTTCTTACGCAAGGAAGCCCTTCAGGATGGTGTCCTCGGCCTCCTCGGAGGTCAGGCCCAGGGTCTCCAGCTTCAGCAGCTGGTCACCGGCGATCTTGCCGATGGCGGCCTCGTGGATCAGCTGCGCCTCGGTGGAGTTGGCGGTGATGGCGGGGATGGACTCGATCTTAGCGCTGCCCATGATGATGGAGTCGCACTGGACATGGCCGAAGCACTTGGCGTTGCCCACCATGACAGGGTGGAACACCTGATGAGAGCTGTCCTGCGCCACGGAGCGGGAGATAACACGGCCCTTGGCGTCGTCGCCGTTGAGCTGGATGGTCATGTCGCTCTCAGCCATCTGATTGCCGTGGGTCAGCAGGCGCTCGGTGACCACCACCTCGCTGCCGGCCTCACAGAAGAAGTCGGTCTCACGTTTGGTGGAGTCGATGCCCCGGATCTGGATGGTATCCATCTGCATGGTGGAATTCTCGCCCAGATACACCACGGTCTTGGGGTTCATGATATTGCCGCCGGTCTGACCGGCGTCCTTTTCGCCGTAGTGCTTCTCAATATAATGCACGCGGCTGTTTTTACCGATATGGAAGGTGTGGATGCCGTCGTGGCGGCTCTCGTTGCAACCGGAGTTGTGGATGCCGCAGCCTGCCACGATGTCCACGTCGCAGTCGTCGGGAACATAGAAGTCGTTGAATACCAGCTCGCTGACGCCGGTCTTGCTGATGATGACGGGGATATAGCACTTCTCGCCCTTGGTGCCGGGCTTGAACTTCACGTCGATACCGGCCTTGCCGTCCTCACGGGGAGAAATTTCGATATGCTCGGTGGACTGTCTGGCCTCGCAGCCGGAGTCCTTTCGGATATTGAAGGCGCCCACCGGCTTGCCGGTCAGGTCGGCGATCTTTTCCAACAGCTTCGCGTCGATCTCAGTGATCACAGGGACGCCTCCTTTCTCTCGATAACGGGACAGCCGCCCAGTGTGTCGGCCAGGATCAGGGGGAACACCTCTTCCGTATTGCCCCGGTGGGCGATCTGGCCATTGGCGATGACCACGATCTCATCGGCCAGGCGGATGATCCGCTCCTGATGGGAGATGATGATCATGGTGGCCTTGCCCTCCTGATGGATCTGCTCGAAGGTCTCGGTGAGCCGGGCAAAGCTCCACAGGTCGATACCGGCCTCCGGCTCATCGAAGATCATCAGGTCGCTGTGGCGGGCCAGAATGGTGGCGATCTCGATACGCTTCACCTCGCCGCCGGACAGGGACACATCCACCTCGCGGTCAAGGTAATCGTTGGCGCACAGGCCCACCTTGGTCAGGTAGGAGCAGCAGCGATCCTTGCTGAGCTTTTCCTCACCCGCCGCCAGCAGCAGCAGATTGTGAACGGTGATGCCCTTGAAGCGGGGCGGCTGCTGGAAGCCGTAGCTGATGCCCTTCTTCGCCCGCTCGGTGATGGACAGGCCCGTGATATCCTCGCCGTTATAGAGGATCTGGCCGCTGGTGGGCTGCACCAGGCCCATGATGACCTTGGCCAGCGTGGTCTTGCCGCCGCCGTTGGGGCCGGTGAACACCATCAGGCGATGGTCGGGAATGGTGATGGAAATGTCCTTGAGGATATCCAGCTCTCCCTCCGGAGTGGACACCCTGTACGAGATATGTTTCAATTCCAGCATGGAATCTTCCTCCTCAAACTAAACTGTCAAAACCGACCTTTTCTGTCGGAAAAAGGGGCTATTTTGACAAACCTGAGACATTATACCAGAGAAAACAAGGAAAATCAATTGGTTTTGCCATTTTCCTCCGCCATCAGCTGCCGCAGCGTGGCGTTGTCCAGATACTCCCGGATCACCTGATCCAGCCCCTGCCACAGCGCGCGGGTGCGGCACTCCCCCGCCATTTCGCAGGAGGCCACCTCGTCCATCACGCACTGCACCGGCGCCAGCGTACCCTCCGTCAGCCGCAGGATGGGGCCGATGTGATATTCCTCCGGCTCCCGGACAAGGCGGTAGCCGCCGCCCCGGCCATGGGTGCCGTCCACATACCCGGCCTTGGACAGGGTGGTCATGATGCCCTCCAGATACTTCTGGCTGATACCCTGCCGCTGGGCCACTGTCCGCAGCGGGATATAGCCCTCGTCCCGGTGCTCCGCCAGATCCACCAGCACCCGCAGCGCATAGCGCCCTTTTGTTGAGATCATCATCACTGACCGCCTGCCTTTTTTCGCATTTTTTCCCATTATAGGGAGTTTCGCCTGCCCTGTCAATGGGTAGCACCCGCGGCGCATATGGCATAGTATGGCACGGGGATGCGCTGGGCATACATGTCGGGAAGACTGCGGCTACCGGTAGAACTTTGTAGGGGCGGACGGCTCTGTCCGCCCCTACGCACCAATGATCGACAGATTTTCTGATAACCACCCACAGAAAGGAGGCCACTATGGACAACGAGCTTTACGACTACCGCAAGTACGATCAGGTATGGAAGCGGGTCAACCCGCAGGAGAACCCCTATCCCGAAGCCCGCGGCAGCGCCGCCGCGCCCGTCACGCCGGTGTATCAGACGCTGCTGAAGGAGGAGCTTCGGCACATGCAGGAGGTTCTGCGCGTGCTGGAAAACGCCCTTGCATAATGGTGCGGCGCGTGATACAATAGGGCATCATTTCAGGCGCTGTGTGCCAAATATACACGAAAGGAAGCTTGCCGCAATGAAGGAAGTTATCAGTCGGGATGCCGCTCTGGCGGCATTGAAGGAGTACAATCATGAGCCGTTCCATATCCAGCACGCGCTGACCGTCGAGGGTGTGATGCGCTGGTACGCCAACGAGCTGGGCTATGGCGAGGACGCGGATTTCTGGGCCACCGCCGGTCTGCTGCACGACATCGACTTTGAGATGTGGCCGGAGCAGCACTGTCTCAAGGCCCCGGAGCTGCTGGAGAAGGCAGGCTGCGACGCCGACCTGATCCACGCCGTCTGTTCCCACGGCTACGGTCTGGTATGCGACGTGGAGCCGGTACATGAGATGGAGAAGGTGCTGTTCGCCGCCGACGAGCTGACGGGCCTGATCGGCGCAGCCGCCCGGATGCGTCCCAGCAAGAGCGTCATGGACATGGAGGTCAGCAGCCTGAAGAAGAAGTTCAAGGACAAAAAGTTCGCCGCAGGCTGCTCCCGCGACGTGATCACCACCGGCGCCGAGCGTCTGGGCTGGACGCTGGAGGAGCTGATGGAAAAGACTATCCTCGCCATGCGCAGCTGCGAGGCGAGCATCAACCAGGCCATGGCCGCCCTGTAAACATTTTATAAGGAAAAGAAGTGCCGCCCGATGGGCGGCACTTCTTTTCGCGCTCATTCAAATGTCAGGGGCGTATGCTGGCAGATCTCCTGGATCTTGGCCTGCAAAGCCTTCAGATCCTCAAAGGTCTCCGGCTTCTTGCGGGGGTCACGCAGCAGCGCCGCCGGATGGTACAGCGCCATCATCAGCGTACCGTTGCGGTCAAAGAACTGGCCGTGCTCCTGGCTGATCTTGAAATCGGGCTTGATCAGCTCCATGGCGCTGATGCGGCCCAGACACACGATGATCTTGGGCTTCATCAGCCGCACCTGCGCCCGGAGATGGCCCCGGCAGGCGTCCTTTTCCTCGCTCAGCGGGTCGCGGTTCTCCGGCGGACGGCACTTGACGGAGTTGGTGATATAGATATTCTTCCGGTGCAGGCCGATCATGGCCAGCATATCGTCCAGCAGCTTACCGGCCCGGCCCACAAAGGGCTCGCCCTGCTTGTCCTCGTTGGCGCCCGGCGCTTCACCGATGAACAGCACCTCGGCGTTGGGGTCGCCTACGCCGAACACCACCTGCGTGCAGGTGCGGCGCAGGCCGCAGGCCTGACATTGCAGGCAAGTTTCTCTCAGTTCCTCCCATGCGGTCATTTCAGCTTCTCCTCCATCCAGCTCCAGATATCCTGATATACCTCGTCCCGGTGGGCCTTCTCGTTCAGCAGCTCGTGCCGCAGGCCGGGGTACAGCTTCAGCGTGCAGTCCGTTATACCGGTGCGCTTGAACTCGGCGTACGTCTGGCGCACGCCCGCGCCCATGCCGCCCACGGGATCGTCCTCGCCGGAGATCAGCAGAATGGGCATGGTCTTGTCCATCCGCTCCAGATTGCCGCGGCGCTGGTTGAAGCGGATGCCGTTGAGCATCTCGTAAAACAGGCCCACCGTGGCGTCCTGTCCGCACAGGGGATCGGCCATATAGGCGTCCACGTTCTCCTCATCCGCCGACAGCCAGTCGTAGTCGGTGCGGTTGGGCTTGAAGGTCTTGTTGTACGCGCCGAAGGCCAGCTCGGTCACGGTGTCGTTGGTGGCGGCGGCGTTCCGGCGCTTCAGCATACCGGCCAGCGCCAGACCGCCGGTCAGCGCGGCGGCGCTCTGCCAACCGGTGCCCATGAGGATGGCGGCCTTTACCGTGCCGGGATAGCGGATGAGATAGGTGCGGCTGAGGAAGGAGCCCATGGAGTGGCCCATCAGCAGCAGCGGCAGATGGGGGTACTGCTCCTTCAGCTTGGTGTGCAGCACATAGATGTCGTCCACCGGGGTGCTCCAGGTGTTGCCGTCACCGAAATATACCGGCGTGCCGCCCTCAGGCAGAGACAGTCCGTGGCCCAGATGGTCGTGGCCCACCACGATGATGCCGCGGCGGTTGAGGAACCGGGCAAAATCGTCATAGCGGCCCACATATTCCGCCACACCGTGGACGATCTGCAAAACCGCCACCGGCGTTACGTCCTCCGGTATCCACGCGATGCCGTGCAGGCGGGTCTTTCCGTCGCTGGAAAGAAAGGTGAAGTCCGTCTTTTTTGTCATGGCAATTCCGTCCTTCCTGTGATATACTCATGTTATTATCATATCTATTCTAACACAGCAAGTTTCACTTGAAAAGGGGGATTTCTCATGGCTTCCTATATTCTGGCGCTGGATCAGGGTACCACCAGCTCCCGTGCCATCGTGTTTGACCGGCAGGGCAAGATCGTGGGCCGGGGCCAGTATCCCTTCACCCAGCACTATCCCCAGGCGGGCTGGGTGGAGCACGACCCCATGGAGATCTGGCATACCCAGGCGCAGGCGGCGGCAGACGCTATCGCGGGCCTGAGCACCGGGACCATTGCCGGTATCGGCGTCACCAACCAGCGGGAGACCACCATCATCTGGGACAAAAACACCGGCGTGCCGGTCTATAATGCCATCGTGTGGCAGTGCCGCCGCACGGCGGAGCTGTGCGAGGAGCTGAAGCGCCGGGGCCTCAGCGAGCGCATCCAGTCCACCACTGGCCTTTTGATCGACGCCTATTTCTCTGCCACCAAGATTCGCTGGATCCTGGACAACGTGCCCGGTGCGCGGCAGAAGGCGGAGCAGGGCCAGCTGTTGTTCGGCACGGTGGAGACGTGGCTCATCTGGCAGCTGACCGGCGCTCATGTCACCGACTATTCCAACGCCAGCCGCACCATGCTGTTCGATATCCACAAGCTCAGCTGGGACGCGGAGCTGTGCGGCATGCTGGGCATCCCCATGTGCATGCTGCCCCGGTGCGTCAGCAATTCGGAGGTGTACGGCACGGTGAAGCCGGGTATCCCCGGTCTGGAGGCGCTCTCCGGCGTACCGGTGTGCGGCGCGGCAGGCGACCAGCAGGCGGCTCTGTTCGGTCAGACCTGCTTCCGCGCGGGCGACGCCAAGAACACCTACGGAACCGGCTGCTTTACGCTGATGAACGTGGGCGGCAAGCCTGTCCGCAGCCGTGCGGGTCTGGTGACCTCCGTGGCGTGGAGCGTCAATGATACCGTCACCTACGCGCTGGAGGGCAGCGTCTTTAACGGCGGCAGCACCATCCAGTGGCTGCGGGACGAGCTGCACCTCATCGACTCCGCCCCGGAGTGCGACCGTCTGGCGGAATCGGTGGACAGCAGCGGCGGGGTCATCGTGGTGCCGGCCTTTACGGGGCTGGGTGCGCCCTATTGGGACATGTACGCCCGGGGCGCGATCCTGGGCGTCACCCGCGGCACGGGCCGGGCGCATATCGCCCGGGCGGTGCTGGAGTCCATTGCCTTTCAGGTCACCGACCTGATGCTGGCCATGCGGCAGGACGCGGGCTGCGACATCACCTGCCTGCGGGCCGACGGCGGCGCCAGCGTCAGCGATATCCTGCTGCAGATGCAGGCCGACCTGCTGCGGATCCCCGTGGACCGGCCCGCCATGGTGGAGACCACCGCCTTCGGCGCGGCGGCGCTGGCGGGGCTGAACTGCGGCATGTGGAGCAGTCTTGAGGAGCTGTCGGCCCTGCGCCGCAGCGACCGGGTGTTCACGCCCCGGCGGGTGCAGGCGGAGTGCGACGACGCCTACCGCATGTGGAAGCGGGCGGTGCAGCGGGCAGGGGATTGGATCGAGCACTGATCTGGCATGAAATCTGACGATTTCATTGCCAAATGAGTTTGCGGCGTCCGCGCCGCGAACTCTGCGAGGCTATTGCTGTCCCTATTTGATTAACATTTGATGAATTTCGCCCCAAAAGCCTTGCAAAATTCCGAAACAGTGACTATAATCAGCCTTAATGAAGCCCTTAACACATTTTGAAAGGAGCCATACTTATGTCATTCTTTGATAACATTACCGAAAAAGCCAAGCTGTATGCCAATATTGCCGCCGAGAAGGCCAAGGATGTGGCCGAAGTGGCTGCCTACAAGGCCAAGGACGTGAAGGAGACCGCCCAGCTGACCATGGCCATCAAGACCGAGCAGCGTGAGTTGGATAAGAACTACCGCGCCATCGGCCAGTGGTTCGCCTCCGAGTTTGAGGGCGAAGTCCCCGATGCCATCAAGGACGTGATGGCCGCCATCGAGGCCAGCCGCGCCAAAATCGATGAGATGGAGGCCACTCTGGCCGAGAAGCCTCACACCGAGATCGAGATCACCATTGAGAAGGACAGCGACGAAACGCCCGAGCTGAAGGCCTGCCCCGTGTGCGGCACTGCCACCAACTCCAAGTTCTGCCCTGAGTGCGGCGCTGAAGTCGATCCCCAGCCCGCCGCCGAGGCATCCGCAGAGACTGCCGAGCCTGAGACCCCCGCTGAGCCTCAGGAGTAAGTTCTTTTTCCCCTCCCATCGCAAAAGAGACTGCCTTGCGGCGGTCTCTTTTTGTTTGCGCTATAACGGAACAACGGGAAGGGCAAAGCCCTTCCCGTTTTGCTTATTCGATGGAAATGATATAGAAGTAGACGCTCTGGCCGCCGGGGATGGCCGCCACCTCCGCATCGGGGCAGCACCGGGCGAACAGCGCCTCGGTCCTGGCGCCCTCCTCCGCAGACACACCCTCGCCGGTGTAGATGTTGATGTATTCCGCACCGGCCTGTGCGGCGTGCCGGCTCAGCTGATCCAGCAGCTCGTCCATGCTGCGGCTGGTGCCGAACAGCTTGCCGTCCAGCAGCGCCAGATAGTCGCCCTCGTTGATGGCGAAGCCGTCGAAATCGGAGTTGCGGGCGGCGTAGGTGATCTGGGCGGTGGACACCGTCTGAGCGGCAGCCACCATAGCCTGGGCAATGGTCTGGGGATCGGTCTCGTCGGGGTCGAAGCTCATCATGGCGGTGATGCCCTGGGGCACGGTGGCGGTGGGGATCACGATGATCTGCTTTTCCGTCAGGCCCTCGCACTGCTGGGCGGCCATGATAATGTTCTTGTTGTTGGGCAGGATGAACACCACCTCGCTGGGAGTGCGGTTGACCTCCTTGAGGATGGCCTCGGTGGAGGGATTCATGGTCTGGCCGCCGGACACGATGGTGTCCACACCCAGCGCCCGGAATGTGTCCGCCAGACCGTCGCCCGCGCACACGGCCACAAAGCCGTACCGCTTTTCGGCGGGGGTCACAGCGTTCTCCTGGGCCTCCAGCTCCTCCTCCACAGCGTCCAGATCGTCGGTGCTGTGGGCCTGACGGCCTGCCGCCAGATCGTCCCGCTGGGTGCGCATATTCTCGATCTTGGCCAGCTCCAGCGTGCCGTACTTCTGGGCCTCGGTCAGGGCGTAGCCGGGGATATCGGTATGGACGTGTACCTTGAAGCACTCGTCATCCTCGCCGATCACCAGACTGTCTCCGATGCTGTCCAGATAGGCCCGCAGCGGCTCCAGAGACTTCTCGCCCATGGTCTTGCGGACGATAAACACGGTGTCGAAGGTGAAGGTGATCTCATCCTCCAGAGAGGCGAAGTCGGCCTTTTCCTTGACCTCTGTCTCCTCCTTGACCTCGGGGATCTCCTCGCCCCGCAGGCAGCGCAGCATACCGTCCAGAATAATGAGATAGCCCTTGCCGCCGGCGTCTACCACGCCGGCCTTTTTCAGCACCGGGTTCATCTCCACGGTCTCGGCCAGCGTCACCTCACCGGCGCGGATGGCCTCCTCCAGCACGAACTCCACGGCGTTGTTCTCCTGCGCGGCCTCGATGGCCCGCTGGGCCGCCAGACGGGAAACGGTCAGCACCGTGCCCTCGGCAGGCTTCATCACCGCGCCGTAGGCGGCGGCGACGCCCTCCTGCATGGCGGCGGCCAGCGCCGCGCCGTCGGCCTCGGCCAGGCCCTTCAGGGACTTGGACATGCCCCGGAACAGCAGGGACAGAATGACGCCGGAGTTGCCGCGGGCGCCCCGCAACAGGCCCCGGGCCGTGATCTTGGCGGCGTCGTCGATGGTGGCAGGCTCCGCCTTCTTCAGCTCGCCGCAGGCGGTCTGGATGGTCAGGTACATGTTGGTGCCGGTGTCGCCGTCAGGCACGGGGAATACGTTCAGGTCGTTGATGGCCTGCTTCTGGCCTGCGATGCAGGCCGCACCGAACAGCACCATCTCCTTGAAGGCGGCGCCGTTGATCTTCTCTATCATCTTGCAGTGATCCTCCCTTAACTGTTACTGACGGAGTCCACGCAGACGTTCACGTCCCGTACCTCCACACCGGTGTTGCAGGTGACCACATACTTGACCTCGCTCATGATGGCGCGGCAGACCGTGGCGATATTCACCCCGGCGTCCACGATGATATGCAGCTCGATAGACACGGTGTTGTCGTCGTTGTAAATGACCTTCACGCCCTTGCTCATGGTCTCGGGGCGCAGCAGATGGACAAGGCCGTCCGTCATGGAACGGTAAGCCATGCCCTTGACGCCGAAGCAGTTGGTGGCGGCGGCGCCGGTAATGGTGGTGAACACCGCGTTGGAGATGGTGATATCCCCGTGCTCACTGTTGATCTTTATCATAGCAGCCTTCCTTTCTATTGGAGGTGTGTGCACATTATGGCATAATAATCACATAATAATACTTATTATATACCAAGCGGCCGCAAATAACAAGAAGAAATTTGGAAGGCAAAAGGCAGAGGAGCTTCTCCTCTGCCTTCTGTGAAAGTATGATCAGCGGCCGTTCTGACCGAAGTAGTAGTTGTAGAAATCGCGGAACATGTCGGAGTAGTTCTGGCCGCCCTGCTGCTGGTTATCCTGCTGACTGTCGGTGGTGGTATCCTCACCGGTGGTCTGGGGCTGCTCGTCGAAGGTCAGCTCCAGCGTGATATACTCGCCGTTACGGTAGACGGTCAGCGTCACGGTGTCGCCCGCCTTGAAGTTCTTCTTGGCGGCGGACAGATCGGTCATGGAGGTGATGGCGGTGTCGTTCACCTTGGTGATCACATCGCCCAGCTGCAAACCGGCACGCTCACCGGCGCCGCCGCTCTCGGTGGAGTAGACAAACACGCCTTCGGTGATGTCAATATTATACTGGGCAGCCATCTGCTCGGTCATGGTACCGGCCTTAATGGCCAGATAGGCCTTTCCGGTCACCTGACCGTTTTCAATGATGTCGGTGATGATGGCCTGCACATCGCTGATGGGGATGGCAAAGCCCAGGCCCTCCACAGAGGTATCGGAATAGCTGGAATACTTGGCGGAGACGATGCCCACCACCTCACCGTACAGGTTCATCAGCGGGCCGCCGGAGTTGCCGGGGTTGATGGAGGCGTCCACCTGGATCATGTTAAAGGGAGTGCCGTCCACGTTGATGGCACGGTCACAGCAGGAGACGATGCCCTGACTCATGGAGAAGGTCAGCTCGCCCAGAGGGTTGCCGATGGCGAGAACGGTGTCGCCCACGTTCACATCCTCGCTGTTGCCCAGCGTTACGGGAGACAGCCCGGTGGCATCGATCTTCAGTACGGCCACATCGTAATCGCTGTCGCCGCCGATGACGGTGGCGTCATAGGTAGCGCCGTCATACAGGGTGACCTTTACGGAGGTCGCGCCCTTCACAACGTGATAGTTGGTAACAATATAGCCGTCCTGACTGATGATGAAGCCGCTGCCGGAGCTGGCGGTCTCCACCGTCTGGCCAAAGATGTTGGTGCCGCTGGTGGAGGTAGTGTTGATGGACACCACGGAGTTCACGGTGGAGGCGTACACCTCGGCAGGCTCCATCTTGGTCTGGCCGTCCACATGATTCACCTTCACGGAAACAGGCTCACGGCTGGACTGCTGGACGGTGACGGTCTGACGGTTGGTGCTGCGGTACAGGGCCGCGCCGCCGAAGCCGCTGCTGGTGCCGATGATGGCGCAGGCCAGCACGATAGCCACCACCTTGGCCGCCGCGCTGTGGAAGAATCCGGACTTTCTGGCAGGCTTGGGTTCCTCCGGGTCCGGTGCACGGCCCGCGGGCTGGTAGTCGTCGGCTGGCAGATTGCTGTTACGGCCGTAGTGATACTGGTCGCCGTTATGGAAGCGGTCAAATTCGTCGTTATACATATGGATTCCTCCTTTATTTTCGGAACGAACTGTGTTATCATTCATCTTGATTATTAGTTTATACGGTTTCCTTAATTCAACCTTTAAGTTTTACCGGAAAATTTTGAACTTTTTGTGACAGGTGAAAGGAGGCGCACCATGCTGCGGCTGGAGGGCCTGAAGCTTCCCCCGGAAGCGGGGCAGGAACAACTGAAAACGAAGGCCGCCGCCGTGCTGCGCTGCTGCGAGGATGATATGACCGAGCTGCGGGTGCTGCGCCGGGCCATCGACGCCCGTGACGGCCTGCGGTTCGTCTACACCGTGTCCGTCACCGTGAAGGACGAAACGCGGCTCCTGAAGCGCTGCCGGGACAGGCATGTGTCCCGCTATACGCCGGAGGTCTACGCCCTGCCGCCTGCCGTTACAGCGGTGGAGCTGCCGCCGGTGGTGGTAGGCATGGGGCCTGCGGGCCTGTTCGCGGCGCTGGTGCTGGCCCGGTGCGGGGCGAAGCCCATCGTGCTGGAGCGGGGCCAATGCGTGGAGCGCCGCCAGCAGGATGTGGAGCGCTTCTGGCGCAGCGGCGTGCTGGACACCGAATCCAACGTCCAGTTCGGTGAAGGCGGCGCAGGCGCGTTTTCCGACGGCAAGCTGAACACCGGCACCAAGGACCTGCGCCATCGTTACATTATGGAGCAGCTGGTGGCGTGCGGTGCGCCGGAGGACATCCTCTGGGACGCCAAGCCCCATGTGGGAACGGATATGCTGCATATCGCATTGCAGAACATGCGCAGAGAGCTACTGTCTTTGGGCGCGGATATCCGGTTCGGCCATAAGTTGACGGGCATCGCTGTGAAGGAAAACCATCTGACAGCACTGACGGTGGAAGGCCCCCAGGGTACCTACACGCTGTCTTGCCGTCAGGCGCTGCTGGCGCTGGGCCACAGTGCCCGGGACACAGTGGAGATGCTGCACGGCGCGGGAGTGGCCATGACCGCCAAGCCCTTTGCCGTAGGCGTGCGCATCGAGCACCGGCAGGCGGATATGGACGCGGCCCAATATAAACAGTATGCGGGCCACCCTTGTTTGCCGCCCTCCACCTATAAATTATCCTGCCATCTGGACAACGGCCGCAGCGCCTTCTCCTTCTGCGTCTGCCCCGGTGGGCAGGTGGTGGCCGCCGCCTCGGAGACGGGTCGGGTGGTCACCAACGGCATGAGCGAGTATGCCCGGGATAAGGAGAACATCAACGGCGCACTGCTGATCAACGTGACGCCGGAGGATTACGGCGGCAGGGATGACCCGCTGGCGGGCATCCGGTTCCAGCGTCAGATCGAGGCGGCGGCCTACGCCCTGGGCGGCGGGGACTACCGCGCGCCCTGCCAGCGGGTGGAGGACTTCCTGCTGGGCCGTCCCACCACGGCGGCGGGCCGCGTGACGCCCAGCTACCGACCCGGCGTGACGTATACCGACCTGCACCGCTGCCTGCCGCCCTTTGTGGCGGACAGCATCGCCCGGGCATTGCCGCTGCTGGAGCGGAAGATCAAAGGCTACGCCGCCCCCGACGCGCTGCTGACGGCGGTGGAGAGCCGTTCCTCCTCCCCGGTGCGCATCGGGCGGGACGAAACGTATCAGTGCAATATCCGCGGACTTTACCCCTGCGGCGAAGGGGCCGGGTATGCCGGAGGCATCCTGTCCGCCGCCGCTGACGGCATGCGCTGCGCGGAACAAATGATAAAGGAGTTGTGACCATGAAAAAGATCGCAGTTGTGGAAAAATTCTTCGAGCCGCACCATCAGCGGCAGATCGAAGCGGTGGCTGCAAAGTACGGCTACACCGCGGACTATTACATGGACGGCGTGCTGCCTGAGGAGCGGGCCGGAGAATATGAGATCGTATACGGCATGCCCGACCGGAAGGACCTGAAGAGTATGACGCAGCTGAAATGGTTCTGCGCCAGCTTTGCCGGTGTGGACCGCTATGTGGACGAGGCCCTGTATCCTCACGAGGGCGTGCTGCTGAGCAACTCCGCCGGAGCCTACGGCGTCACCATTGCCGAGCATATCCTCATGGTGACACTGATGCTGCTGCGGCAGATGCTGCCCACCGTGAAGGCCGTGGAAGAAAAGGTGTGGCTGCCGCCGCTGCCGGTGCGCTCCATCTGCGGGGCCAGCATCACCGTGCTGGGCACCGGCGACATCGGCACCAGCTTTGCCCGCCGGGCCAAGGCCATGGGGGCCAGATCCATCTGCGGCGTCCGCCGTACCATCAAGCCCGCTGACCCGGCCTTTGACCGGATCGTGACCCTCTCCGATCTGGACAGCGTGCTGCCGGATACCGACATTCTGGTGATGGCCCTGCCCTCCACCGGCGAGACCGTGGGCGTGCTGAGCCGTGAGCGCATCGCCCTGCTGCCGCGGCAGGCCGTGGTGGTCAATGTGGGCCGCGGCACCGCCATTGATCAGGAGGCGCTGGCGGAGGCCCTGAACGCGGAGCGCATCGCCGGTGCTGCGCTGGACGTGTTCGTCCCCGAGCCGCTGCCCCGGGATCACTACCTGTGGACGACGAAGAACCTGCTCATCACGCCCCATGTGGCGGGCAACATGTCTCTGGGCTATACCCGCGACAAGGATGTGGATATGTTCTGCGAGGATCTGGAGAACTTCGCCGCGGGCCGTCCCCTGGCTCATCTGGTGAACCGGAAGCTGGGCTATTGAGAATTTAAATAACAAATTTACCTGGGAACAGCCGTGCTTACACGGCTGTTCCCTTTCTTTTCCCGAGATCAGGAAATTTTTGTCAGGTGATCTCCATTGAGATCCCGCCTTTTGTTATAACCTGAATAGATAACAAGACATCGACTTTGGGAACTACCACATGTTTTGGTGATTATGTTATATTTTAGGAAGGAGAGATTTTATAAAATAGGCAGAAACGACAAATATTTTGATGCAGGAGGAGCAAATTATGATGAACCCCAACGTCGGCCTGGGTACCAAGGCCATTCACGCCGGTAACGTAAAGGACGCGCAGTACGGCGCGCTGACCACCCCCATCTACCAGACCTCTACCTTCGTGTTCGACAGCTGCGAGCAGGGCGGCCGCCGCTTCGCCGGTGCGGAAGCCGGTTATATCTACACCCGTCTGGGCAACCCCACTGTCTCCGTGCTGGAGAATAAGGTGGCGGCGCTGGAGGGCGGCGAGGCCTGCGTGGCTGCCGCTTCCGGTATGGGCGCCATTTCCTCCGCCCTGTGGACCATCGCCGGCGCAGGCAAGCACATCGTGGCCGACGGCACCCTGTACGGCTGCACCTTCGCCCTGCTGAACCACGGCATGAGCCGCTATGGTGTTGAAGTCAGCTTCGTGGACACCTCCGATCTGGCCGCCGTGAAGGCCGCCCTGAAGGAGAACACCTGCGCCGTGTATCTGGAGACCCCCGCCAACCCCAACCTGAAGATCACCGACATCGCCGCGGTGGCCGAGGTGGCGCACGCCTATAACCCCGCCATCAAAGTGGTGTGCGACAACACCTTCGCCTCCCCCGCCCTGCAGAATCCTCTGGCACTGGGCGCCGATGTGGTGGTCCACTCCGCCACCAAGTACCTGAACGGCCACGGCGACGTGATCGCGGGCTTCGTGGTGGGCAAGGCCGACTTCATCGGTGAAGTCCGTATGTTCGGCCTGAAGGACATGACCGGCGCGGTCATGGACCCCTTTGCCGCTTACCTGATCCTCCGCGGCCTCAAGACGCTGGAGATCCGCATGGAGCGCCACTGCGCCAACGCCAGGGCCATTGCCGAGTTCCTTGACAAGCATCCCGCTGTGGAGAAGGTCTATTATCCCGGTCTGAAGGATCACGTCGGCCACGACATCGCCGCACGCCAGATGAAGGACTTCGGCGGCATGCTGAGCTTCGAGGTCAAGGGCGGCCGCGCCGCCGGCACCAAGCTGGTCAACTCCCTGCACCTGATCACCGTGGCCGTGTCTCTGGGCGACGCCGAGACCCTGATCGAGCATCCCGCCTCCATGACCCACTCCACCTATACCGAGGAGGAGCTGGCCGCCTCCGGCATCCCCGCCGGTCTGATCCGCCTGTCCGCCGGTCTGGAGAATGCCGAGGACATCATCGCCGATCTGGAGCAGGCTCTGGCCCAGCTGTAAAAACGCATAAAACCATAAAAAAATGAGGGCCGCCGGCCCTCATTTTTTATGCTCTTTCAGCCTTCCAGCTCCCGCAATATCTGCTGCAGGATCTCCACAAACTCCCGGCCGGAGTCGCTGAGAGGGACCGACCGCAGCTTGATATAGCCCAGGCGCATATCGTGCTGGCCCGTCAGCGGCACCGTCACCAGCCGGTCGTCACCGAAGCCCTCCGGCAGCACGCCGCTTCCGGTGGAGACGCAGTTGGTATGGGCGATGACACTGTAAATGGTGGCCCGGTCGGACACACAGACCACCTGATTGAAATCGGCGGCGGTACCCACCACCACCTCTTCGGCATAGTTGAGGTTGGTGTCGCTCTGGGTAAAGGCGGCGTAAGGGTACTGGTGCAGCTGTTCCAGCGTCACGGAGCTTTCCCCGGACAGCGGGTGGCCCCGGCGCATGAACACATGGGGCCGCAGGCGGGCCAGCTGATGGAATTCCAGATTCCGCCCCTCCAGAATACGGCGGATGAAGTGCTCCGTCATGTCGGACACGAAAATGACGCCCAGATCGCTCTGCTGCTGGGCCACCTGCTCGATGACGGCGGCCATCTCCACCTCCTTGAAGCTGACCTCGATCCGGGGCTCCTCCCGCAGGTGCAGGAACTCCACGAACGCCTTGGCGCAGAAGGGGTAGCGCTGGGCGGCAATGGACAGCGTGACCCGGTTCTCCGCCCGGCGCTCGCTGTAATAGCGGGTGATCTTGCGGCTGCGCTCCACAATGGGGGTGATCTGGTTCAGCAGCTCCCGGCCGTCCTCTGTCAGGGCCACGCCCCGGTTGGAGCGGTGGAAGATGGTGATGCCCAGCTCGTTCTCCACCTCGGCAATGGCGCTGGACAGGGCGGACTGGGACACGAACAGGTTCTGGGCCGCCCGGTTGATGGAGCCGCAGCGGTCCACCTCCAGAATATAGCTCATTTGCAGCAACGTCATGGCACACACCTCGCTTTTCTCCTTCCAGCATACAGGAAACGCCGCGAAAATGCAACAAAAAGAGAGAGTCCTCCGGGCTCTCTCTTTTTCGCTGTTTAATAGGCCACGCCCCAGTAGATGTCGGTGGTGCATTCCTTACCGCACACCGGGCACTTGCCGGTGGTGCCGGACTGCTTCAGCGGCATGCAGCGGCTGGACACACCGGCCTTCTCCTTCATGGCCAGCTCGCACTCCAGACCGCCGCACCACTTGGTACGGGCGAAGCCGCCGCGGTCCTGAGCCATGTCGCGCACCTCTTCCCATGTGGTCAGGTCGAAGGTGTTGTCCTCCAGATTCTTCTCCGCCATGGCGTACAGGTTGTCATGGATATCCTTCAGCAGGCTCTGCACAGCGGACTCCAGATCGGCCAGCGGCACGAAGGTCTTTTCGCCGGTATCGCGGCGGGCGATACAGCACTGCTCCTTCTCCATATCCTTGGGGCCGATCTCCACACGCAGGGGCACGCCCTTCATCTCATACTGGGCAAACTTCCAGCCGGGGGACTGCTCGCTGTCGTCCATCTTCACCCGCAGGTCCATGGCCGTCAGGCGATCCTTCAGGGCGGCGGCGGCATCCAGCACACCGGGCTTATGCTGGGCGATGGGGACCACCACCACCTGAATGGGGGCCACGGCGGGCGGCAGCACCAGACCGTTGTTGTCGGAGTGGGTCATGATGCACGCGCCGATAAGGCGGGTAGTAGCGCCCCAGCTGGTCTGGAAGGGATACTGCAGCTTGTTGTCCCGGCCGGTGAAGGTCACGTCATAGGCGCGGGAGAACTTGTCGCCGAAGTAGTGGCTGGTGCCGGACTGGAGGGCCTTGCGGTCCTTCATCATGGCCTCGATGGTATAGGTAGCCTCTGCCCCGGCGAACTTCTCCTTGTCGGTCTTGCGGCCCTTCACCACCGGCATGGCCAGCGCGTCGCGGCAGAAGTCGGCATAGCAGTTCAGCTGCTGCTCGGTCTCGGCAATGGCCTCCTCGGCGGTCTCGTGGATGGTGTGGCCCTCCTGCCACCAGAACTCGCGGCTGCGCAGGAAGGGACGAGTGGTCTTTTCCCAGCGGATGACGGAGCACCACTGGTTATACAGCATGGGCAGCTCACGGTAGCTCTGTAGCACGTTGTGCCAATGGTCACAGAACATGGTCTCGGAGGTGGGGCGGAAGGCCAGACGCTCCTCCAGCGGCTCGCTGCCGCCGTGGGTGACCCATGCCACCTCGGGGGCGAAGCCCTGCACCAGCTCGCCTTCCTTTTTCAGCAGGCTCTCCGGGATCAGAACGGGCATAGCCACGTTCACATGGCCGGTCTTTTTGAACATGCCGTCCATGATACGCTGGATGTTCTCCCAGATGGCGTAGCCATAGGGACGCAGGATCATAAAGCCCTTCACGGACGCATAGTCCACCAGCTCCGCCTTCAGGCAGATATCGGTGTACCACTTGGCGAAGTCCACCTCCATGGGGGTGATGGCTTCCACGTTTCTCTGGTCTTTTGCCATAATGTATAACCTCAATTCCCGCGGCATAAGCGCGTTATTCTCGAAACTTTATTGTATCGGGAAATATACCGCTTGTCAAGATTTCCCGCCCCTTTTGCGTGAAAAAGAACGGCCCGGAGGCCGTTCCTTTCGCTGTGTTCACTTTACCGGGATCTCCAGCGTGCCGAAGCGGATGTGATCCACCTGCGTCACGTCGATGGGAACGTCAAAGCAGTAGTCGATGGAGGTATAATCCGGCCCCTGTACAGCAGAGCCGTCTGCTCCGATCTCCACGGCGCTGCCGTCCTTCATGACCAACGCGAAGTTCTTCACGCCGTAGCCCACATTGGTGCCCTCGGCGATGGTTTCATCATACGGGTAGCTGTACTCACCCACCACGGCCAGAGGCGAAATACGGAAGTATTCCAGCGTGAGGGGATAGCCCGGCTCCGACCATACGCTTTCGGTAGTCCGTCCGGACGCATCCACATAGATCGTGGGCGACGGCTTGGCGTTCCGGCCGATCTCAAAGCTCCAGTCCCCCTCCAGCAGTGCCTCATAGGGAAGATCCGTGTTCCAGGGCTTCCACCAGATGTTGTGGAACCGCAGCTGCTTGGGTTTGCCGTCCGTAAAGGACAAAGCGGTGAAGTCGTCTCCCTCCGTTTCCTTGAGTTCGGCGACGTCTCTGGTAGTCAGGTATGACGATCTGAGCTTCACCACCACCTCCACAACGTTGTCGCCGGGGGTCTCGTCGAACCAGTCAAAGTTACAGCTCACGCCGGGGATATCGTACCCATCGCTGGTGATGAAATCATGTCCCTCGGCATAATTCCACGGCTGCATGTTGCCCTCACCCTCTTTGTAAGTGTACAGCTCTGTTCCCTCCGGCGCTTCGATGCGCAGACGGAGGTAATAGTTATTCTCGTCGCAGATGGCCGCCAACGGCGTGATGGTGGTACCGTTGCTGGTAACGGGCTGCATGTCCGTGGTGCCCATCTCCTCCATCAGCTGCTTCTGCTCCGCCGTCAGGTCACCGAAATAGCCCTTGAAGCTGTCGGCCACGCCCAGTTTGGCGGCGGCCACGGTGGCGGTACACATGACCGCCACGATGGCGGCGATCAGCAGCCCTCTGGCCACACGGCGGGTCTTTCTCACCGCAGGACGTCCGCCCTGCTGATTCTCGATCTTTTTCATCGTCAACTCCTTGATCCGGCGGAGGGCGGCTTCATCGCACCCCGGCGCAGGCGTTACGGTATCGTCCCGCACGTCGTCCATCAGGTCATAGATGTTGTATTCCATTTGCCGTTCCTCCTGTTCCTTATGCTTCCTCCGCCAGCAGGCGGGACTTCAGCTTCTCCCGTCCCCTGCTGAGCCGTGATTTGACAGCGGATTCCGTCAGCTCCATAGCTGCCGCGATCTGGGCGATCTTCTCATAGTAGTAGTAAAACCGCAGGAATATCTCCCGATCCACCGGCTCCATAGCCAGCAGGGCTGACCGCACGCGGGCGGCGCGCTCCCGCCGCTCCAGAAGGCTTTCCGGCGTGTGGGGGTCCACCAGCACCGCGTCCTCCGGCAGCGGCACAGTCCGGGACGCCTGACGCAGCTTGTTCTTGGCGCTGTTGCGGGCCGCCGCCCCCAGATAGGACTTGACCGCGCCGCCGCGCACCTGTCCGGCGTTGTTCCAGAAGCCCAGAAACACGTCGGAGACCGCCTCCTCCACGTCGGCGTCTGTCATATAAGCGCCCATCACATTGCGGATGATGGCGGCGGCATACGCGCCATACCGGTCAATAAACCACGCCAGCGCTTCCTGCGAGCCCTGCTTCAGCTGCCACAGGGCCTGTTCCTCTGTCAAATGGATCACTTCCTTTGCGGAGATCTTGGTTGACGGCCGTCACTCATAATAACACACCTGCCGGGAAAAAGTCGCGCCCAGCGGCAAATTTGCGCAAAAAACAGCAAGGGCAGCGCCCTTGCTGTTTTTTCCTATGTTACAGGCCGCGGGATGCCTTCTCCTGCCGCTCGGCCTCGGCACGGGCCTTGCAGACCTCGGCCCAGCTGGGCAGCTTGTCCAGCTCCGCCGCGAAGGCCGCCAGTTCGTCGGGAATGGCGATCTTCTGGGGGCAGACCGCCGTGCACGCGCCGCAGGCGATGCAGGCGCCGGGCCACTTGTCCTCAGGCAGGGCGTCCAGCTGCATCTTCACCGAGGAGCCGCTGCCCACCCGCAGCTGATTGTACTTATGCAGCAGGTCGGGGATATTCAACCCCATGGGACAGCCGTCGCAACAGTAGCGGCAGGCGGTGCAGGGAACAGAGTTCTTCATTTTCTCCGCCGCGTCCAGCAGAATGGCGTTCTCCTCGTCGGACAGGGGATCCAGATGATCGAAGGTCTTGATGTTGTCGGCCATCTGGGCCATGTTGGACATGCCGGACAACACCATGGTAACGTTGTCAAGCCCTTGCAGCCACCGGAAGCCGAAGGAGGCAATGCTGTCCTCCGGGCGGATGGCGTGAAGCTTCGCCTCATTCTCCGCATTCAGCGCCGTCAGCTTGCCGCCCCGCACCGGCTCCATGACCCACAGGGGAATGTTCCGCTGTTTCAGCAGCTCGTACTTCTCCTTGCCGTGCTGCATGGTCCAGTCCAGGAAGTTGAATTGCAGCTGACAGAACTCCATCTCGTCGCCATAGCGGTTCAGGAAGTCCGTCAGGCAGGGCAGGTCGGCATGGCTTGAAAAGCCCAGATGCCTGATGCGGCCCTGCTTCTTCTGCTCAATAAAGTAGTCCACGATGCCCCAGCGGGGATCGTCGTACACATGGATGGAATTCTCATACACGTTGTGCAGCAGATAGAAGTCAAAATGATCCACCCGACACTTTTCCAGCTGCTGCTCAAAAATGTCGGCCGGGTCGTAGCGCTCCGCCACCATGTGGCCGGGGAACTTGGTGGCCAGATAAAAGCTCTCGCGGGGGTGCTTTTTCAGACATGCGCCCACCACCGTTTCGGACTTGTTCTGCATATAGGGCCACGCGGTATCGTAATAGTTGACGCCGTGGGCCATGGCGCAATCCACCATCTCCTGCGTCTGGACCGTGTCGATCTGCCCGTTCTCCAGCACCGGCAAGCGCATGGTGCCAAAGCCCAGCATGGAAAGCTTCGTTCCCGTGAAATCACGATAGATCATGTTGCCATCCTCCCGATTCTGTATCAGTATAAGCGTATCGCGTGCTCCGATTATATCACACTGCCGCGCTCATGTGCAAACATATTGTGGAGCGTTTGCCCGCCCCGGCCCGAAGCAAAAGTTCCGGCCCCGCGGAAAACCGCGGGGCCGGGTGAGGAGAGAAAAGAGATAATCTGGTACGCTGCGTTCTGTCCGTTCCCAAATAACAGCCGCCGCGTAAATAACCGCGTTACCTCAAAAGAGAATGGTCGTTAAACAGCGTCTGCCGCGCTTACAGCTCAAAGTTGGGATAGTTGCCGAACAGCGCTTCGTCCTTCAGCATGTCACCAAACACAGCCTCCTTGGAGGGAGCTTCCTTGGCGGGCATCATACGGTACACCCAGGTGGTGTTATGATAGTGCTTGAAGGTGTTGTTTTCGGAATAAGCGTTGCCGCCCCAGCTGCCGCAGCCCAGGGAGAAGGTCCAGGGCATCTTGTTGTTATAGGCGCCCGCGTTGTTCAGGCCGGTGCAGGCGTTAACGGCAACTCTGGAGGTGTGGGTCTTGCTGGCGAACTTCAGGATGTGCTCCTCATTGGTGCTGTGGATGGAGCAGGAATGGCCAGCGCCGGAAACCGAGTGGATATCGTTCACCAGCTGGATCGCCTCGTCGATGGTCTTGAACTTCCACAGGGCCACCACGGGGGACAGCTTCTCCTCGGTCATCAGATACTCGGGGCCCACATTGCACTCTTCGGCCATAATGAAGGTGCAGTCATCGGGGACCGCGAAGCCCGCCATCTTGGCGATATGCTGCGGAGAGTGGATAATGCAGTCAACATTCAGCTTGCCGTTCTTCCAGATGGCATTGATCAGCTTTTCCTTCTCGTCGGCATTGCACAGATAGCCGCCTTCCTTCTTCAGCGCCTCGATCATCGCGTCATACACGGTATCCTGAATGGCCACCGAGTTCTCTGTGGAGCAGCCGGCGCCCCAGTCGTTGGTCTCTGCCAGCATGATGCCGTGAGCGGTCTCCTGCAGGTCCGCGGTGTCCTCCACAACGGACACGGAGTTGCCCGCGCCGACGCCGAAGGCAGGCGTACCGGAGGAGTAGGCTGCCTTGACCATTGCCTGGCCGCCGGTAGCGACCACATAGTCCGCCTGTTTCATCAGGATATCGGTGCGCGCCAGAGAGGGATCCTCCACGCACTGCAGCAGATCCTTGGGATAGCCCATGCGGCCCAGAAGCTCACGCAGATCGTTGACGACGAACGCGGTCACCTTCTTGGTGCGGGGATGGGGAGAATAAATCATGGCGTTCTTGGACATCAGGCCGAAAATCGTCTGGCAGGCGATTAGGCCGCAGGGGACGGTCATGGGCACCAGAGAGGCGATCACGCCGAGGGGCTTTGCGATCTTGACCAGATAACCCTCAGGATCCTCTTCGATCACACCCACGGTCTTGATCTCATCCAGCTGGGAAGCCAAGCCCAGGGGACGGGCGTAGTTGCGGGCCAGCTTGCTCTCCAGACGGCCGCTGTGGCCGTTTTCCTCGTACAGCGCCTTGGACCAGGCTTCCGCGCGGTTGCAGCTCAGCAGCGCTACCGCCTTGGCGATCTTGCGCACATCCTCCTGCGTCAGATCCTCGATCTCAGCCATGGCCTTTCTGCCGCGGGCGACCAGCTCCGCAATATATGCTTCATGATTCAATGCTTCCATTTGTCGTTCCTCCTTGATCATCGTTATTTCTGTTTTTCTTCCAGCGCCATGATGCGCTGCGCCTTGTTCAAAATACGACCGGCACGGTCTGCGATCGGCGCGTCGATCATCTTGTTCTGATACATGACCGCGCCCTTGCCCTCTGCCACTGCCGCAGTATACGCCTCCAATACGCCCCGGGAATAGGCCACGGCCTCTGCCGACGGCGAAAAGACGTCGTTGATCACCGGCGCATGGGTGGGATGGATGCACGTTTTTCCGGTAAATCCGATCTGGCGGGCCGTCTCAGCATCCTGACGCAGGCCGTCCAGATCACGGATGCCGGTATACGGCGTATCCAGAATGTCCAACCCCTTTGCCCGGGCCGCCATCGCCAGTTGATGTCTGGCATAGCGGATCTCTTCGCCCAGCAGCGTGCGCTCGATCTCCTGCTCCTTTGTCAGATCCTCGCCGCCCAGCTGAACACCATCCACGCGGTCTGTCACAGAAAGGATCGACAGCGGGTTGGCGATGGAGTACGCGGTCTCGAACAGCGGGATCAGAGAGATCGTATTTCTCTCCCAGCCCTGTTCCCGCTCCACCGCGCAGAGCAGCCCGTCGGCAATGGTCAGCGCCCGCTCGTCCGCCTTCGGGATAATGATGGTATCCGGACGATAAGGCGCCGCCGCCAGAATGTCCCGGATGCCCCACATGGTGTCCATGCCGTTGACGCGGACAACGACTTCCTTTCCGCTGTTCCGGATCTCCGCGATATAGGGGAGCACCCGCTCGCGGGCGGCATCCTTTTCCGGGATGCTCACCGCATCCTCCAGATCCATGATCACGGCGTCCGCCGTCAGCCCCGCAGCCTTGTTCAGCATTTTTTCGGAGCTTCCCGGCATATATAGCAGAGACCTGCGGATAAAACGTTTGCTCATGGCAGGCTTATTCCTCGTCCATACGGGGCTCGATGATGGCGCGGGCCACTTCCTTGTTAGCCGCCTTCAGCAGCGCCTCCTGGCCCTCTTCCAGACTGTACATCTTGTCGGTCAGGTGTGCAAAGTCATACTTATCATGATACTCGGACAGCCACTGCAGCGTTCTGTCCAGATACCAGGGCTGATAACGCAGGATGCCGCGCACCGTGATGCACTTGCGGACCAGCAGGCCGGGAACGATGGTGCAGCACTGATCCTCGTCCAGGCTGACGCAGCCGATCTCCAGGATCGTGCCGCCGATCTTGATCATGCGGGTGGCCTCATCGAATGCGGGCGGAAAGCCGGTCACATCGATCACCACATCCGGCTCCTTGCCGCCGGTCAGGCGGAGAATCTCCTCCAGACGGGCCTCGCGGGTGGCAAAGTCCTTCATGTTGATGGTCTCCCAGGCACCGAACTTCTTCGCCTGCTCCAGACGGGAGGCCACGCTGTCGATCACGATCACGCGGGCGCCCTTGGAATGGGAGATTGCACTGCTGAACAGGCCCAGGCCGCCTGCGCCCTGTACCACCACGATATCATTGGCGGACATCTTGATCTGGTCAATGGCGTAATACATCTGGGAAATGCCGCAGTTGGCGCCGGCGACCACGTCGTCGGGAATATTGTCAGGCACTTTGTAGAAATACTGATTGGCCTGGATCATGTAATGGGTGGCGAAAGCGCCGGTGAAGTGAGGATAGATATCCGCGTGCTGGCCCTGATAGTCGCTGCCGTGGGTACACACGTTAAAGTTGCCGTCCAGGCAGGCCTTGCACTTCTGGCAGGTCAAATAGTACACCGGGCAGATACGGTCGCCGGGCTTGACCTCGCGGCCGGCATAATCGGTGACAACGCCTTCACCCAGCTTTACCACGCGGCCCACCATCTCGTGGCCCAGTACATGGTTCTTGAAAATATGCTTACCTTCCCACATGTGAACGTCCGAGCCGCAGATATTGCTCTTGATCACGCGCATCAGCACCTGGCCCTTTTCCACTTCGGGCAGTTCAAATTCCTTGACCTCGACCTTCTTGATGCCGGTCATCGACAACACTTTACCTTTCATGGTTCGTCTCCTTTTCCAATTATTTTTTAAATATCGCTATATTTTTCCGAATTTTGCGTAAAATAATTACACCCGTCTTTCAGGGCGCAATTATTTCCGTAATACGTCCGTCAGGGCTGCCACCAGAGGCTCAGACTCGGCACATAGGTGATCAGCATCAGCACAACGATAGAGTCCACCAGGAACCTCCACTGATACGGCCACATCTCCGCCAGCGAGGACTTGTTCAGCCGGGCGGAAACATAGATGTTGGAGGCCATCGGCGGTGTGATCAGGCCGATCTCAATGTTGGTCACCAGAATGATGCCGAAGTGGACGGGATCCACGCCCAGCGCCATGGCGGAGGGATACAGCAGCGGCGCCATCAGCGTGACCGCCGCGTTGGTCTCCATGAACATACCCGTCAGGAACAGCAGCACATTGATCAGCAGCAGGAACAGGTACTTGTTGCTGGTGATGCTGGTGGTGAAATTCGCCAGATTCTGGGGCATCTGCATCAGCGTCAGGATCTTGTTGAACACGCTGGTGAAGCCGATAATGACCATGATGGAGGCCGCGGTCTTGGCGGAGGTCTTGAACGCCTCGATCAGCTCCTTGTTGGTAGCGAGACGCATCACAAGAATGATGATCAGCGTATACAGGCCCGCAATGGCCGCCGCTTCCGTGGCGGTGGTCAGGCCGGAGTAAATGCCGCCCAGAATAATGATGGGCATGATCAGCGCGGGAATGCTCTGCAGGAAGGTCTTGCCGGCGTGTTCCAGGCTCTCATGGGCGCTGCCCGGCCGATACTCCGCCAGACCTGCCTCCGTCCCCTGATCCAGCACACTGCGCAGGGAAATGCGGTGCACGATCATATAGGAAACGGTCATGATGATGCCGGGGACGACTGTCGCCTTGAACAGGTCCGCCACAGACACCTGGCAGGCCGCGCCGTAAATGATCAGCGGGATGGCCGGCGGGATCAGCACGCCCAGCAGACCGCTGGAAGAGCACAGCGCCGCCACATAGCCGCGCTTATAGCCCTTTGCCACCATACGCTCACCCATAGAGGAGCTGATGGCGGCCACGGTGGCCACAGATGAGCCGGTCATCGCGCCCAGGAAGGCGCAGGCCACGATCACAACGTGTCCCAGACGGCCCTTCAGCCAGAAGAATACGGTCTCGGCCAGGCTGACCAGGCGGTCGATCAGCTTGCCGCGGTTCATCAGCTCGCCCGCCAGGATAAACAGCGGGATCGCCAGCAGCGCAAAGGCATAGATGCCGTAATAAGCCGTAGACGCGATGGTCCCCAGGTTGAACTTCGCCAGGAAGCCGCCGATGATACCGGCCGCCGCAAAGGTAAAGCCCACCGGAATACCGATGATCAGCAGAACAAGCAGTACGGCAATAATAATCAATAACAGGGTTGACATCTTCGCGAAAACTCCTTTCGTTCTATACTGTATCAGAGGAAAGCGGGACGCGCCGGACGCGCCGGACGCGTCCCGCTGCAGATATCAGCGCAGCTCTTCGATATTGATCTCCTTGTCATACAGCTCACCCAGATCATTGCGGAAGGTCCAGCGCTCCAGGATCTTCCCCAGCGCGTGAATGATCACGCACACAAACCCGACCAGCATTGTGCCGTAGGGAATGCTCAGCGGGATACGCAGCTGTGTCGTTGCGGTTCCCGTGGACAGAGCGAAGGAGAACAGATCGTAGCCCAGATACAGGTAGAACAGGGAAAATACGATCATGACCACATACATCACGATCTCCACGATCGCAAGTGCTTTGTGATTCTTGATGAGCTTATGGACCTCAATGGTGATGTGTCCTTCGTTAAAGACCAGGTATCCCATACTCATAAACGTAAAGACCGCCATGCAGATCATGCTCAGTTCACTGGTATCCGCGATGGGCAGGTTGAAGTACCGCTGGAAAACCTGCTCAACAACGGTGATAAAAATCAGGATAAAAGGGATCACTACAAAGAAAAGCTCGATCTTTGCGAGAACCTTTTCAAATTTCAGATAATGTGAATACATGCTTTCCTCCTACTCTGATGCGAGAGTCGCCGCGTGTTTATTCACCCCGAACAGCCGCGACCTCAGCCTTCAGACCGTCGATGTACGCATCGCCGTAAACGCTGCGCATATTCTCCCAGGTCTTGTCAGCAACATCAACGAAGGTCGCCATCTCGTCATCCGTCAGCTCATGGACCACAACGCCGCTGTCCTTCATCTCCTGCAGATACTGGTCGATCTGATCGCGGGTGGCCTTGATCTCCCACTCCTGCGCCTCGGCGGCAGCTTTCAGCACGGCAGTCTGCTGGTCAGCGGACAGCTGCTTCCAGGTAATATCGCTGACAGCCATCACGGAGACGGCATACACATGGCGGGTATAGGTGTAGTGGTCATTGACTTCGTCCAGCATGTTGTCGTGGGTGATCAGCACGCCGTTGTCCTGGCCGTCGCAGGTCTTCTGCTGCAGGGCGGTATACAACTCGCCCATGGTCAGCGTCACGCACTGGGCGCCCAGCTGCGTGAAGTAGTCCTTGATGGCGGCAGAGCCGGGAACACGCATCTTCAGGCCGCTCACATCAGCAGCGGTCTTGATCTCGTTATAAGAGGACATGCCGCGGAACTCATTTTCATACCAGCCGATGACGTTGATGCCGTGGGAGTTCAGCGTCTGGGTCAGCGTGGTGGGGATAATGCCGTCGCCGTAGAACAGCTTGTCCGCCTCATCATAGTCGCGGGCAATATAGGGCAGATAGTGGCAGTCCAGCATCTGGTCAAAGCCTGCGCAGGAACCCTGATTCAGGAATGCGAACTCAAGGGCGCCGCGGGACAGGTCCTCGCACATAGATTCATCCGAACCCAGCTGGGACGCGGGAAAGATATTGATGGTGATCGCGCCGTTGGTATACTCGTTTACCTTGCTGGCAAACATCTTCGCCGCTTCGATCTGAACGCTGGTCTCCGCAGCCACAGAGCCAAGGCTGTAGGTCACCCCGTTGACGCCTTCAGCACTGGGCTGATCCGTGCCGTCGGAGGACTGGCCGCCGCCGCAGGCAGTAAGCAGGCTCACCAGCATCAGAAGTGCCAGAATCATACTCAAAGTCTTTTTCATGTAAAATCTCTCCTTTCATGTCTCTAAAGGGTCTTAAAGTGGATGGTTCTATTATCGTACCTTCCGGGCCGGAAGTACATAGCACAGGAACCATATATTGGAAAAATCTTTTGTGTTAAGAACCAAATTGGAATTTGAAATATTTTATGTTTGTTACATTTACACAAACTGCGCAAATCCGGCAGAATATACAAGATTCGATCGTTAAATAATTGACAAATATTGCAATTTCTATGAAAATATGTAAAAATACTGTATAGTGTATGTCGAGGATCGTCCGTATCTGTCGAACGGCCCGGTCCCCTTCCAAGGAGGTCTCAATGGAACTCAACGTCCATCTTGCGGAAAAATTGCTGCGTCAGCTCTCCGCGGTCACCACCCACCAGCTGGGCATCATCCGCACGGATGGGATCATTGCGGCCCACACCTCCGATATCCTCCGGAACCAGTTCTCCCGACCGGCCAAGGAGGTGGCGGACAAGGCGCTGCCCGAGCTGCTGATCCCGGAGTCGGCCCAGAGCGAGGATACCCTGTCCGGGCTGTATCTGCCGGTTTCCCTCAACCGCAGGACCGCCTGTATCCTTCTGATCCACAGCGGCACGGAGGAGGATCTGCTGTCCTACGGCAGGCTGCTTCAGCAGATCTGCCGCCTGAATCTGGAGCAGCTGATCTCCGGGAACTACTTCAACCTCCGCCATTATGAAAGGACCACCTTCTGCCTTGACTGGCTGGAGGGAAAATTTGAGGATGATCTCGCCCTTTTCTCCGAACGGGCGCTGCTGAACCAGATCGACACTGTGGCTGGCGTTACCTGTGCGGTACTGCGTATCCCGCAGGTCGCCATGAACCAGGCGCTGAAATTCTCGGTGGCGGAAATCCTCCATCAGCTGGATCTGCTGGCGATCCCCCGCGAGGCGGACTTTATCCTGATCCTGAACATGCGCGCCCCGCAGAAGGTCTCCCAGCGGCTGGAGCAGGTGTGCAGCGCCATTTCACCTCTTGTGACACGCTACCTGATCGCCGTAGGCCGTCCATACAGCTGCGACAGGATCCGCTCCTCCTATCAGGATGCCTATAAGCTGGCCAATTACTATATGTCCACCGTCAACGGCATTATCTATTATCAGAACGAACTGCTGAACCTCTATCTGTATGACGCGCCGGACACCATGAAAAAGCAGTTCATCCTTCAGACCTTTCCGGGCTATTCCCGCCCGGAACTGAAGCAGGTCTATGAATTCATCCAGACATATCTGGAATGTAACGGCTCGATCCAGGCGATCTCGCAGCGCCTGTTCGTTCATAAGAATACCATCCAATACCGCATTGAGCAGCTGCGGAAGCGCACGGGCTATGATCTGCGGAACCTGGCCGACTGCCAGACGCTGGCCATTGCCTGCAAATGGATGCGGTTCTGATTTTACCACCTGAGGAAAGGACGTTTTGATATGGCAATCGTGAATAAGTCCCCGCTGAAAAACCAGATCTACGACATTATCAAGGGTCGTATCATGAACTCCGAGTATCAGTTGGGAGAAAAGATCAATATCAAAACACTATCCCGCGAATTGGGCGTCAGCACAACGCCCATCCGGGATGCCCTGACGCTTTTGGAAAAGGAAAGCCTTGTGACCATCAATCCCTATGCGGGCCCGCAGGTCGTGCAGCTGAACAGTACGATTTTCCGCGAGACCTTTGACGCGGTGCTGATCCTGCTTCTGGGCGGCTATGAGTATTGCCTGAACCGTGACCGAATCCCGATTCTGACGGCGCTGCTGTCGGAAAGCATGGACGCGCAGAAGGCCGTGGCCGACACCGGCTCCAACAGGGTTTTCGCAGAGGCCACCATCGCCGTGGATACCGCGCTGATGACCGCCTGCAACAACATGCATCTGATGGATATCTATAACGGCACTTTCGCACTCCAGACGCTGCTGCTGATCCATGATTACCAGACCCATGACTATGACCGCTGGGCCAACATCCGGGAGCATGAGATGATCCTCAACGCCATTTCCAGCGGTGAAAGCGATAAGGCCCGCGAGCTTTTGAAAATGCACTATGCCCGCAGCATCCTTTTTGCGCACTGATCTCTGAGCAGGAGGACATGATATGCTGATCTCGCAGCAGGATGCACAGCGGATTGCAAATGAAATGAAGAGCGTACTTCACCGGAATATCAATGTGATCGACGAAAACGGCATCATCATCGCCAGCACTGACGCTCAGCGGATCGGACAGTCCCACGCCGGTGCGAAAAAGATCCTGTCTGAAAATCTGGAAAGCCTTGTTGTCAGCGAAAACAGCGATGACGGCATGCGGGAGGGCATCAACCTGCCCATCACCTTCCACGGGCAGACCATCGGAGTGATCGGCATGACAGGCCCTCCGGCAGAGGTCTCCCTGCACGGCGCCATCATCAAAAAGATGACCGAGATCCTGGTCGCTGGCATCTGGCAGCAGGAACAGGAGAGCCAGTTGTCTGACGCCAGAGCGCTGTTTCTGGAAAACTGGCTGTTCTCCGACGCGCCGGACTGGGACGAGCTGCTTGTCCGCGGTCGGCTGCTGGGGATCGACATCGACCTTCCGCGAACGGTCATCATGCTTCGGGTCAGCGCAGCCGAAGACGGCTCCGCTCCGCAGGAGATCCAGAGCACCAGTCTGCTGCGGATGATCCGGCTGCGCCTCAGCGCCGATCCGCAGGATCTGTGCGCGGTGATCAACCAGCGCATCCTGATCCTTCTTCACGAGGAAAACCGGCAAGCCGTGTGGGATACGGCCCAAAAGCTCTGCGCGGACATCGAAGGCTTCTGCCAGCTTCGTATCTGGGGCGGCATCAGCTCCGTGGCCGCAAGGAGCCGGGATATCCGCCGCTGCTATCTGGAAGCAAAGGCGGCCAGCCGCATGGCCGCCCAATCGCCAAGATCCTGGATCGCGTTCTACAACGATGCCTCGCTGGAATTTGTGGCGCAAAGTGTCCCCAAGGAGGTCAAGGTAAATTTGCTGCAATTGGTGTTCTCCGGCTGTACAGACGATGAATTTGCGGAAGTCTATCAAACACTGAAACTCTACTTCCAATACAATGGCCGGATCGACGCAGCGGCGGCTCACCTATTTCTTCACCGCAACAGCTTTCAATATCGCCTGAAAAAAGCGGAGCGTCTGACCGGGTACTCCTTGCGCGACCCCAAAGATGTGGCAACGCTGTATCTGGCGCTCCAGTTTTATGAAGAAAACAACAGCTGACGCTGCTTTTGCAGCGTCAGCTGTTGTTTTTAAACCGGCAGATGAGAATCGTTCTCCCGATGGTACACCACGATGAAAGTTACGAAAGCGCCAGCAGGCGGAGCACAGAATCGGTCAGGCTCGCCAGATCCTCCCGGCAGGTCCTCCGGATGTCCTCCAGCGAGCCGATGCCGCTGACCGCCGCGAATATCGCAGTCAAGCCGATGTCATAGGCACTTTCGGCGCCCGGGCCGATGGACCCGCACAGGGCGATGCACGGAACATTTTGCGCCATGCAGCGCTTTCCAACACCGGCAGGAACTTTTCCGTGGGCACTCTGTCCATCAATGCGCCCTTCTCCGGTGATGACCAGATCCGCCCGTTCCAGAAGAGTATCGAATCGCGCGGTATCCAGCAGCAGTTCGATACCCGGCCGCAGCACGCCGCCCAGGAACGCCTGGATCGCGGCGCCAAGGCCACCGGCCGCGCCGGCGCCCGGTGTCATTTCCACATCGGCGCCCAGCTGTTCCCGGAAAAGGCGGGCCATCGCACACAGTCCCGCTTCCAGGATGGGCAGCGTCTGCACATCCACACCCTTTTGCGGCCCGAAAATATGGGTGGCACCCTGCGGACCCGTCAGCGGGTTATCCACATCACACGCGGCGACGATCTCCACCTCCGGCAAGTCCGCAGGCGGCAGGATACGCCGGATCTTCTGCATATTCTGCGGGATGGGGATCACCGGCTCTCCCTCCGCGGACAGAAAACGGTACCCCAGCGCGGCGGCCATACCAATGCCGCAGTCGTTTGTAGCGCTGCCGCCCAAGCCCAGCAGGATCTTTTTCGCGCCCCGCTCCACGGCGTCCAGGATCATCTCTCCCACGCCGTGAGAGGTCGCCAGAAGCGGCGCTTCCCGTCCTTCCACCAGCGGCAGCCCCGCCGCGGCGGCCATTTCCATGACAGCGCTGCCGTCCGGCAGGATCCCATAGGCCGCATCCACCTTCTCGCCCAGCGGACCGGTCACCTGGCAGGCGACCCGCGTCCCGCCCAGCAGCCGCAGGTAGGATTCCGTCATTCCCTCTCCGCCGTCCGCCATCGGCAGCGTCAGGATCTCCGCCTCCGGGAAACGCTTGCGGATCACCTGTGCCTCGATATCACAGACTTCTTGTGCGGACAGCGTCCCTTTGAAGGAATCCGGCGCCAATAAAACGCAGTTCAGCTTCATACCGCAGCGCCCCTCTCAGTTCACCACATGGATCGGCGCACCCGCCAGAAAGGCTGTCACATTGTCCACGGTGCAGTCCATGATGCGCTGGCGGCTCTCCCTGCACGCCCAGGAAATGTGCGGCGTAATGATGCAGTTCTTGGCGTCCAGCAGGGGATTGTCCGCCCGGATCGGCTCCGTATACACCACATCCAGCCCGGCAGCCGCCAGCTTTCCGCTGTTCAGCGCGTCTGCCACATCCTGCTCCACGATCAGCTGGCCCCGTGCGTTATTGATCAGGATCGCGCCGTCCTTCATCTTTGCGATGCGCTCCTTGTTGATCAGGCCGGTATTCTCCGGCGTCAGATTGCAGTGCAGCGTCACCACGTCAGACTGTGCCAGCAGGGCGTCCAGCGGCACATAAGTTCCGATCTCCCGTCCCGCGTCATTGGGATACAGATCATAGGCCAAAACGTTCATACCCATCGCCTTGGCGATCCGTCCCTCGCTCTGGCCAATCCGGCCAAAGCCGATAATGCCGATGGTCTTGCCATCCAGCTCCACAAGCGGATAGTCCCAGTAGCACCAATCCGCGCAATTGGCCCATTTCCCCGCGTGCACGGACGCGTTATGGGCGCCGATGTGGTGGCAGATCTCCAGCAAAAGGGCAATGGAAAACTGACTGACCGACGCCGTGCCGTAGGTAGGCACATTGGATACCGGTATCCCCTTCTGGCGGGCATACGCCACATCCACCACATTGTATCCGGTGGCCAGCAGCGCAATATAGCGGATATTAGGGCAGGCATCCATGATGCCTCTGGTGACCGGCGTCTTGTTCGTGATCACGATCTCCGCATCCCCGATGCGGGCAATGGCTTCACTTTCATCCGTCAGACTCGTCCGATCATAGACCACCAATTCTCCCAGCTGTTCCAGGCCGCTCCAGCTCAGGTCGCCGGGGTTCTCCATATAGCCATCCAGGATCACGATTTTCATAAGAAGCACCTCTCCGTTAAATTTTGCATGGTATTATTATATCTGGCGCCTCATTGTAAAATCAACAAAATTTTCCATCCGTTTTTGGTATTATCACAAAATCCGGTTTCAGCAGATCTCCTCGCACAGTCAAAAGGACCGCGGAACCGATGCGTATCGTATGGAAACGCAAAGAAAAGTCCTGAAATCTTACGATTTCAGGACTTTGTTGGTTGCGGGAGAGGGACTTGAACCCCCGACCTCCGGGTTATGAGAAATGCACCGTAAATTTCTTATAGTCCCATAGCGGCGCATATAATCGCAGAAAGTCTGTGTTTTCAAGGGGTTCGAGGAATCTGCATTCCTCTTCTTTCGCATCCCGTACCATGAAATCCTGTAGCGGTTGGTGTCAGCGTTGGTGTCAACTCCGAGAGTAGAGCCATGAGATGACCGATTTTGTTGGCCCAACCACGCAAGAAACGCACCTTTAGGTTTTTAACTCTAAGAGATTCAGCTCATTGGGGTTCGGGCAAAACAAGAAACAGACCATCAGGCACATGAATCGTACCAACATCTAAATAGCGCAATGGCGCAGCATTACCAGCGGAACATCATTCCACATTCGATAATGCTGCGCCGCTTTTGCTCTATGCCAATTATAACACAAGGCTTCCCATTATGGAAGCGCATTTCAGGAGGTTTCCATGTCAGAATATACACTTGAGATCAAACAGATCGTAGATTATCCACGATGTCGGATCTACCGGCAGT
>CAKTRJ010000016.1 GCA_934597345.1 uncultured Oscillospiraceae bacterium
CTACCGCGCCACCAAGCGCAAGATTGAACAGCTTCGCTATGAGCTGGAGCATCCGGCCAGAGTGACGCCGGATGAAATGATCGAGACCATGAATTTCGCCAAGGGGGACGGCGAGGGCCGGCCTTCCGGCAGTGTGTCCAACAAGACGCTTTACATCGCCATGAACTTCCAGAGCGCGGCGGATGAGGCAAATGCCGCTTTGACACACGATCTGGTCAGCCGCCTTGTACCGCTGGAGCAGGAGATCAACCGTCTGGAGCACTATGTGGCACTTCTGGAACCGCGGCAGACCGAGGTTATTCGGAGGATCTTCTTTGATAGTCAATCTCTGCCGGAGATCTGCAAGGAAATGGGGTATAGCACAAAAACCGTTCGTGCTATTCGGAACCATGCGATTGAAGAACTTGCTGCCATGTATGCGTTTGCCGCAGGAGTAATCTAATCGATTTTCCCCCTTTTTCCCACAAAGTTCCCTCGTTTTTCCCCGTATAAGGCTCTTGTAACTTCCCTCATAGTCATGGTATGATTGAAGCTGTCAAGAAAGAGCAGGCACCCCGACCGGGGTGCTTGCTCTTTCTGTCCTATAATACTGAATATTTGCAGGAGGGAGTACCATGATTCGAACCAGAACGATTCGTGAGGCGGCAGCCTATTTCAAGGAGACAGACCCTGAGACCTGCCTTACCGAAACAGCTATCAGGACGCTGCTCCGTACAGGTGCGGTTCCCAGTGCCCGCATTGGGAAAAAATATCTTGTGGCAATTGAAGCTTTAGAAGAATATCTGTCAGGGGCAATTCAAAAACCAAAGGGATACACCCCTGCCAGCAAGCCGGAAAGGTGTTGGAAGATTCAGTAATATATGGCATCGCTAAGCATGACCCCTTGTTTTTTTGCCATACGCATTTAAAATAATTTCTTGTGTTACACCGTGTTGAGCGATATAATGCGGTTATGTATCACAGGGCGTTATTGAAAGGAGAACGCCACATGACAACAAAAGCAAAGAAAAAATATACTTACCTGACAAAAGCAATTCAACTTCCAGATGGAACACGAAAATACATCCGTGGGAAAGACCAGAAGGAACTGGAAGAAAAGGTATTAAAGGCGCAGATCATGGTCAACGCCGGAGTGGATATTTGCAGCGAGGAGACCTTCGGACATTTTGCCCAGATGTGGTATGACATCTATAAAAAGCCGTACCTCCGGGAAAACAGCCAAAATGCCATCAAGTATGTTATGAACCAGCACATCCTTCCGTATATCGGTGGCTATCGTCTGCGGGACATCTCTCCCATGCAGATTCAATCCATCATGGCAGCCCTTTCTGACAAAAGCAATTCTCTCCAGTCAAAGGTGCTGATTGCGCTGAGAAGCATTTTTAAGGCGGCGCAGGAAAATGGCTTGGTTGCAAAATCTCCAGTCAGCAGCATGCTGAAGCCAAGTGGAAAAAGGACCGCCGAAAAAGTCGCATTGACTCCGCAGGAAAGTGACTTGCTCCTCCAGCGGGTCAAAAATGAGCGGGCCTATACATTTCTCCTGATTGCACTCCAAACCGGAATGCGTCGAGGCGAGATCGTCGGTCTGCAATGGAGCGATATTGATTTTGAGAGCAGAATGATCCGTGTTCGCCATAACGCCGTATTGGGCCGCTACGAAACGACCGTCAGTGAACTTATGAAAACCAAAGCTGGCAGACGGGATATTCCTATGTCAAATGAGGTCGAAGCATGGCTACGCAAGCAAAGAGACCGCAGTTCCTCAAAATTTGTTTTGTCTCTGAAAAACAAAAAAGTGATGACGCTGTCCGCCTTCCGTAGTATGTGGAAGCTCATTGAGCGTGAGCTGCCGGAAACCCATATAACTGCCCATATTCTTCGCCACACGTACATCACCCGTCTTTTTGAAGCTGGATTGGACGTAAAGGAGATCCAGTATTTGGCTGGACACAGCACGATGGACATGACGCTGAGTGTTTATACCCACTATGATCGTAAAAATCGGGAGCAGCAAACTGCTGAGAAAGTCCGTCGGGCATTCTGCAAGGAAGCCGTCTGAAAAAGTTTGCAACAAACGGCCCTGCCTAAAAAACCGCAAACCCTTGTGGCACAACGGATAGAGGACCAAAAAAATTTGCAACACTTTTGCAACAAGAAGCCCCGAAATTGCCCGAAAATACCCCAAAATACCGCAAGCAGAGAGGCTCTTTTCTTCCAGAAAAAGGCAAAGAAAAAACCTCGGAACCATTGTGATTCCAAGGTTTTTTCGTGGTGGAGACTGCTGGACTCGAACCAGTGACCTCCTGCGTGTGAAGCAGGCGCTCTAACCAGCTGAGCTAAGCCTCCATATATTCGGCAACCCATACGGATTGCCGAAGTGGTGACCCGTACGGGACTCGAACCCATGTTACAGCCGTGAAAGGGCCGTGTCTTAACCACTTGACCAACGGGCCATAACCCTGTCGAAGGGTGCGGGAGAGATGTTTCCATCTCTCCCGCGATGGTAGCGGCGACTGGATTCGAACCGGTGACACTGCGGGTATGAACCGCATGCTCTAGCCAACTGAGCTACGCCGCCATGTGCTCGACAGGCACGAATTACTATAGCATATACTGGCGGGTTTTGTCAACACCTTTTTTGAATTTTTTGTACGCGGCGATACTTCTTTCTGCCGTCCGCCCCGTCCTCGCAGACAGCTTGCGGGAAAAGCGGGCTGCGTCTCATTTTTTCACCAGCGTCATGACGCCCATTACCAGCAAGTATATGCCGAAGGGTTTCCGCAGCAGCTCTGTATCCACGGCGGAGGCCGCCCACGCCCCTGCCGCCGCCGTCAGCAGGCCCCATGGCACCGCCTGCCGCAGGGCATCCCTGTCCAGCAGGCCGCTTTTCCGGTGAAACAGCAGTCCCGCCCCGGCGGTGGGCAGGAAATACAGCAGATTGATGCCCCGTGCGGCGGCGGAATCGACGCCCAGAAACAGCGTCATCACCAGCAGCAGAAGCGTTCCGCCGCCCACGCCCCAGGCCGAGAGGATACCGGTGCCTGTCCCCACCAGCAGCGGCAGTACCCACTCCGTCACAGCAGGTACCTCACGCCGCCGTACAGCAGGAACAGGGCGAATATCCGCCGCAGCCATGTGCCGCTGACCTTCCGGAACAGCACTCCGCCCACCGCGCCGCCGATGCCGCCGCCGATCAGGTACGGCAGCGCCGCCAGCCAGTCAAAGCCGCCCCGCAGCACGCAGATGGCCGCCGACAGCACGCACAGAGGCAGGATCACCGCCACGCAGGTGGCCAGCGCCCGCTTCTGCTCCAGACCGCACCAGAGCGTTAGCATAGGCGCCAGCACCATGCCGCCGCCTCCGCCGAAGGCGCCGTTCACCAGTCCCGCCGCCGCGCCCGCCAGCCGCAGCTTTCCCTTTTGCCCCATTCCGTTTCACCTCCGCGTATATGTAAGGCCGCCGGAGGGCGGCCTTTTGCGCGGGCTTCTCAATACTTGCGGAAGCTCTGGCAGTCGGTGCACTGATCCATAGAGGGGTTCTGCTCATGAGTACCCACCTGGATGGAGTTCAGTCCGCAGCGGTTCACGTCCTTGCAGTGATGGGCGCAGCTGGTGACCGTGCAGTTGATGGCATTGTTGGGGGTGCACTCGCAGCCGTCGTTGGTGCAGCCGCACTTCTCGTAATTGCTCATTGTGGTTTCCTCCCGAATAAAAAAGTAAGGTCAGGCGCGGAAAGCTTGGCTTTCCATTTGCCTGACCCTAGTGTGTCCGTCAAATACGGGAGTATGCAGTTGAAAATTTTTGAAATTGTCATGTTTTACGGGGACGGCACCTTCTACGCACCGTAAGCATATGGATCATTTTCGGCGATCCATGCGTAGGGGCGGCCGACCCTGTCCGCCCGCCATTCTCCCGTATATCTCGTCAGGGGCCGACAGAGTCGTCGGCCCCTACATTCATTCAGCAGGCTTCTTATATCCCCAGAAACGCCGAGGCCAGCGCGAAATAGATCAGCAGGCTGGTGGCGTCCACGATGGTGGTGATGAAGGGACTGGCCATCACCGCCGGGTCAAGGCCGATCTTCTCCGCCAGCAGCGGCAGCGAGCAGCCCACGCACTTGGCGAAGATCACCACGAACATCACCGTCAGGCACACCACAAGGCACACCGTCATGGTCACCTCGTCGTTGCCCAGCAGCAGCCGGTCCACCAGCAGCATTTTCACAAAGTTGGCCGCCGCCAGCGCCGCGCCGCACAGGAAGGCCACCCGGACCTCCTTCCACAGCACCGCCAGCACATCGGAGAAGTCCACCTCGCCCAGACTCAGGGCGCGGATCACCGCCACGGACGCCTGGGTGCCGGAGTTGCCGCCGGTGCCCGACAGCATGGGGATGTAGGCGTTCAGCACCAGGCAGGCCGCCAGCGCGCTTTCGTAATGGTTCAGGATCATGCCGGTAAAGGTGGCCGACAGCATCAGGATCAGCAGCCACGGCATACGGGCCTTCCATGTGTCGAACACACCGGCGCGGAGATAGGGCTTGTCGGAGGGCAGCATAGCCGCCATTTTCTCGAAGTCCTCGGTGGTCTCTTCCTCGATGACGTCCATGGCGTCGTCGACGGTGACGATACCCACCAGCCGCTTTTCCAGATCCACGATGGGCATGGCCAGGAAGTCGTACTTGCTCAGGGCCTGGGCCACATCCTCCTTATCGTCGGTGGTCTTGGCCCACACCACGTCGGGATCCATGATGTCCTCGATCAGGTCGTCCTCGTCCGCCAGCAGCAGCTCGCGGACGGACAGCACGCCCAGCAGGCGGCGTGTGGGGTCGGTGACGTACAGGATGTTGATGGTCTCCAGCTCGCCGCCGATGCGGCGGATGCGCTTGAAGGCGTCCGCCACCGTCATGTCCTTCTTCAGGGACAGGAACTCCATGTTCATGATGGAACCGGCGCTGTCCTCGGGATATTTCAGGATCTCATTGATGGACTTGCGCATTTCCGGCGTGGCCTTGTCCAGAATACGGATCACCACGCTGGCGGGCATCTCCTCCACGATGTCCACGGCGTCGTCCAGATACAGCTCGTCCAGCACTTCCTTCAGTTCGGTGTTGGAAAAGCCGTTGATCAGCATCTCCTGGCTCTCGCTCTCCAGCTCCACGAATACCTCCGCCGCCGTCTCCTTGGGCAGCAGCCGGTACAGAAGGGGCATGACCTCTGGCCCGGCCTCCTCCAGAATCTGGGCGATATCCGCGCTCTCCATGGGAAGGAACATGTCACGCAGCTCGGCGTACCGTTTCTCATGGATCATCTCCTTGATCTCGTCCAGCAGCTCGTCCATCCTGTTTTCCAGATCGATCATGCCGCGTCCCTCCTTTCCCCGGATCGTCCACCATGTTCGGGCAGCAAAAAAACACCCCAGCGCGGCAGGCGCTGCGGTGTAAGCGGGAAGCCATTCTATATGCGGCTTCAGGCCCTACCGTTACAAGCTTTAGCATCGCGGGGCGGTGAAGCTACGTTAGATACTACCTTGGTTTCGATAGTACCTGCTCAAACCATCTCATGGTGTCTCCACCATTTCGCGGCAGCAGCCCATATCCCTCGCGGTAGCCTTACCTACCGGTGAACAATACTATACTATGTCAAAATAAAGGCCTTGTCAAGAGCCGCCGCCATCTTTCGGCCACCTTTTTCGTATAAATCGAAAAAATGTTTTATAAATATACCTTGTCGCGGAAAACGCAGTGTGGTATACTGTATTATTGCTATAAAATGCGAAATTATCGGCAGAAGGGAGGGCGTGATATGGGCCTGCACGACGGACACCGGGCGCGGAAGAAGGAGCAGTTCCGCCAACACGGGCTGGACAGCTTCGCCGATCACGAGGTGCTGGAGCTGGCGCTGTATTATGCCATTCCCCGGCGGGACACCAACGAGATCGCCCACCGGCTGCTGCAAAAATTCGGCTCGCTGCAAAACGTGCTGAGCGCACCGGCGGAGGAGCTGGCGAAGGTAGAGGGCGTGGGCGACGGCGCGGCGCTGTACCTGACGATGCTGGAGGCCATCCGCAAGCGGGCGGCCCGTCCCGCGGGCCGGGAGCGGGTGCTGAACACCGTGGACAAATGCGGCCGGTATTTTCTGGCGCTGCTGGAGCAGGAGCGGCAGGAGGTGCTGTATCAGGCCTGTCTGGACGCCAAGGGGAAGCTCCTCAGCTGCAAGCGGCTGTCCCAGGGCGGCGCGGACAGCGCGGCCTTCTCGCTACGGCAGGTGGTGGAAAATGCCCTGCTGTCCAACGCCAGCGTGGTGGTGCTGGCCCATAACCATCCCAGCGGCGTGGCGCTGCCCTCCGAGAATGACCGGGCGGTGACGCTGTGGGTGCGGGACGCTCTGAAGGCCATGGATATCCAGCTGCTGGATCACATCATCGTGGCGGACGGGGATTACGTCAGCATGAACCAAAGCGGGTATTTGGTTTAATTTTTGCCTTATGCATCAGGAGAGTTTCGCGCTCCGGCGCGACCTACTTTTGTCAACAGTGACAAAAGTAGGCAAAAACACCGGAAGGAACCTCCGGTTCCTTCACCTCCGGGCGCGCTATGCGTTGTACAAAATCGTAAATGCATACCACACGTTCACATAAAATTTTCTTTTTCGTTTCGTTAAAAGGATCGTCCCTGCATCAGCGCCGCTGCCGCTGATGCCTACGCCGAACAACGCTTTGGGTTCTACCGTTGAGAGCGTGAGCAGCAGCGGCGCAAGAAGGAATTCGATGCGTCATGCGCAGCGAAATCCAATATCTCCCGCGAACGCGCGGTAAAAGGCTGCAAATATACAACGCAGCATAGCGTGCGCGGATTCTTAAACCGCAGGTTTAAGCTGTCCTTTTGGTCACTTTTGGGACAGCGGCCAAAAGTGACCCGCGCCGGGGCACGGAACATCCCCTCGCGCCTGATGGGCGCGAAACACGCTAAAAAGGAGAACCCCTATGCCTCAATTCAAAGTCCATTCTGAATATTCTCCCGCCGGGGATCAGCCCCAGGCCATCGAAAAGCTGGCCCAGGGCGTGGATCTGGGCCTGCGGGAGCAGGTGCTCAAGGGCGTCACCGGCTCCGGCAAGACCTACACCATGGCCAAGGTCATCGAGCAGGTACAGCGACCCACGCTGGTGCTGGCCCACAACAAGACCCTGGCCGCCCAGCTGTGCGAGGAGTTCCGGGAGTTCTTCCCGGAAAACGCCGTGGAGTACTTTGTCTCCTACTACGACTACTACCAGCCGGAGGCCTATATCCCCCACACCGACACCTATATCGAGAAGGACGCCTCCACCAACGAGGAGATCGACCGTCTGCGGCTTTCCGCCACCTGCGCCCTGCTGGAGCGGCGGGACGTGATCGTGGTTTCGTCGGTCAGCTGCATCTACGGCCTGGGCGAGCCGGATGACTTTGCCCGGATGATGATCTCCCTGCGCACCGGTATGGCCATGGACCGGGACGAGTTGCTGCGCCGCCTGGTGGAGGATCGGTACGAGCGCAACGACATAGCCTTCCAGCGGAACGTGTTCCGGGTCCGGGGTGATACGGTGGAGCTGTACCCCGCCTACTATAAGGATCGGGCCATCCGGGTGGAGTTCTTCGGCGACGAGATCGACCGCATCACCGAGTTCCACCCCGTCACCGGCGCGGCCATGAAAACCCTGAACCATGTGGCCATCTACCCCGCCAGCCACTATGTGACGCCCAAGGACAAGATGGACGCCGCCATGGCCCAGATCAAAAAGGAGCTGGCGGAGCGGCTGCAATTCTTTGAAGAGAACAACATGCTGGTGGAGGCCCAGCGCCTGCGCCAGCGGACGGAATACGACATGGAGATGATGACCGAGCTGGGCTATTGCTCCGGCATCGAGAACTACTCCCGCATCATCTCCCAGCGGCCCGCCGGGTCGCCGCCCATGACGCTGCTGGACTTCTTCCCTGATGATTTCCTGCTGTTTGTGGACGAGAGCCATGTGACGCTGCCCCAGGTGCGGGCTATGTACAACGGCGACCGGGCCCGCAAGGAAAGTCTGGTGCGCTACGGCTTCCGCCTGCCCTGCGCCTTCGATAACCGACCCCTGAAATTCGAGGAGTTCGAGGAGCGGTTCCATCAGGCCATCTACGTCTCTGCCACACCGGGCGAGTACGAGCGGCAGCATGCCGATCAGGTGGTGGAGCAGGTGATCCGCCCCACGGGACTGCTGGACCCCCGTATCGAGCTGCGGCCCGTGGTAGGCCAGATCGACGACCTGTCCGCCGAGATCCGCGCCCGCGCCCAGCGGAACGAGCGGGTGCTGGTGACCACCCTCACCAAGCGGATGGCGGAGGATCTGACCGCCCACTTCCGCCAGAACGGTATCCGTGTGCGGTACATGCACTCCGACGTGGCGGCGCTGGAGCGCATGGAGATCATCCGCGACCTGCGGCTGGGCGAGTTCGATGTGCTGGTGGGCATCAACCTGCTGCGGGAGGGACTCGACCTGCCGGAGGTCAGTCTGGTGGCCATACTGGACGCCGACAAGGAGGGCTTTCTCCGCAGCGAGACCAGCCTGATCCAGACCATCGGCCGCGCCGCCCGCAACGCCGAGGGGCTGGTGATCCTCTACGCCGACACGGTGACGCCCTCCATGCGCGCCGCCATGGACGAAACGGAGCGCCGCCGGAAATTGCAGGACGAGTTCAACAAGGCCCACGGCATCACGCCCCGCACCATCCGCAAGAGCGTGCGGGAGATGGTGGAGATCAGCCACAGCGCCGAGGAGGCGTCCCAGCTCAGCAAGAAGAAGCTCAGCGACCGGGAGCGGGCCGAGACCATCGCCCGTCTGGAAAAGGAAATGAAGGCCGCCAGCAAGATGCTGGAATTCGAGTACGCCGCGCTGCTGCGCGACCAGATCATCGAACTGCGAGGCGGCAAATGATGCCCGGCCCGGAAGAATTCCGCTGGGACATCCGGGCGGCCAAACGCTTTGGGCTGACGCAGGGACTGCTGCTTCTGTTGTCCATGTTCAGCCTGATTCCGGTTATCGCCTTTGCCGTGGGCGGGGACTGGCGGGAAGCCGCCGTGACCGCCGGTATCTGCGCGGTTCTTGCCGGTGTGCTGGTCTGTCTTGAGCGTCGGCAAAAGCGCCAGCGTCAGGAGGCGACCCAGTATTATACCTTCCCCCTTCCCCGTGTCTACGACTACGAGACAGTCTGCGCGGCCTTAGAGACTGCGCCGGGCGTTCAATGGACGCACATCTGTGATGAGACCGCCCGAGTCTGCCGGATCGAGGGAGCGTTTTCGTGGCGGATGGCGCTGCTGCATCAGCCGGAGTTCTCCGCGTCCGCCTGCAAGGCCCAGCGTGACCGGGCCAACCGGGCCGCCAACCGCGCCCATCCGGAAAAGCAGGAGGGCCCTCAGTGGGAGATCGCGTCCCGCGCCCGTGTCAATCTTGTGGTGTGCGACGTCATGAATGACGAGCTTTCCCGCTATATCGGCACCCACGCTCAGCGCCTGCTGTCACGCAATGAGAGTATCATCAACATGGCAGTGGTGGGTGATCGCCTGCCGGTGCCGCCTGTCCGCGGCGCGGACGCGGATTTTCCCGCTCTGAACCGTTACTCCCGCAGCGCCAACCTGATCTGGTCGCTGCTGTGTCAAAATTCACCTGAAACGAGAAACGACCTATGAAAAAGACCATCTCCTACCTGTATGTCATTCTGGGCGCGGCCTGCTGGGGCTTTATCGGCCTTTTTAACCGTATGCTGGGCGAAGCGGGCGTGTCTGTCTGGAACCGGGTATTTATCCGCAACTTTATCAGCCTTGTGCTGCTGACGGTGGTGTTTGCCCTGTTCCACCGGCAGGTGTTCCGCATCAGGCTGAAGCATCTGCCCATCTTTCTGGCGGCGGGCCTGATCAGCGTGCTGTGTCTGGCGATCACCTACTTCAACTGCCAGATGCGCTGCTCGCTGGCAGTGGCGGGTATCTTGCTGTATCTGGCCCCGTCCTTCGTGGTGCTGATGAGCGCTCTCCTGTGGAAGGCGCCCCTGACAAAGCGGAAGCTGCTGGCGCTGGCGTTGTCCTTCGCGGGCTGTGCGCTGGTCAGCGGCATCGTGGGCGGCGACACCTCCGTGTCCGCCGTGGGATTGCTGCTGGGCGTGGGCGCAGGCTTCTGCTACGCCACCTATACCATCTTCGCCCACTATGGCCTTGCCCATTACGACAGCTACACCATGATCTACTGGACGTTCCTGGTGGCGGGTATCGGCTCGCTGTTCTTCCTGAACCCCGCCGAGTTGACCGCAGCGCTGCCGGACAGCCGTCTGTGGCTGGGCGCGGCGGGGCTGGTGATCATTGCCACGGTGCTGCCCTATATCTTCTATACTAAGGGCCTTGAGGGCGTGGAGAGCGGCAAGGCCTCCATTATCGCCAATGTGGAGCCTGTGGTAGCGGCGCTGACCGGGGTAGTATTTTTTCATGAGACTCTCAGCATCTGGACCCTGCTGGGCGTCTGCTGCGTGCTGGGCGGCGTGATCCTACTGGCGAAAGGAGACGACACATGCAAAGACTCCGCGTCCTCAACGGCTTCCACCTGAAGCTCATTGCCATCTGCACCATGTTCATTGACCACATGGGCGCGACGCTGTTTCCCGACGCCATGTGGCTGCGGTGCATCGGTCGGATGGCCTTCCCCATCTTCTGTTTTCTGATCGCCGAGGGCTGCATATACACCCACGACCGGAAGAAATACGCGGCGCGGCTGCTGGTGTTTGCCCTGCTGTCGGAGATCCCCTTCGACCTGATGTCCGGCGGCACGGTGTGGTATCCCTATACCCAGAACGTGCTGTGGACGCTGCTGGCCGGTGCGCTGGTGTGCTGGCTCATGGACAGCGCCCTGAAAAAGCGCACACCCTCCGCCTTTGTGCTGACGGGCGCGGTCATGGTGGCCGCCTGCTGCCTGCTGGAGCTGGTCAACACCGACTACGGCGGCTGGGGCATGCTGCTGGTGGCTATGTTCTACGGTGTCCACCGTGCGCCCAGCGGCACCGCCGGCAAAATGACCGCTGAGGTTTGCGGGCTGGTGTTTTTCTCCATCGCCGTCATGGGCGGCTATCTGTCCATCGAGCTGTGGTCGCTGACGGCGCTGGTGCCCATCTGGCTGTACAATGGCCAAAGAGGCTTTTCCAACCGCGCGGTGCAGTACGGCTTTTACGCTTTTTACCCCATCCATATTCTCATTTTGTCATTGATCGCAATGTACCATTGATCAACAAGGAGGTTGTCCCTATGGCAAAGAACAAGGAAGAAAAGACCAACGTCATGCGGACGCTGGACCAGAAGAAGATCCCCTATACCGCCTTTTCCTACGACCCCAACGGCCCCATCGACGGCGTGTCGGTGGCGGCGGAGACAGGGCTGGACGCCGCCAGCGTGTTCAAAACGCTGGTGACAAAGGGTGCCAGCGGGGCATACTATGTGTTCGATATCCCCGTGGCGGAAAATCTCGACCTGAAAAAGGCCGCCAAGGCGGTGGGCGAGAAGTCCATCGCCATGCTGCCCCAGAAGGAGCTGCTGCCCCTGACGGGCTACATTCACGGCGGCTGCTCGCCCGTGGGCATGAAGAAGCAGTTCCCCACCGTGTTCCACGAGACGGCGAACGAGCTGGCACTGGTCGCCGTCTCCGCCGGAAAGATCGGCCATCAGGTGCAGGTGAAGCCTGACGACCTGCTGAAGCTGCTACGGGCAAAAACGGCGGATGTGGTGGTGTAAGGAGAATTTCGCTCTCCAGAGCGACCTACTTTTGCCAATAGCGGCAAAAGTAGGCAAAAACGCCAGAAGGAACCTCCGGTTCCTTCACTTCCGGGCGCGCTATACAATACGCAAAACTGTGAATGTGTACCACGCGTTTGCGTGAGATTTTCTTCTTCGTTTCGTTATCGAATCGTCTCCGCACCAGCGTCGCTGCCGCTGATGCCTACGCCGAACAACGCTTCGGGTTCTACCGTCGCACCGCATGAGCGGCAGCGGCGCAAGACGAAAGTCAATTCGTCATACGCAGCGATGACAGCCGTTCTCCGTGACCGCGCGGCAAAGGGTAACAAATTTACAACGCAAAACAGCGTGCAGGAAGTCTTGAAACCTGAGGTTTCAAGCTGTCCTTTTGGGTACTTTTGGGACAGCAGCCAAAAGTACCTCTCGCTCCGCAGAGCGAAATATTTTAATTCTTTATTGACATTAAAAAGCGATTTTACTACACTTATCTGCACCAAATCACGCAGAATCGAGGAATACCATGCAAAAGGAAATTTTCATCAAAGGCGCACGGGAGAATAACCTGAAAAATATTGACGTTACCATTCCCCGGGATAAGCTGGTGGTGCTGACCGGTCTTTCCGGCAGCGGTAAAAGCTCGCTGGCCTTTGACACCATCTATGCCGAGGGGCAGCGCCGGTATGTGGAAAGCCTGTCCAGCTACGCCCGGATGTTTTTGGGCCAGATGGACAAGCCGGATGTGGACTATATCGACGGCCTGTCCCCCGCTATTTCCATCGACCAGAAAACCACCAGCAAGAATCCCCGCTCCACTGTCGGCACGGTGACGGAGATCTACGACTATATGCGCCTTTTATGGGCGCGGATCGGCGTGCCCCACTGCCCCAAGTGCGGCAAGGAGATCCGCCAGCAGACCATCGACCAGATCATCGACCAGATCATGGCGCTGCCGGAGGGCACCCGTATCCAGGTGATGGCCCCGGTGGTGCGGGGCCGCAAGGGCGAGCATACCAAGGTGCTGGAGGACGCCCGCCGCAGCGGCTACGTCCGCGCCCGCATCGACGGCGAGATGCACGAGCTGGACGAGGAGATCAAGCTCTCCAAGACCTTCAAGCATCAAATCGACATCGTGGTGGACCGCCTGATCGTCCGCGCCGATATCGCCACCCGTCTCACCGACAGCGTGGAGACCGCCTCCAATCTGACCGGCGGCCTTGTGACGGTGAACCTGCTGAAGGAGGGACAGGATCTGTCCTTCTCCCAGAACTACGCCTGTGAGGACTGCGGCGTGTCCATCGAGGAGCTGGCGCCCCGGCTGTTCTCCTTCAACAGCCCCTTCGGCGCATGCCCCACCTGCATGGGTCTTGGCATGCAGCTGAAGGTAGACCCCACGCTGGTGATCCCCGACGAGAGCAAGTCCATTCTGGACGGCGCGGTGGTGGCCACCGGGTGGAACTCCATCCGCTCCGACGGCATCTCCCGCATGTACTTCGACGCCCTCAGCAAGCGCTATAACTTCTCTCTCCGCACCCCCTACGCCCAGCTGTCCGACGAGGTGAAGGACATTATCCTCTACGGCACAAAGGGCGAGAAGCTGACGCTGGAATACGACCAGCCCCGGGGCAAGGGAACGCTGCATCAGGCCTTTGAGGGCATCGCCAACAATCTGGAGCGGCGCTATGTGGAGACCCAATCCGACGCCAGCAAGAAGGAGATCGAATCCTTCATGGCGGCCTGCCCCTGCCCCGCCTGCCAGGGCAGACGGCTGCGGCCGGAGGCGCTGGCCGTCACCGTGGGCGGCCTGTCCATCCACGACGCCACCACCATGCCGGTGGATGACGAGATCGCGTTCTTCGACGGACTGACCCTTACCGGCAACCAGCAGATGATCGCTGCCCAGATCTTGAAGGAGATCGGCTCCCGGCTGCGGTTTTTGCAGTCGGTGGGTCTCAGCTATCTGACACTCAGTCGTTCCTCCGGCACCCTGTCCGGCGGCGAGAGCCAGCGTATCCGTCTGGCCACCCAGATCGGCAGCAGCCTTATGGGCGTGCTGTATATTCTGGACGAGCCCTCCATCGGCCTGCACCAGCGGGACAACGACAAGCTGCTGGATACTCTGCGGCGGCTCCGGGATCTGGGCAACACCCTGATCGTGGTGGAGCATGACGAGGACACCATGCGTGCTGCCGACTGGCTCATCGATATCGGCCCCGGCGCAGGCGCACTGGGCGGACAGGTGGTGTCCGCCGGAACGCCGGAGCAGGTGATGGCCGACCCCAACAGCCTGACGGGCCAGTACCTCAGCGGCAAAAAGCGCATCGAGGTGCCGGAGTGCCGCCGCGCCGGAAACGGCAAATGGCTGACAGTGCGGGGCGCCAAGGAAAACAACCTGAAAAATATCGACGTGTCCGTGCCGCTGGGGACGCTCACCTGCGTCACCGGCGTATCCGGCAGCGGCAAAAGCTCACTGGTCAACGAGATCATCTTCAAGCGGCTGGGCGCCGATCTGAACCGGATGAAGGCCCATCCCGGCAGGTATGATGCCATCGAAGGTGAGGAGCATCTGGACAAGGTCATCAACATCGACCAAAGCCCCATCGGACGGACGCCCCGCTCCAACCCCGCCACCTATACCAATCTTTTCAACGACATCCGCGACCTGTTCGCCTCCCTGCCTGACGCAAAGGCAAGGGGCTACGGCCCCGGCCGGTTCTCCTTCAACACCAAGGGCGGCCGGTGCGAGGCCTGCTGCGGCGACGGTGTGCTGAAGATCGAGATGCACTTCCTGGCGGACGTGTACGTTCCCTGCGAGGTGTGCCATGGCAAGCGCTATAACCGGGAGACGCTGGAGGTGCGCTATAAGGGCAAATCCATCTCCGACGTGCTGGACATGACGGTGGATGAAGCGCTGCCCTTCTTCTCCGCCCTGCCCAAGATCGCCGACCGGCTGCAGACCTTGCAGGACGTGGGCCTCGGCTATGTGAAGCTGGGCCAGTCCTCCACCACCCTGTCCGGCGGCGAGGCCCAGCGTGTCAAGCTGGCCACGGAGCTTTCCAAGCGCTCCACCGGCCGCACCATCTATATTCTGGACGAGCCCACCACAGGCCTTCACGCCGACGACGTGAAGAAGCTGCTGGCCGTTTTGCAGCGGCTGGTGGACAGCGGCAATACCGTGCTGGTGATCGAGCACAATCTGGACGTGATCAAATGCGCCGACTACCTGATCGACCTGGGGCCGGAGGGCGGCGTCGGCGGCGGCACGGTGGTGGCCACCGGCACGCCGGAGCAGGTAGCGGCAGTACCGGAGTCCTACACGGGACAGTATCTCAAAAAGCTGCTGGCCCGGTAAAAGGCACATCTGTCCTCTTTCCGCATAGGATAGCAAGGGGGAGGGGACGGTATGGCGCTTTTCTGGGAGGGCGTGGCGGCATTTCTGGAGGCCGTCGGCATCGCGGCGGTGCTGTGGGTGCTGTTTGACTGGGTGCTGCGCCCGAAACGGGGCGGCGGCACAGCGGTTTTTGTCCCGCTGACCGGCGACGCGGCGGAGCTGGACCGGCTGCTGCGGCGGCTGGAGGGCCTGAGCGTGGTGCTGGTAGACGAGGGACTTTCTGACGAGGGACGCACGCGGGCGGAGCAGGCCGCGCGGCGCGATCCCAACATTACACTGAAGAAACGGGGGGAGACCCATGGGGGAACGCGGTACCATTGAGGGCACTGTGGAAAACGTGGTGTTCCAGAACGAAGAAAACGGATATACGGTGCTGAGCCTGCTGACCGAGCAGGGCGAGCTGGTCACCGTGGTGGGCTGCATCCCTTTTGCCGCCGCCGGTGAGGGCATGACCGTCACCGGCGTGTGGGTTAACCACCCCACCTACGGCGTGCAGCTGACCGCCGAGCTGGTGGAGCGCCGCATGCCCCGGGAGGAGGACGACATCGTGTGCTACCTGTCCTCCGGCGTGCTGAAGGGCGTCGGCCCCGCCACCGCCGCGCGGCTGGTGGAGCGCTTCGGCACCGACACCCTCCGCGTCATCGAGGAGGAGCCGGAGAAGCTGTCCACCCTCAAGGGCATCACGGCCAAAAAGGCCACGGAGATCTCCACGGCCTTCCGCAGCCTGACGGGCCTGCGGCGGGTGATGGAGTTCCTTGGCCGGTACGATCTTCCGGTGACGCTGGCCATGGGTCTTCTGCGCGCCTACGGCGACGAGACGCTGGAAAAGCTGAAGGACAACCCCTATCTCCTCACCGACGAGCGCTGCGGCGTGGATTTCGCCGCCGCCGACGAGATCGCCCTGTCCATGGGCTTCGACGGGGACTCGCCCTGCCGCACCGAGGCGGCGGTGCTGTATGAGCTGAATCATAATCTGTCCAACGGCCATGTGTTCCTGCCCCGGCCCAAGCTGATCGCCGCCACCATGGAGCTGATCGGCGTAGGCGAGGAAGCGGTGGAGAAGGCGCTGGACGACCTGTGTGAGCGCCTTGCCGTGGTGTGTAAGCCCATCGCCAACGTGGAGGGCTGCTACCTGCGGCGGATGTACGAGGCGGAGGTCTATGTGGCCAAACGTCTGTCCGCCGCCTGCGGCGACGACTGGGACTGCGGCAAAAATGTGGACAGGATCATCAGCGATATCGAGAAGCAGCAGGGCATCGCCTACGCGCCGGAGCAGCGCCGCGCCGTGGCGCTGGCGGCGGAAAAGGGCGTGCTGCTGCTGACCGGCGGCCCCGGCACCGGCAAGACCACCTCCGTGCGGGGCATCGTGGCCCTGTTTGACCGGATGGGGCTGGATACCGTGCTGCTGGCGCCTACGGGCCGCGCCGCCCAGCGGATGAGCCAGCTGTGCGGCAAGGAGGCCCAGACCATCCACCGCTGTCTGGGCATGAGCTGGAACGAGCTGACCGGCGAGGTGACCTTCCGCAAAAACGAGAAGGAGCCGCTGGAGGCCGACGCCGTGATCGTGGACGAGATGAGCATGGTGGATCTGGAGCTGATGGCGTCCCTGCTGCGTGCCATGCGGCCCGGCTGCCGCCTTTTGATGGTGGGCGACCCGGATCAGCTGCCCTCCGTGGGGGCAGGCAATGTGCTGGGCGACCTGCTGCGCAGCGGCGTGGTGCCTGCCGTGTCCCTGACGGAGATCTTCCGTCAGGCGGAAAAGAGCGCCATCATCCGCAATGCCCACGTGGTGAATCTGGGTCAGCCGCCGGAGCTGAAAAACACCCAGAACGACTTTTTCTTCCTGTGCCGCCGCGCCCCCGACCGTCTGGTGCAGACGGTGGTGGAGCTTTGCCAGAAGCGGTTGCCGGACAACATGGGCATCCCGGTGGATCAGATCCAGGTGCTGTCTCCCACCCGCAAAGGCGTGTGCGGCACGGTGAACCTGAACCGGGCCCTGCAGGCGGCGCTGAACCCGCCTGCCGCCGGCAAGCGGCAGAAGCTGTGGGGCGACATGGTGTTCCGTGAGGGCGACCGGGTCATGCAGACCCGCAACAATTACGACGTGGTGTGGGAAAAGGATGACGGCGTCATGGGCGCGGGCATCTTCAACGGCGACGTGGGCGTCATTCAGGAGATCGACCCCTCCGGCGAGCTGATCACCATCCGGTTTGACGACCGCACCTGTGTGTATACCGCCGACCTGCTCAACCAGCTGGACATGGCCTACGCCATGACGGTACATAAGGCCCAGGGCAGCGAATACCGCTGCGTGGTGCTGGTGTCGGCGGCGGTGGCCCCGGCGCTGATGGTGCGGGGCGTGCTGTATACCGCCATCACACGGGCGCGGGAGCTGCTGGTGCTGGTGGGCGACGATGTGGCCCCCGGACAGATGGCGGCCAATGACAGGCAGCAGCGCCGTTACAGCGGCCTGCGGCGGAGACTGCGGGAGGAGGCAATGAGCCATGGGCTTTAATGACGAGCTGAACAAGATCACCGATAACCTGCTGGGGGTTTTCTTTCCCCGGAAATGCCCCTTCTGCGGCAAGCTGACGGGGAAAACGCTGCTGTGCGAGACCTGCGGGGCCGCGCTGCCCCGGTGTGAGGAGGTCCGCCAGGGCGCGGACTTCGGCCGCTGCACCGCGCCGCTTTACTATGAGGGGCCGGTGCGGGACGCCATTCTGGCTTTCAAATTCAAGGCGAAGCTGGGTGGGCTGGACGCCTTCGGCCGCCTGATGGCCCAGACCGCTGCCGAGCGGTACAGCGGCGAATTCGACGCCATCACATGGGTGCCGGTCAGCAAAAAGCGGCTGAAAAAGCGTGGCTTTGATCAGGCCCGCTATCTCACCGCCAGCATGTGCGTGGACTGGCATGTGGCTCCGCTGGAGACGCTGCGCAAGATGACGGACAATCCGCCCCAGTCCGGCCTTGAGGATGCCGCCGCCCGCCGTGCCAACGTGCTGGGCGTGTATGAAGCGGTGTCGCCGGAGCAGTTCGCAGGAAAGCGGCTGCTGCTGGTGGACGATATCTGCACCACCGGCTCCACTCTGGGCGAGTGCGCCCGCGTGCTGAAGGCCGCCGGCGCGGCGGAGGTGCTGTGCCTGACGCTGGCCATGGTGCGGGAGTAAAACGGGAGCTTTCGGGGTATAGTAGGATAAGCTCAGATGCGGCGGCCTGAGGGCAGGCCGCCCTACGCGGCAAACCGCGGCAGACCTTTGTAGGGCGGGGTGCCCTCACCCCGCCGCACAATATAAACGCCCTGTCTCTCTTTTAACAAATCTGTGAACAATTGCAACTTGCTCTTGCAAAACGGAGAAGCCGTCAGTATAATACTTAATTGGGTAAAATTCGGCTTATGGCCGCACATGATAACACAAATGAAGAAATGATGAGGTGCAGCTTATGTGTTCTTTGGCAAAAGATATCGGTATCGACCTGGGTACCGCTTCCGTTCTGGTATATATCAAGGGTAAGGGCGTCGTGCTGAACGAGCCGTCGGTGGTGGCCATCGACAAGAATACAGGCCGCCTGCTGAAGGTAGGCGCCGAGGCGCAGGCCATGCTGGGCCGTACCCCCGGCAACATCGTGGCTATCCGTCCCCTGCGCGAGGGCGTCATCTCCGACTATGACATGACGGAGCGGATGCTGAAGGAATTCATCCACAAGGTCACCGGCGGCTTCCAGCTGTTCAAGCCCCGGGTCATCATCTGCGTGCCCTCCGGCATCACCGAGGTGGAGGAGCGCGCCGTAGTGGACGCCGGTATCCAGGCCGGAGCCCGCCGCGTGTATCTGATCGAGGAGCCTGTGGCGGCCGCCATCGGCGCCGGTATCGACATTGCCAAGCCTGACGGCCACATGGTGGTGGACATCGGCGGCGGCACCACCGATATCGCGGTCATCTCCCTCAGCGGCGTGGTGGAAAGCGCCTCTATCAAGGTGGCCGGCGACCAGTTCAACGAGTCCATCGTCAAGTATATGCGCCGCAAGCACAATGTGCTGGTGGGCGAGCGTACCGCCGAAATGATGAAGATGCGCATCGGCTGCGTGTTCCCCAAGGAGGAGGAGACCTCCATCGACGTGAAGGGCCGCTGCCTGCTGACGGGCCTGCCCAAGACGCTGACCATCACCTCCACCGAAATGCTGGAGGCCTTTGAAGAGCCCGTGGAGCGGGTGCTGGAGGCCGTGCACGGCGTACTGGAGCGCACCCCACCCGAGTTGGTGGCCGATATCTCCGATAACGGCATCGTCATGACCGGCGGCGGCAGCCTGGTGGACGGCTTTGACAAGCTGATCACCGCCCGCACCGGCATCCACACCATGGTGGCCGAGGACGCCATCTCCTGCGTGGCCGAGGGCACCGGCAAGAGCCTGGATTCCCTGAACTCCATGACCGACGGCACCGTGAACCTGAGCCGGAGACGGCAGATGAACTAAAAACATTGGCATGAAATCTTCGATTTTCTGACAAAGCATTATCCAAAGCCCCCTTGTGTCAAGGGGGCTTTGTTTTGCCGTAACGCTTTCGACTAACCTTTGTAGGGGCCGGTGTCCTCGACAGCCCGCACGAATACCGGCAACACCGCGGTAAACCGGCAGGGCGTCGAGGACGCCGCCCCCTACACACTTGGCAAAAAGAACGGCTATTTCGTCATGGCCGTTCTTTTCATTTTTTCTTGACGATTGGCAGAAAATAGGCTAGTATGGTGATAGCAAGTGCGGAATATGTTGGTTCTGCCGTCAAATCATATGAGGAGGCAATATCATGAAGTTTTCCAGCAAGGTTCTGAAATGCGGCCTGTCCCCCATGCGTAAGTTCCACCCCTACGCCGTGGCAGCCGAGGCAAAAGGCAAGAAAATCTATCATCTGAACATCGGCCAGCCTGACATCGAGACCCCCAAGGCTTACTTCGAAGCCGTGCGGCACTTTGACCTTCCGGTATTGGAATACGCGCCGTCCCCCGGTATCCCCGTGCTGATCGACGCCATCCAGAAATACTATGACGATCTGAACATGCATTTTGAGAAGGGCGACATCCTGATCACCAACGGCGGCAGCGAGGCTTTGCAGATCACCATGAACTGCATTCTGGACGATGGCGACGAGATCCTGATTCCCGAGCCCTTCTATCCCAACTACTACACCATGGCCTATACCTGCGGCGCCAAGATCCACCCCATTCCCACCTCTCCCCATGACGGCTATCACTACGCTGACCGGGCCAAGGTGGAGGCCGAGATCAACGAGCATACCCGCGCCATCATGGTCACCAACCCCGGCAACCCCACCGGCGCCGTGCTGACCCCCGAGGAGATGCGCATGATGGTGGACATCGCCAAGGAGCACGACCTGTTCATCATCGGTGACGAGGCGTACCGCGAGTTCGTCTATGCCGGTGAGCCGCTCCAGTCCATGGGCCAGTTTGACGACGCCGCCGACAACGTGATCGTCATCGACACCGTGTCCAAGCGGTTCTCCGCCTGCGGCGCCCGCATTGGCTGCATGATCTCCCGCAACAAGGAGCTGATGGCCCAGGCCATGAAGTATGCCCAGTGCCGTCTGTCCGTTCCCACGCTGGATCAGATCGCCTCCGCCGCCCTGTACACCGTCGGCCCCGAGTACTTCGCCGCCGTCCGTGACGAGTACAAGCTGCGCCGCGACACCGTCATGCGCAAGCTGAAGGAGATCCCCGGCGTGGTGTGCGAGTGCCCCAAGGGCGCGTTCTATGTCATGGCCGCTCTGCCGGTGGACGACGCCGACAAGTTCCAGATGTTCCTTCTGGAGGAGTTCGACGACCACGGCGACACCGTCATGTTCGCTCCCGGCGAGCCCTTCTATGCCACTCCCGGCAAGGGCAAGAATGAGATCCGCATCGCCTACGTCCTCAAGCAAGAGGATCTGGAGCGGGCCATGGATCTGCTGCGTCTGGGCATCGAGGCCTACAACAAGCGCTGAAATAATCTTACATACCCGCGAGGACCGGTCAACTGACCGGCCCTCTTGCTTTTTTGCGGAAAAACGGGTACAATACCATGGAAAAACAAGCAGCGATAAGGAGCGTTTCATCATGGCATTTCAGGGCTATACCCAGCAGACGGTGGACTTCATGTGGGGCATCCGCTTCAATAACGAGCGGGGCTGGTTCATGGCGCACAAGGACGAATATATCAACAGCTTTCTTACCCCGACAAAGGAGCTGGGGGAGCAGGTGTATGACGCCATGCACGCCCTGCTGCCGGACGAGCCGCTGATGCTGAAGGTCTCCCGCATTTACCGGGACGCCCGGCGGCTGTTTGGCCGGGGGCCGTATAAGGATCATCTGTGGTGGTGCATCCGTACCGGTGACAAGGACTGGACGGGCCGCCCCACCTTCTGGTTTGAGCTGGGGCCGGATTATTACAGCTTCGGGCTGGGCTTCTGGTCGCCTGCGGCGGCGCTGATGGAGACCTTCCGCAAGCAGATCGACCAGCACCCGCAGGAGCTGGAGAAGCTGGTGCGGCAGTTCAACCGGCAGCAGGTGTTCACGCTGGACGGCCCGGAGTATGCCCGCAGCAAGGGCCAGACCTCCGACCTTCTGCGGCCATGGTATCAGAAGAAGTCCCTCTCCCTCCGCTGGGAGGGGCCGCTGGACGAACGCATCTTTTCCCCCGCGCTGGCGGAGGATATCATCGAGGGGTTCAAAACGCTGGTGCCCCTTTACCACTATTTCAACAAGATCGTGGCGCTGACGCCCCAGCAGGAGCGCACCCGCGGCCAGGACGCATAAAAAGACATGACCGGCAGCGCCGGTCATCTCTTTTTATGTCACCATGTCGATGATCTCCTGCAAGGAGAACTGCTCCTTGTAGTAGTTCAGCTGGCCGTCGATCAGTTCGTCCAGCACCCGCATGCCCAGCAGCTCCACCGGCGCCTTGTCATCCGTCAGGATGCAGTCGCCGCCGGTATAGTCCTGTAAGCTCTGCGCCACCTTTTCCATCATATCGGCGTATTTGGCGTTGCTCAGCCGTACCCGGTTCTCGTCAAAGGTCTGGCGCAGGTCATCGGCGTCGGTGCAGAACACCACCGTGTTGGTATTGGCCGGTACATTCACCGTATAGGTGTGGGCGAACACGCTGGCCATGGTGTCGCACAGGTACTGGTTGATGGAGCCGTCCTGGGCGGAGGTCATGTTCAGGTTTACCACCATGACGCCGCCGGGCTTCAGATGCCGCTGCACTTCGGTGAAGAACTCCACGCTGGACAGCTGAAAGGGAATGGTGATGTCCTGATAGGCGTCCACCATAATTACGTCAAACTGCTCCTGCGAGGCGGTCAGATAGGCCCGGCCATCCTCCACCGCCACCTCCACGCTGTCCGGCAGGCCGAAGTACTCTGTGGCGATATCGGCGATCTTCTGGTCGATCTCCGCGCCCTGCACCTTCACGCCGGGAAAATACCGCACGCAGTAGCTGGCGTAGGTACCGGAGCCCATGCCCAGGATCATGACGCTGCGGCCGTCGTTTTCGCTGCCGTCCATGCCTGCCATGCAGGGCGCGGCCAGCGCATAGTCATAGTACATGCCCGTCAGCTCCGCGTCCTTCCTCTGGATGGACTGGACGCCGAACAGCACGTTGGTGGACAGCACCGTGCGCTTGTCGTTGTCCTTCACCTGAAGGTAGTTGTAGATGGATTCGTCCTCCAGCGTGATGTCGTTCTCCCAGAAGGCGAAGCTGTAGGTGGGCAGGGTGAAGCACAGTCCCACGATGACCACCGCCGCCACGATGCCCTTGAGCATCCGTTTCCGGGCAAAGGCGAAATATACGATGCCGATGGCCGCCAGCACTCCGGCGAAGATCAGAAACGTGGCCGCCGTACCCACAGCGGGGATGGTGATGAAGGTGGGGACAAAGGTGCCGATGATGCTGCCGATGGTGTTCAGGGCGTTGAGACGGCCCACGGTCTTGCCGGTGTCGTCCAGATTATCCACCGTGAACTTGGTCAGCGACGGCGTCACCGTACCCAGCAGCACGCAGGGGAAGGCGAAGATCACCAGACACGCCGCCAGCGCCGCCCAGACGAGGAAATTCTTCGTCACGAAGGTGGCCAGCAGCAGGCTGACCCCGGCGATGAGCCACCGGCCCGCGAAGGGGATCAGGGCGATCCAGATGGCGGCGATGAGGATGCGGCCATACAGCCTGTCCGGTGAGTTGGTCTTGTCTGCCAGCTTGCCGCCCCACAGGTTGCCGATGGCCATAGCGATCATGATCACGCCGATGATCACCGTCCACACGATCTGGGAGGAGCTGAAATAGGGCGCCATCAGTCGGCTCGCGCCCAGCTCCACCGCCATCACCGACACACCGGCGAAGAACTCGGTGATATACAGGAACCATTTATGCCGCATCAGCTTGTTTTCCATGCTGTGTACCTCCGGTCATTGATGGCAACAGTATACAGGCGCAGGGCATGTTTGTCAAACCGGACAAAGCAGGAGAGCGCTCCCCGGAGGGAAGCGCTCTCCTGCTTTTTGTGTATGAAGAATGGAAGGAAAATCGTTAGATTTCATGCCAGTTACTTTACGCCCATGGCCAGCTCGGCGATCTGGACGGTGTTGGTGGCGGCGCCCTTGCGCACCTGATCGCCGCAGCACCAGATGTTCAGGCCGTTGTCGCTGGTGAGATCGTCGCGGATACGGCCCACGAACACGATGTCCTGATCGGAGGTATCCAGCGGCATGGGGTACTGCTTGTTGGCCAGATCGTCCACCAGACGGCAGCCCGCCGCTTTGGCGATGGCGGCCTTGGCGTCGGCCACGCTGATCTTCTCCTTGGTGCGCACCACGATGGACACGCTGTGGCTGCGGACCACGGGGACGCGGACGCAGGTGCAGCTGACCTTCAGCTCCGGCAGGTGCAGGATCTTGCGGCCCTCGTTCTGCATCTTCATCTCCTCGGAGGTATAGCCCTCGAAGGCCTCGCCGCCGATCTGGGGAATAACGTTATAGGCGATCTGATACTGGAACACCTTGGGCTGATAGCGCTCGCCCTTGCTGAGGGCGTCCACCTCGGCCATCAACTCGATGGGGCCGCCCGCGCCGGCGCCGCTGACCGCCTGATAGCTGGAGGCCACGATGCTCTCGATGAGGCTGAGCTTGTTCAGGGCGTTGATGGCCACCAGCGACACGATGGTGGTGCAGTTGGGGTTGGAGATGATGCCCTTGTGCCACTTCACGTCCTCGGGGTTGATCTCGGGGATCACCAGCGGCACGTCCTTGTCCAGACGGAAGGCGCTGGAGTTGTCCACAAACACGGCTCCGGCCTTGACGATGGCGGGCGCGAACTGCTTGGCAATGTCGTTCTCCGCCGCGCCCAGCACCAGATCGAGGCCCTGAAACGCGCTGTCGGAGGCGGCCACTACCTGCACCTGACCGCCCCGGAAGGGCAGCATGCTGCCTGCGCTGCGGGCGCTGGCGATGGGGCGCAGCTCCGCCACAGGGAAGTCGCGCTCCTCCAGAATTTTCATCATTTCACGGCCCACCGCGCCGGTGGCGCCCAGAATACCTACACGAAACTGTTTCATTTTGCAACTTCCTCCTTTACAAAGCTGTCATACAGGACTCGAATGGCCTGTTCAAAATCTTTTTCCTCCACGCCCACGATGATGTTCAGCTCCTCGGGGCCCTGGGTGATCATGCGGATGTTGACGCCGTGCTCGCCCAGCTTACTGAAGATCTTACCGGACACGCCCAGACGGAAGGCCATCTTCCGGCCTACCGCCGCCACCACGGCGATGTGCTCCGTCAGGCGGATGGCATCGGGCTGCAGCTCCTGCTGGATCTCGCCCAGAATACTGTACAGGCAGGAGGACACCTTGGCGGTCTCCACCACCAGCGACACGGTGTCGATGCCGGAGGGCGCGTACTCCACGTTGATCTGGTGCTTGGCCAGAATGGACAGCAGCTTCAGCAGGGAGCCCGCCTCGGAGGACATGCCGCTCTTGGCCACGGTGATGATGGAGAAGCCCTTCTTACCGGCGATACCGGTGATGAAGCTGTCGTCCTGCTCCTCGTCGTCGATGCTGCTGAGGATCATGGTGCCGTCATGGGCGGGGTCGTTGGTGTTGCGGATGTTCAGGGGAATGTTCTTCTCCCGGACGGGGAACACAGTGCCCTCATGCAGCACCTGCGCACCCAGATAGCTCAACTCGCGCAGCTCGCTGTACGTTACGCGGCGGATAGGCGCGGGGTTCTCCACAATGCGGGGATCGGCCATCAGGATACCGGACACATCCGTCCAGTTCTCGTACACGTCGGCATCCAGCGCCGCCGCCGCCAGCGCGCCGGTGATGTCGCTGCCGCCGCGGGTCAGGGTCACCACCCGGCCGTCAGGCATGGAACCGTAGAAGCCAGGGATCACCACCCGCTGGCCGTCCGCCGCCTTCCGCAGGGCTTCATAGCTGGCCTCCTGATCCACGGTGCCGTCAAATTTGAATTGCAGCCACAGCGCCGCGTCCAGAAAGGTATAGCCCAGATAGTCCGCCATCAGCCGGGCGGCAAAGTATTCGCCCCGGGAGGCCAGATACTCCTGATCCGCCTCGCCGGCGCACATCCGCTTCCACAAGGCGTCGAACTCCGGATTCAGATCAATGGTCAGGCCGCAGTCGTCGGCGATCTCCTGATACCGCTGGCGGATCAGATTGAAAATTTTCTCGCAGCTGACGCCGTATTTCAGGTGGGCGCTGCACAAATACAGAAGATCGGTGACCTTATGATCGTCCTTGTATCGTTTGCCGGGGGCGGACACCACGATAACGCGGCGGGCCTCGTCACTCTCCACAATGGCCTTTACCTTGGCAAATTGCACGGCGTCGGCCATGGAGGAGCCGCCGAATTTTGCAACTTTCAACATATCAACAGTCCTTTCGTCAGGTGCAAAGCGTTTTCTCCGGCGGACAAAAAGACAGAATCTTACATTTTGTCCACCAATAAAAAACACTTGACTTTTTATGGGAAACAATATATCATATCCCTCATGAAAATGCAAGGCGAAATTTCAGCTTTTTTCGAGAAAATTTTTAGGAAAAATAACCGGAGGTCTATCCCATGATGGAATACCAGAGCACACGAAACCCCGACCTGCACGCCACGGCGGCTCAGGCGGTCTTACAGGGCCTCGCCCCCGATGGCGGACTGTATACCATGCCCTCGCTGGCAGAGATCAAGCTGGACTGGCAGGCCCTCCTGCCGCTGGACACCCTGTCCATGGCGCGGGAGATCCTGTCGGCGCTGCTGCCCTCTTTTGATAAGAAGGAGATGGACGCTCTCGTCCACGCCGCCTATGCCAATAAATTCGAGACGCCCGACCTGACCCCCACCGTCGCCGTGGGCGATGACGCGGTGCTGGAGCTGTTCCGCGGCCCCACCAGCGCCTTTAAAGACGTGGCCCTCAGCATGCTGCCCCGGCTGATGACCGCCGCCCGCGAGAAGTGCGGCGTCAGCGACGAGATCCTGATCCTGACCGCCACCAGCGGCGACACCGGCAAGGCCGCCATGGCGGGCTTTCAGGACGTGCCGGGCACGAAGATCATTGTATTCTACCCCTACGGCGGCGTCAGCACCGTGCAGCAGCGGCAGATGGAGACCCAGCAGGGCCGCAACGTCTGCGTCTGCGCCGTCCGGGGCAACTTTGACGACGCCCAGACCGGCGTGAAGGACATCTTCGCCGCCGTGGAGGAAGCGCAGCTGCTGGCGGGCAAGGGCGTGCGCCTGTCCTCCGCCAACTCCATCAATATCGGCCGTCTGGCACCGCAGGTGGTGTACTATTTCCGCGCCTACGCCGATCTTTGCCGCACGGGCCGCATCCAAGCGGGCGACAAGGTGGATTTCGCCGTACCCACCGGCAACTTCGGTGACATTCTGGCGGGCTATTTCGCCCGTGAGTTGGGGCTTCCCGTGGGACGGCTGGTCTGCGCCAGCAACGCCAACAACGTGCTGACCGACTTCCTGCGCACCGGTTGCTATGACCGCAACCGCCCCTTCTATAAAACGGTGTCCCCCTCCATGGACATTCTGGTGTCCAGCAATCTGGAGCGGCTGCTGTACCTCATGAGCGGTGACGCGGCGCTGGTGGCGGAGCTGATGGCCCAGCTGAAGGAGAAGGGCGTCTATCAGGTGCCGGAGGCGCTGCTGGAGAGGATCCAGTCCGTGTTCTGGAGCGGCTGCTGTGACGATACCGCCACCAAGGCGGCCATCGGCCAGCTGTGGAGCCAGCATCATTATCTGGCCGACACCCACACGGCGGTGGCATGGCAGGTGGCCCAGGACTACAAGGCCGCCAATCCCGGCCATAACCCCGTGGTGGTGCTGTCCACCGCCTCCCCCTACAAGTTCCCCGCCGCCGTGCTGGAGGGGCTGGGCGCGGAGGCACAGGGCGACGAATTTGACGTGATGGCGCAGCTCCACGATCTGACCGGCGTGCCGGTGCCGCCCAATCTGGCGGATCTGCGGCAGCGGGAGGTGCTGCACCACGATGTGATCGACCGCGAGGACATGCTGTCCTACGTTCTGAAGAAAGCAGGTGAAGCCGTATGGAGCAAGTGACCATCCGCGTTCCGGCCACCACCGCCAATCTGGCGGCGGGCTTTGACGTGCTGGGCTGCGCGCTGGGACTTTATAACACGTTGTCCTTCACCCCGGCGGAGACGCTGAGCTTCTCCGGCTGCGACGAGCAGTACCAGACAGAGGAAAATCTGGCCTATGTGGCCTATGCCAAGGTGTGGCACGAGCTGCGGCACGTGGACGTGCCGCCGGTACACATCCATATCCAGGCAGATATTCCCGTGTGCCGGGGACTCGGCTCCTCGGCGGCGCTGATCGCCGCCGGCGCCACGGCGGCCAACATCATGGCGGGCAAGCCCTTCGACAAGCGGCAGCTGCTGGCCCTGACCACGGAGATCGAGGGCCATCCCGACAATCTGGCTCCCGCGCTGCTGGGCGGTCTGACCGCCTCCATGCTGCTGGGCGGACAGGTCTACACGGTGGAGTATCTGCCCCATCCGGAGCTGCGGTTCGTGGCCCTGTCGCCGGACTTCCCCCTCAGCACACACGAGGCGCGGCGGGTACTGCCCTCCATGGTGGCCCACAGCGACGCCGTCCGCAACGCAGGCTTTCTGGCGGTGCTGCTGCGGGCCATCGAGCAGGGAGACGAGGCGCTGATCGCCGCGTCCTTACAGGACCGGCTGCACCAGCCCTACCGCCGCCGCCTGATCCCGGAGTATGACCGCATCGAGGCGCTGGCCCATCAGAACGGCTGCCATGCCGTGTGCATCAGCGGCGCAGGCCCCACCATCCTGTGCATCACCCGCGACCCGGACTTTGCCGCCCGGATGGAGCGCGCGGTGCTGCCGCTGGAGCATCACTGGAAGGTGCGGGACCTGCCGGTGGACTATCACGGCACCGTTAAGGTGTCGTAAATGCATCGTGCATAAAAAGGGGAGCGCCGCTCCCCTTTTTGTCGTATTATGACGGTTGCAATCCGGCAGGCGGCGTGATATGATGGCGTGGCAAGCCATCAAAGAAAGAAGGTGTCTCGTTGCAGGCATTGTCTATCGCGTTTCACGCCATCGTACCCCTGTTTCTGATTATCGCTCTCGGCTTCGGCGTCAAGCGTCTGGGCTGGATCGGCCCGGAGGACGTGCGGCGCTTCAACAAGGTGTGCTTTTACACCTTTATGCCGGTGATGCTGTTCTATAATATCTATACCTCTGATTTCTCCCATGCGGTGCGCCTGTCCTACGCGCTGTTCGTGGTGGGCATGGCGCTGGCCATGATCCTGCTGGCCTTCCTTATCACGTTGGCAGTGGAAAAAACGCCGGAGCGCCGGGGCGTCATGATACAGGCGGCCTTCCGCAGCAACTTCGTGCTGCTGGGCCTGCCCATTGCCCAGGAACTGCTGCCAAATGCCAGCTTCGGCATTACCGCCCTGATGATCGCCATCGTAGTGCCCATCTACAACATGATGTCGGTGGTGGTGCTGGAATACTTCCGGGGCAGTAAGCCCAAGCTGGGTGAGGTGCTGCTGGCGGTGATCAAGAACCCGCTGATCATCGCTTCTGTTGTGGGCCTTCTGATGAAGGCGCTGCACATCACCCTGCCGGAGGTGCTGGTATCCTTCGCCGGAAAGATGAACAGTGCCGCCACGCCGCTGATCCTGCTGCTGTTGGGCGCGTCCTTCGAGATACGGCATATCGCCCGCTATAGAAAGCAGCTGCTGGTATGCGTCGGGCTGCGCCTGCTGGTGTTCCCCGGCGCGATCCTGGCGCTGGCCGCCGCGATGGGCCTGCGGGATATCGAGTTTGTTACCCTGCTGGCCATGACCGCCGCCCCCACCGCCGTCAACTCCTTCAACATGGCCCAGCAGCTGGGCGGCGACAGCGACCTGGCCGGCAGCGCCGTGGTGGTATCCACCGCCGGATCGTTCTTCACCCTGTTTCTGTGGATCACACTGTTCAAGCAGCTGGGCATGTTCTGAGAAAAATAAGATAAGGAGAGCTTCCTATGAAAACACCGGAAATTCACGAATCCGTTTTTGTCGCGCCTACCGCCACGGTGGTGGGCAACGTCCGCATCGGCGCACACAGCAGTGTGTTCTTCGGCGCGGTGCTGCGCTCGGAGCTGGATGAGATCGTCATCGGCGAGGGCACCAACATTCAGGACAACTGCGTGGTGCATATCGAGCGGGGCATCCCGGTGCATGTGGGCAGCGGCTGCACCATCGGCCACAGCGCCATCGTCCACAGCTGCACCGTGGGCGACAATACGCTGGTGGGCATGGGCGCCATCATCCTCAACGGCGCGGTGGTGGGCAAGAACTGCATCATCGGCGCGGGGGCGCTGATCCCTCAGAACGCCGTGATCCCCGACGGGTCGCTGGTGGTGGGCATGCCCGGCAAGGTGCGCCGCGCCGTCACCGAGGAGGAGATCGCCACCAACCGGGCCAGCGCCGTCATGTATATGGAGGAAGCGGCGGAATACAAGGAAATGTACGAAGCGAAGTAAAAAATACGCTGTGCTTTCAAAAGCACAGCGTATTTTTTATAGTATTACGGTCTCCGCGCCCAGTGAATGGGATTCCTCCGCGTCGTGGGTGGCCAGCACCAGCGTCCGCCGTCCCACGGCCTCGCCGATGGCGGCCAGGCATCGCTGCTTCGTCTCGCTGTCCAGCCCCGTCAGCGCCTCGTCCAGCACCAGCACGTCAAAGGGGTGGGCCAGCGCACGGCCCAGCGCCGCCCGGCGCTTCATGCCGCCGCTGAGCGTCTCCGGCAGCGCGTCAAGGCTGTCGCCCAGCCCCAGCGCCGTCAGGACGCGGCAGGCCGAGTCTTCATCGCTGAACAGGGCAGCGTTTTCCAGCACCGTTTTCCACGGCAGCAGCCGGTCCTCCTGAAACACGGCGGAGAACCGGACGCCCTCCGGCACCGAAACGGTGCCCTTGCGGGGCCTTTCCAGCCCCAGCAGCAGCCGCAGCGCCGTGGTCTTGCCCTCACCGGAGGGGCCCGTCAGGCACACCCGCCCGCCCTCGGGGACGGTCAGGGAAAAGTCCCGCAGGATGGGCCTTTGCAGGGCGTAGCCGAAGGTCACATGGTCGAAACGGATCATGGTGCGGCCTCCCTTCGCTTCGGGCCGGAAAAGGCCCGCTGCAATAGAGCGCTGCACAGCACGATCACCACTGTCAGGGCAAACACCTCGTCGTAGCTGACGGTGGCCTTGCCGCTCCACAGCAGGTCGCCCAGGGAGCCCTGCGTGCGGCAGATGACTTCGGCGGCGATGCCGGACTTCCACGCGAAGCCCAGCCCCGTGGTAATGGCGGCGGACACATAGGGCCGGATGCCCGGCAGGGTGATCTGCCGCAGGATGGCCCGCCGGCTCATGCCGAACACCCGCGCCATCTCGGACAGGTGCCGGTCGGCGTTCTCCAGTCCCGTCTCCACATTGCTCCACACGATGGGCAGCACCGTCAGGAACACGATGGTGCAGGGGATATACGGGCGGCTGACCCACAAGAACACCACAATGGTGAACACCGCCACCGGGATGGCGCGGATCAGCTGCACCAGCGGCGCGGCCAGCTGCCGGAACAGAGGCCGGCGGGCCGAGACTGCCGCGCCCGCGCCGCCCGCCAGAAGGGCCAGCGCGAACCCGGCGCAGATCCGCAGCAGCGACGCGCCCAGCGTCAGCCAGAAGCCGCCCTCCGCCGCCATGCGGCACAGGGCGCGGGCGGTATCCACCGGCGTGGGGATGGGCAGCAGCAGCGAGCGGTTGGCGGCCATGGCCGCCAGCTGCCACACCACCAGCCAGAACAAAACCGATATGCTGTTTTTCAGCGCCTTACGCACCGTAATAGAAGTCGTCGCCCGGCATGGCGCCGCCCACGCTCTTGGGATCGGCGTCAAACATCACCTGCAGATAGCCGCTGAGGGCGGACTTCATCTCCGCGCCGGTGACGAAGGTCAGGCCGCAGGAAGGAATGGCCTTCTGCGCCAGCGCCGCCTTGGGGATCAGACCGTACTGCTCGCACAGGGCGGCGGTGCCCTCCACATCGGACTGGGCCTTCTCGATAGAGGCGGCGTACTCCTGCAAAAACAGTTCCACCGCGCCGGGGTTCTCCTGCAAAAATGCATTGCGGACGATGACGCAGCCCATCATCAGGGTGCTGTCGCCGCCGGACACCTTGTCCCACTCGTCGGTCATGTTGAAGAGGGTCCTGGTGTTTTCGTTCTGCATCAGGATGCTGGTGGCCACCGGCTGCGGGGCCATGATGACGGCCTCCGGATCGGCCTGCCACACGGTCAGCAGCTCGCTGCCCTCGCCCACGAACCGGATGGTCACATCCTTGTCGGGATCAAGGCCATTGCCGCTCAGCACATAGCGGAGGATATACTCCGGATTGGCGCCCTGACCAGGGGCATAGATGGTCTTACCCGCCAGATCGGCGATAGAGGCGATCTCCTGCCCGCTGCCCAGCAGGGACAGCACGCCCAGGGTGTTCACCGCCAGCACCGTCACGCCGCCGTTGGTCTTGTTATACAGCGTCGCCGCCAGATTGGTGGCCACGGCGGCGATATCGGCGTCACCGTTGGAGATGGCGGCCACCACCTCGTCATTGGCGCCGGGCATGGTGATATGATAGGTGTTCTGCGTCTCGCCCGCGTCGGCGGCGGCCCACAGGTTCATGGCGCCGATGCCGGTGGGGCCGGACAGGACGTACAGGTTCACCTCCGCTGGGGCGGGGGTATCGTCCGGCTGCTCCGGCTCGGTATTGGCCTGCGTGCCGCAGGCGGTCAGGCTCAGGACCAGGGTCAGTGCCAGCAGCAGGCTGACAAGGGATCTGATGTGCTTCATTGGATTACCTCGATTCTTTTTCCGTCACGGACGATCAGTCCGGCGCGCTCCAACTCCTCCATGGCCCGGTACAGGCTGGTACGGCCCATGGACAGTGCGCCCGCCAGCTTCGTCATGCTGAGCTTCTCCGGCAGGCGGCCCGCCTCATCGCAGTTGGCCCGCAGCCAGCGGTACAGCCGCTGCCGGGCACCCTCCTGGGTGAAGATGGCGATCTTGCCGTTGAGGAACCGCACCCGGCCAGAGAGGAAGGCGATGTAGTTTTCCGCCATCCGGGGACAGCGGGCAAACCACTGCCGCAGCAGCGCCTCCGGCAGCAGCAGCACCGTGCAGCCGGTCACCGCCCGGACGAGGGAGACGTAGCCTCCGCCGCCGAACAGCGCCGCCGCGCCGAAGGTATCGCCGGGGCCGAAGGCCGCCAGCACCGTCTGTTCCCGTGTGAGAGACACCGCCTCGGCCCGGCCATCCAGCACGATGCCCAGGGCGCGCTCCGCTGTGTCCGGGCCGCAGATGGTCTCCCCTCGCGGGAAAGCCTTCACGCCCAGGGCCAGCGCGTCGGAAAGCAGCTCCTCCGCACCCTGAAACAGGAAATGCCGCCGCAGGAGCGTCATATGATCGTCCATAGTTGACTCCTTTTGTTCCGTTTGGAACAGTTTTATTTAGTATACCTGCCCCATGCCCCGTTGTCAAGAGGGCGAAAATGTGGTATGCTGGGGAAAAAACACGAAGGGAGACCCCTTTATGCGATTGATCTCATGGAACGTCAACGGCCTGCGCTCGTGCCTGGGCAAGGGCTTTCTGGATTTCTGCGCCTTTGCCGACGCGGATGTGATCTGCCTGCAGGAGACAAAGATGCGCCCGGAGCAGGCGGAATTTGATCTGCCGGACTATCACAGGTTCTGGAACAGCGCCGATAAGGCGGGCTATTCCGGCACCGCCGTCTTTACCCGGCGCCAGCCGCTGGCCGTCACCTACGACTTCGGCCCGGATATCCACCGGCACGAGGGACGGGTCATCACCGCCGAGTACGAGGACTTCTATCTGGTGTGCTGCTATACCCCCAATTCCAAGGATCAGCTGTCCCGTCTGGACTACCGCATGGAGTGGGAGGACGACATCCGGGAATACCTGATGGAGCTGGACGGAATAAAGCCGGTGGTCTACTGCGGCGACCTGAACGTGGCCCATCAGGAGATCGACCTGAAGAACCCGAAAACCAACCGCATGAACCCCGGCTTCTCCGACGAGGAGCGGGCAAAAATGACCCGGCTGCTCTCCAGCGGCTTTGCCGACACCTTCCGCACATTATACCCCGACCGCACCGGGGCCTATTCCTGGTGGAGCTACCGCTTCCACGCCCGCGAGAAGAACGCGGGGTGGCGCATCGACTACTTCATCGTGTCGGAGCGTCTGCTGCCCCGTGTGAAGAACGCCGACATCTGGCCGGAGGTCACCGGCAGCGACCACTGCCCCGTGGTGCTGGAGCTAAGCGAATAAAGCGAAAACCGGCATCATTCCGACGCCGGTTTTTCTTCCCCGAAAAGAGGGGTGTATTTTACATCTTAGCACTGCGCCGCGCTGAATTCAAGAGGAAATCCCCATATTTTTCAATTTCGGCGCAGGGCATGAAAAGCCGCACTTTTTTGCCGCGTATTTTGGAAAAACTGCGTCTTGACGGCGGAAAACCACACGTTTACAATGTAGCATATTTTTGTGAGCGCCGGCTTTCCACAGGGAAAAGCGGCGCGCGGAAGGGAACAGGGAACGGCGTATGAAATATGTATTTGTGACAGGCGGCGTGGTGTCCGGTTTGGGCAAGGGCATCTGCGCGGCGTCGCTGGGCCGCCTTTTGAAGCAGCGGGGCCTGCGGGTGCGGAACCAGAAATTTGACCCTTATCTGAATGTTGACCCCGGCACCATGAGCCCCTATCAGCACGGCGAGGTGTTCGTCACCGACGACGGGGCGGAGACCGACCTGGATCTGGGCCACTATGAGCGGTTCGTGGACGAGAGCCTGACGGGCCGGTGCTCCGTGTCCTCCGGCCGGGTGTACTGGGATCTTCTCAACCGTGAGCGGCAGGGCGCGTTCCTGGGCGGCACGGTGCAGATCATCCCCCACGTCACCGACGAGATCAAGAGCCACGTCTACGCCATGGAGCAGGAGGATGTGGACGTGCTGATCTGCGAGATCGGCGGCACGGTGGGCGATATCGAGAGCCAGCCCTTCCTGGAGGCCATCCGTCAGGTGGCGGTGGAAAAGGGCCGGGAAAACGTGGTCTACATCCATGTGCCCCTGATCGTCCAGATCCCCGGCAGCGGCGAGCTGAAGAGCAAGCCCACCCAGCACTCGGTGAAGGAGCTGCTGAGCCTGGGCATCCAGCCGGACGTGCTGGTGTGCCGCAGCGACGTGCCCATTCCGGAGGACATGCGGAAGAAGATCGCCCTGTTCTGCAACATCTCCGAGGCCTGCGTGATCCAGAACACCACGGCGGACACCCTGTATGAGGTGCCGCTGCTGCTGCAGAAGGAGGGTCTGGACGAGATCGTGTGCCGCAAGCTGGGCCTTTCCTGCCCGGCGGCGGACATGACCCACTGGGCCGCCATGGTCAGCGACATCAAGAACGCCAGCCGCGAGGTCACCATCGCCCTGGTGGGCAAATACGTCCAGCTTCACGACGCCTACCTCAGCGTGGAGGAATCCCTGTTCCACGCCGGTACCGCCTGCGGCGCGGTGGTGCATATCCGGTGGGTGGATTCCGAGACCGTGACGGAGGAGAACGCGGCGGAGGTGCTCGCTGGATGCAGCGGCATCCTGGTGCCCGGCGGCTTCGGTGACCGGGGCATCGAGGGCATGATCGCCGCGGCCCGGTATGCCCGGGAGAACAACATCCCCTATCTGGGCATCTGCCTTGGCATGCAGATCGCCGTCATCGAATTTGCCCGCCATGTGCTGGGCTGGGCCGACGCCCACTCCACCGAAATGGCGCCCAAGACCGCCCATCCCGTCATCGACCTGATGCCGGATCAGGTGGGCGTCAGCAGCAAGGGCGGCACCATGCGGCTGGGCCGGTATCCCTGCGTGCTGGCGGCGGACAGCCGCGCCCGCGCCCTGTACGGCCAGAGTGAGATCAGCGAGCGGCACCGCCACCGCTATGAGTTCAACAACGACTTCCGGGAGCGCATCACCGCCGCCGGACTGGTGCCCACCGGCACCTCCCCCGACGGACATCTGGTGGAGATCGTGGAGAATCCCGCCCATCGCTGGTTCGTGGGCGTGCAGTTCCATCCGGAGTTCAAGAGCCGTCCCGACCGGCCTCATCCCCTGTTCCGGGGCTTTGTGGCGGCGGCATTGGAGAAATAAGAAAATATAAAAATACGCATGGCAAAGCTTGCCACAGCTGTCATTCCGAGACCAGTCCGCAGACTGGTCGTGGGAATCCGTACCCTATAAGGAACGGATTGCCACGTCGGCCTTACGGCCTCCTCGCAATGACAGGGTGATACGCTTTGCCATGCGCTTTATTTTGCCCGCTTATGAGAACATATGATCCGCGAACGCCGCCAGTCTCTCGTCGATGCCCGGCAGCTTCACCGCCGCGCCGGCGTCGTTGGCCGTTTCCAGCATGCAGAACCGGGGCGGCAGACGAAAGGCCTTGTTCATGCACAGAGCCGAGATCAGCTGCTGGGCCACAATGTCGCCGCCGGAGTAGCCGGACACGATGATGGCGTACAGATCCTTGTCGTAGAAGGGCGTGGTGCGGAACAGGGCCGTCAACCGGTTGATGCAGGCCGTCAGGTTGGCGGCCAGGGCGTCGTTATAGTTGGGACACAGCCACAGCACGCCGTCGGCGTGGCCGATGGCAGGATATACCTCGTCCACGATGACGCCGCCGTAGAAGCACCGTCCCTCCTCGCCGAAGTGAAGGCAGGTGCGGAACTCGCAGCCGTTGCAGTCGGCCACCGTACCGTTCCGCAGGCTCACCACCTGCGCGTCCACCCGGCCCTGAAGCCGGGGCGCCATCCGCTCCCACAGGGCAATGGTGTTGGAGGTCTTGCGGTTGGAGGCGTGCAGCACCATCAGATTGGGATGCTCCCTTACCGGCGCGGTGTCCGCCAGCAGGCGGTCCACCAGCTCTCGGGCGCAGGCGGTGTAGGCGCTGAGATAGTCCGTGTGCCGCAGCATGGCCCGGATGTGGAAATTCTCCAGCGAGCCGGTGGCCTCCACCAGCGGCGCGCCCATAAAGGCGCAGCCCGCCTGATTGGCGGCAAACACGATCTCCCGGGCGGCGGACTTGGTGTAAAGCTCGCCGTCGCCGTCCACCAGCACCGCGCCGCGGCAGCCGTCAAAGAAATGGCCGTTCTGCCGGATGGCGGACAGCATGGCGTACCATCCCAGATTCACCCCGCCGTGCAGCAGCGAAACGGCGAACAGCACCCGCTGTCCCGTCACCGGATGCAGCGCATCAGGGTGCTGCACCTTCACATGAGGGCGGCCCTCCAGCGCGTGGGACAGCACCGCCGCCAGACGGGGATTCTCCTCCACCTGCGGACAGATCACCAGCAAAGGCTCCATGTTGCCTGCCTCCTTCTCAAATAATGGCCCGCAGGATGTCCTGCGTCTCCGTCAGCCGGGCAAACAGATCGTCCGGCAGAGGGATATCCTCCGTTTCCAGCCCCGTGGGGGTATAGCGGTTCTTCACACCCATAAAGATATCACCCAGACATACGCTGCCGTAGTGCCATTCGCCCCGCAGCGTCAGCAGCACGCTGATGGCCGCCGAGGACAGCGCCGGCGCCACATAGGGCTTGAAGCCCAGCTCCCGCATTTTCAGGTTGGCCGTCAGGGCCAGCTCCGTCAGCTCACGGGACAGGGCGTCATCATAGTGCTCGATGGAGTTGGCGATCACCAGTCCGCTGCCGTGGGGGCCGAAGGCCCGGCCCTCCGTCAGGAAGGAGGCGAAGCGCTCCTCCTGCCTGGCGTAGTAGGCGGCGCGGGCGTTCATGACGCCAAGGCCGTAGCCCTGCACCTGCTGGGGCAGCAGGCCCATGCCGTCGTACACGCCGTTTTCGTCCCGGTTGGAGGCCAGCAGCGCCGCCCGGGACAGGGGGTCCACCGGGTCGGAGATCACGCAGAAGAGTCCCCGGAACCTGGCCTCCCGCGCCTTGCGGGCGTACAGCTCCACCAGTCCCCGGTTGGCCTCGAACTGGGCCATCCGCACATCCTTCACGCCGCTGCCCACGGCGGGGATGCCCTTGGACGCCACAAAGAGAAACGCGTCGCAGTCGAAAAGCGTCTCCTGGGACACGATCTCCACAGGGGGCATGGCGTTATACTGCCACGGCAGCGTCACCTGATTCAGCTCAAACTCCCAGCGCCTGGTGGCGGCCTCGTTGATGTCGCAGATGCCGATAGCGGATATCGTGTCGCCGCCCAGCAGCTTCAGCCCCATGGCGATGGTGCTGCCCACATCGCCGATGGCCAGAATGTGGACGCGCTTTTTGCCCGCCTTGGGCTGCCATGCCGCCATCTCCCGCCAGCGGGGATGGTCGAAGTTCACCGCCCGCAGGCCGCCGGTCAGCCATTCCGCCGCCTCAATGGGCGGCGCCTGGGTCACGGCGATGCGGCGGCTGTCCAGCCACGACACGTCCTCCCCCGCCGCCGTCAGCTGGGAAAGGGCCGTGGCGGAGAAGGCGGCCCGGCCGCTCTCCGGGGCGCGGTGGTACAGAAAGATGGGTTGGCCCTGGGCGGTCTCCGCCGCCGTCAGGGGCAGCGGCTCGCAGGACACGAAATACTGTCCGTTTTCCTCGTATTGATACATGATGGTTCCTCCTTTTACCGGAACAGGTTCTCCAGCCGCCGCAGCGTCTCCAGATCGTCACGGAGATAATCGGACACCGCGCCATCAAGGCTGTACTGCATCCGGCCCTTATCGGGGCACAGGGGCAGCACCACCGCTTCGCTGAGCCGCCGCAGTGTCAGGCTGCGGGCATAGACCCGGCGGTAGGCGGTCTCCAGCGCCTCGATGATATACAGGGTATTCTCGATGCAGGTGCGGGAGAAGGTATAGGCCGCGTCCGCGCCGCACTGGCGCAGATGCTCCGGATAGACGTAGGGCAAGATCAGGTTCACCGACGGTTGTAAGCCGGAGCGCTCCATGTCGGGGTGCTCCACTGTGTCGCCGCCGATAAAGGGATACAGGGTGGACTCCACATACCATGCCCGCAGATTGGGCACAAAATACACATAATCCACATCCCGGCCCAGCTGCTGGGCCAGATCCCGGCCCTGACCGGACAGGATGCCCACCAGCACCTCCTTGATCTCCACCTGCTGCTCCCGGGCCAGCGGGTCCAGCACGCCGATGCGGCGGCCGGTGTGGAGCTGGTCGTCCACCAGGATCACCGGACGGCGGAAGGAGTGGACCACCCGCATCTGATCCGCCAGCGGCGCATAGCCGGGGAAGGCCGCGATATGCTGGGTGCGCCGGTCGGCGGCAAACACCTTGTCGGTGTGGATGGTCTTGGTGACGGTGTTGGGGATGGCGGCCCGCCGCAGCAGCTTGCCGAAGGGCACGCACATATAGGGGCCCAGCACACGGGGCTTGGTGGGGATCATAGGCACGCCGTTCAGGGCGGTGATCTTTTCCACCAGCCGGTGCAGCACCAGCTGGGAGGAGATGGTGAAGATCAGCCGTCCGGGGTACAGATCCACCAGCCCCAGCTTGAACCGCCGCCGTGCCTGATGGATGGCGGACAGCACCGCGCCGTCGCCGCTGAAGGGCGGCTTGATGGCGGTCTCCACGTTCTGCAGGAACACCACCGGGGCGCTCATGTCCGCCAGCAGCAGCGAGGGGTCGCCGGGCCGCACCGGGCGCAGGCCCTGCTGCCGCAGCAGGTCATCCGCCGCCGGATCCGCCGGCGCGTCCAGCGCCGCAAACAGCGCCCACAGGCAGTCCCGCTCCATGGCCTGGGCAAACAGCTGCGTCAGCAATAGCTGCAAGGACTCCGTGTCGCCGCCGTACAGGCCCGTCAGGCACAAAAGCTTACCGGAGGCCACGCCCCGCACGTCGTTGACCCGTGCCGGGTCGCCCAGCAGGGACAGCAGCTCGCGGGTACGGCGCTGGCTGAAGGCGGCGGCGCACAGCAGCGTTCCGCCGCTGCGCAGCGTCATGATCCGCTCGCCCCGGCGGCGGGTGCCGTCGGCGGCGGCAGGCGGCATACCCAGGGCCAGCAGCTCCGTCAGCAGCGGCTCCTCCGGCTCCGCCTCGTCAAAACGCAGCGTGCCGGGGGACAGCAGCGGCTTATACTGGGGTTCCCGCAGGTAAAGGCCCCGCTGGTAGATATACTCCTGCACCACCGGATCGATCAGGTGGGAGATATCCCGGTTCATGTCGATGTTTTCCCGGATACGGGTGGAGCTGATGTCCTCCAGCTGGGAGGGCAGCTGCAGCTGCACCACCTTGCCGGCGATCATGCCCACGTCGGCGTCCGCATCCTTCTCCTCCCCGTGGAGGGCGGAGACCCGGCGGAACACGATGTGGTTCATGCTGTGGACGGAATCAGGGCTGGGGTCCGCCTTGTAGGAGGACGCCCCGTGGATCACGTCGGAGCCCACGATGAGATACAGCTCCCGTCCGGCGAACATGTTCTTCAGCCGCCGCAGGTCGCCGGGATTGGCGATGTTGACGGGGATGTTATAGGGGAACAGGTGGACATGGAACTCGTCCGCCACCGACATGGAGGCGATCTTCCGGCGGATCAGGCTGGGCTGGGTCTTTTTCGACCACGAGAATTCGTCCACCGCCAGGAACACCTCATAGCCCATATCCCGGATGGTGCAGGCCAGCGCCTTGTGGGACAGGGTGAAGGGATCGAAGGTACCGGGGAAGAAGGCCACCTTCTGCCGCTGGGTAAACCGGAAGGGGCCGTTGTCGGTCTCATACCGGACGATAAACTGATAGATGCGGTACAGCGCCGCCGAGCAGTACAGGTCGTTCAGCCCGCCGCCCTGATTCTCCCGGATCAGGAACAGCAACTTGTGGGCGCACAGGGTGAACAGCCACGCCTTCCGCTCGTCGGGGAACCGGATGGAGGAGAACAGCGTGTCGCCCATGACGTACATGGCCTCCTGCTGCACCGCCTCACGGTAGGAGGCCATGCCCTTCAGCAGCAGTCCCGCCAGACGGCAGCGGCGGCGGTCCCACACGCCTTCCTCCTCCGGAAAGCGCCGGGGATACAGCCGGTAGTTCTCCAGCGCGAAGCCCACCGTATCCAGTGCCGAGGCCACCACACTGTCGGCGGAGTGGCTCAGCAGCTCCGCCAGATAGTCGATGACCTCATCCAGCTCCGCCGGCGGCAGCCACAGCATAAAGGAGCCCAGATACTGGGGGATATACTTGGAAAATTCATAGTGGCCTGCCTCCAGCGCCTTGGCCAGCTCCACGGCCACCTCGTTGCGCTCCTCGCTGGTAAGCCGGGGCGCGATGCCAAGCAGGGCGCGGCCCGCCCGCTCCCGCACCACCACCGCTTCGCTGACGCGGATGATGTTGGCAAAATGGGCGGCGATCTGCATGGCGCTCCCGCCGCCGTGGGCGGCGTACCGGGCCAGCAGCTCCACGTTGACCACCTTGATCATCCACGGCGTGGCGGTTTTCAGATTGTCCAGCAGGATGTCCGACAGCTCCTCCGGCTTCAGGGCCTTGACCGCCTCCTCCGCCGCCATGCCCTGTACCCGCCCGTACTGATACCGCAGAGAGGGCAGCGGGAAGGTGACGTTCTCCGCCCGCAGCCGCGCCAGCCGGTCATTGAGAAGCGGCTCCTCCGACAGCGTCTGCCGCGCCCGCAGGAAGAATTGCAGCGCCGCCGCCTGTACGGAGGGATCGGCGCTGCGGCACTGGGCCAGCGCGAAATCCGTCACCTGCTGAAGCTGCGCCTGTGTCAGCAGCTTCAGCGGCAGATAGCTCAGCGTATCCGTCAGGGCCAGCGCCGCGCCCTCGTCCTCCACCTTGGCGGACTGATAGTGGGCCAGCAGCACCGCAAGGAACCGCTCCGTCTCCTGGGGCGCGCAGTTCTCCAGCGTAGCGGACACCACCAGCTTGGCGGTGAACCGGATGTGGCTGGTCTGCTGGGGCGTCAGCTTATGGTCGGGATAGAACAGCAGGTTCAGATACTGCGCCCACAGGGCGAACTGGGTCTGCTCCACGGCGGCCTGCGGCGCGGAGGAGGGCAGCTCTTTCTTGTAGCGCAGGCTGAATTTGGCCATCACCCGGCCCATCAGCGCCGCCGCCTGGCGGCGGATGTCGCCCTCGGGGTGCAGCAGCAGCTCATAGAGGAAGTATACCGTCTGGATCTTCTGGTTGGCGGACAGATAGGTGAAGTAGTCCTCCAGAATACACAGATAGGTGCGGACCCTGGCCCAGTCCTTCTCGCTGCGGGCCTTTTCCAGCAGGTCGGAGAACAGGCCCTCGTGGCTCAGCCGCCGCATCATGCTCAGGTTGTGCTCCACCGCCATCAGGCAGAAGGCCCGGTAGTACTGCTCCGGCGTCATCAGCGCCGCGTCCGGCTGCTGCTCCGGCGCCGTGTCATGTCCCTGCAGCGTCACGTCCACGCCGCGGAAGCGCATATATTCCTCAAAGTCCCGCAGCTTGCGGTACACATACTCATACCGGCGCTTTTTGGCACCGTCCACGTTGTCCAGCTTGCTGAGGATCACGTCAAAGGCGTCCTTCAGGGAGTACAGTGCCGCCGTCTCCCGGCCGTCCGCCTCCCGCCGCTGCTTGGAGCGGAAGTCGGCATAGATCAGCAGCATGGATTCCACCGACAGGTTGGCCAGCTCCAGATCCCATGTGGAGTGGTTGCCCGCCACCTGTCCCACCTGGGGAAGGCCGGAGCGGGTCAGCCACTCGTCGGTGTAGTAATAGTGGAGATACGGCACCCGCTCTCCCGGCAGGCAGCCGAATTTGCCGATGTCGTGGCCTGCCGCCGCCGCGGAGGTCAGCCCCAGATCCACCGTCACGCCGCTGCGGCGCAGGGCGCGTCCGGCGGTCATAGCCACATGGTGCACCATGGCGATGTGCTGCAGGGTGCTGAAGGGCGTCAACTCGCTGCTCAGCCGCAGCAGCTCATAGATAAAGTCCTGCCGCCACACCTGCAGAAACCGCTGATAGTAGGGGCTGTCCGCCGCCTCCGCCTCGGTGCAGAAGGCGAAATCCATGGTCATGTCGAAGGATAGGTTCCGCTCCTCCGCCAGCAGCAGCTGTAAGGCCAGCAAGGCGCACAGGGCAAGATCCTCCTGCTGCTCCGTGGCCTCTCTGCGGTGCTGGGGATACAGCCGGGCAATGGCGTTGCTGAGCACATAGCCGCTCCAGCCGCCCTCCGGCGCGGGAATATCCGCCATGGCGGCGGCCGCCGTCTCGATCACGGCGCGGCAGGAAAGGCGCTGCCGCACCGGCAGAAAGCCCTCGACAAAGCGCTCCTTCGCCCAGCGCTCCGCCATGTCCGGATCGTGCAGCCGTTTCCGGAACGCCGCGTCCCGGAAGGCGTCGCTCCAATGCTGGCGGAAAATGGCTTTATGGGTCATATATGTTCCTCCTTTCCGCCTGTTTTGGCGGTGGAATGGTGTTTTTTATCATATTCGCAGTATAGCAACCTTACCGCGTGCTGTCAAACGGATTCCTATAAATATTGGTTTTTAATGGAGGTATTTCGTGGCTCCGGCCACGAGGACGGTCTCCGATGGGCTACTTTTCCCAGCAGCTGGAAAAGTAGCCAAAAGAGCCGGAAGAAACCAATGGTTTCTTCACTTCCTTGCGCGCTATGCATTATGAGGAATTGCAGATGCGTACCGCACGTTCGCGTAAGACTTCCTTTTTCGTTTTGTTATCGAATCGTCTCAGCACCAGCGCCGCTGCCGCTGACTGGTACAGAGAAAATCCTTTTGCATCCACCGTGCGGCGCGATGTGGGCATCGCGCCCTACGAAATTCTATCGGTGGTTGGCCGTAGGGCGGGGTGCCCTCACCCCGCCACCGTACAGCGCAGGATCTCCTACCGTTGCACCGCATGAGCGGCAGCGGCGCAAGATGGACAGACGATACGTCATACGCAGCGAAAAGAACCATGCCCCGCAAACGCGTGGTAGAAGGTGGCAAATGCGCAATCGGAACAGCGCGGGCGGATTCTTAAACCGCAGGTTTAAGCTGTCCTTTTGGGTACTTTTGGGACAGCGGCCAAAAGTACCTCGCGCCGGGGCGCGAAAATATCTTTATTTCACCCCTCCATGTTCTCCCTTACGAAATTCAAAAACCGCCTTGCGGCGGGGGACATGATCTCCGGCGGCGGCGTGGCGATGCCCACCTCCACGTACTGGGGCGGGTCCAGCGGACGGAACACCACATTGCCGTTCAGCGTCTCAGCGATCAGGGCGTTCACCAGCGCCACGCCCAGCCCCGCCTCTACCATGGCCATGGCGGAAAAATCGTCCTCCACACCGGCGAACCGGTTGCCGGGGCAGACACCGTTCTCCGCCAGAATACGGGAGTTGTCCGTCTCCCGGCCGGGGTAGATCTCAATATAGCTCTCCGTCTCCAGCCGCCGGATGGGTACGGCCTCCTCCGCCGCCAGCGGATGCTGCGGGGAAAGCATCACCATCATCTGATCCTGCCGCAGAGGCAGCCACTGATGCGGCCCTTCCCGGCGGCTGATGATGCACAGGTCGGCCCGATGCTCCCGCAAAGCGGTCACCAGCGTGGTGCTGGTGCCCTCGATGGTCTGGAAGGCGATGCCGGGGTGCTTCTCCCGGAAGCGGGCCATCAGCTGGGCCAGCTGCCGGGCATAGAACCGGTAATTGGCCCCCACGGTGATGCTGCCCTGCTCCAACCCCCGCAGTGACGCCGCCGTCTGGCGGCAGCTCTCCGCCTGATATACCATCTGCCGCAGGGCGGGCAGCAACGTCTCACATTCGCCGGTGGCGCTTACGCCGCTCCGCCCGCGGTACAGCAGCGGAAAGCCCACGTCCTCCTCCAGCGCGGCGATCATCCGGCTGATGCCGGAGGGCGTATAGCCCAGCCTGTCCGCCGCCCGGGCCAGCGTCCCCTCCTCCAGTGCGCACAGCAGCGCCGCGCATTTCTCCGTATCCATGGCCGCCCCCCTTTGATTGCAGTTTTGTCAATGAAATCGTGATATAGTATCGCTTTACGCAAGTATAAAGCCGTGCTATGATGAAGTCAACCTAAAGGAAACGAAAAAACAATAAAAACAAACACCAAATTTAAAAGGAGGACAAAACCATGAAAAAGAATGTAAGAAACAACGTCTGCGTGACCGTCGCTCTTGTGTGTCTGGCTCTGGTGGTGCTGTTCGCCTGGCTGGGCTGCACGGGAAGCAGCACGGCGCTGCTGACCCTGTCCATGGCGGCAGGCACCGGGTTCGTGGTGGCCGTCAACTGCCTGACCAACAGCCGTCCCCAGCGGACGGAGCTGAAGGTGGCCGCGGCCGCCGCCAAGTAACAAGCTTTTCTCTCCCCCATCCAGCCGTCAGGGGCAAGGCCCGCGCCTTGCCCCGGCGGCGCGTTTCACGGGGAGAGCATTGGATAAACGGGAGGGGTATCAAATGAGCAAGAGAGCTGCCGAATGGCTGCTGGCCGCCGTGATCTTCGTCAGAAGCACATCGCTGCTGTTCGCCAAGGTGGGGCTGGAGAGCATGAGCCCGCTGAACCTGCTGGCGGTGCGGTTCGGACTGGCCTTCATGGTGCTGTGCGCCATCTTCTGGAAGAAGCTGCGCACCGTCACCAGAACTGACCTGCTGCATGGCATGATCCTGGGCGCGGTCTTTTTCGCCGTCATGACCTGCGAGACCTTCGCCCTGACCAAAACCACCGCCTCCAACGTGTCGTTTCTGGTGAACACGGCCATCGTGATCGTGCCGCTGTTCGAGGCGGCGCTGCACCGGAAGGCCCCGGATCACCGGACGCTGCTGTGTGCGGCGGTGACGCTGGCGGGCGTAGGCTTCCTGACGCTGAAGGACGGCTTTGCCGGGTTCGGCCCGGGCGAGGCCCTGTGCCTGCTGGAGGCCTGCCTGTACGCCGGAGGCATCATCCTGACCGGACGGTTCTCCCTGAAGGGAGACACCATCCTGCTGGGCATGTTCCAGATCGGCTTTCTGGGCCTGTTCGCCGCCATCGCCTCGCCGCTGGCGGGAACGCCACATCTGCCCCAGAACGGCACGGAATGGGGCGTGATACTGGCGCTGGCGCTGGTTTGCTCCTGCTTCGGCTTCACGTTCCAGCCGGTGGCCCAGCGGTATACCACCGCTGACCGGGCCGCCCAGCTGTGCGCCATCAATCCTCTGTCCACCGCGGTGCTGAGCGCCATCTTCCTGAAAGAGCGTATGGGCGTGCAGGGCATCATCGGCGCGGCGCTGATCCTGCTGGGCATCGTGCTGCACAATTATCACAAGTCGGGCAAGGCTTCCGAAACCGCCGCAGAAAGCGGTGAACCCTCCCGCGCGGCATAGAAAAAAGCCTCCCTTGTGTAAAGGGAGGTGGCGCGAAGCGCCGGAGGGATTGTCGTAAACCGGTCAACCCCTCAGTCACGGCTTACGCCGTGCCAGCTCCCCTTACACAGGGGAGCCTTTGAATGAGCGGCGCACGGCCGCATTTTAACATACACCACCCCCCGGCGGCCTATGCCGCCGGGGGGTGCTTCACGTTTCATCCGTTATTCACTTTTTCCACCGCGTGGAGCAGCTTTTCCATCTCCTCGGCACGGGGCACCCGCAGCCGGACGCTGCTGCGATCCAGCGGCTCAAACTCCCCGCCGGAGCAGGTCAGCACGCCCTCCGCCATCAGCAGTTCCTGCAAGTCGGCGCGGGGATCCTTATGCTGCAAAAGGCAGATGGGCACCCGGTCGTCGGTGACCGCCATGGTGAGGTTCTCCCCGCAGACATCCCGCAGGGCGCGCTTCATGGCGGCGAAATCCGGGCCGTGGCTGTCGGCATAGGTGCGGTCGCTGAGGGCGGCGGCCGCCAGCTCGCGGGACAGCTCGCTCATCATGTAGGGGTTGGATACCTTGCTGATGTAGCGGATCAGCTCCTGACCGGTGATGATGTACCCCGCCCGCAGTCCCGCCAGGCCGAAGCCCTTGGAGAAGGTGCGGACGATGATGATATTCTTGTATTTCGGGCCCAGCGTCACCGCCGACTCCTCCCGGGGCAGGAAGTCGCCGTAGGCCTCGTCCACGATGGCGTAAACGCCCAGCTCCTCGCACCTGTCCAGCACCCGGCTGATGTCCGTCAGCGGCAGCGTCTGGCCGGTGGGGTTGTTGGGCCGGTCGATGTAGACCAAGCTGGTGTCGCCGCTGATGGCGTCCACCAGATCGGAGACCTCCATACGCCAGCCGTCCTCCCGCCGGGCGGGAATGCCCACGTATCGCATGGCCATCATGCGGGAATACTCCACCATATCGGTGAAGGTAGGCAGAAAGCCCACCACCTCCGCGCCCTTCTTGGCCAGAATGTTGCACAGCAGGTACAGGGCCGACACGCTGCCGTCGGTCAGGACGATGTTCTCCGGCTCGATAAAGGCATAGTCCGCCCAGTAGTTCACGATGGCCTTCCGGGGCGCGTCGGAGTGGGGATAGTGATAGAACCGCTCGGGGTCAAAGGCGGCAAAGGCCTCCTTCACCGCTGCCGGAAAGCCGTAGGGATTCACGCCCAGCGAGCAGTCCAGCGTATCCGCCGCCGCGTGGGGCGTATGCCCGGCATAGCTGCGCACCTGCGAGAGCAATTCGTTTCGGATCTTCACATCTATCCGCTCCTTCCGCTTGCTTTTACGAACAATTTACCGCATAATGGAATACCTGTCAATGAAAAAGCCGCTAAAAACCGCTTAGTTTCCTTTGTTAATAACTAAACAACCTATTTTTCGCTTTTTTTCTTGCATTTCTTGCCGCACCGGTATAAAATATTGAAGAATATTCACACGGAAAGGTTTTGCACATACATGACTCATCCTTACAAGACCCGTGAAGGCGGCGCCACAGTCACTGTGTTCGTCCCCTATGACTGTCAGAATCACTGCCCCTTCTGTATCAATAAGCAGGAATACGCCGACTGTACCGGCTTCTCACTGGAGAAGATCATCGACTCCATCCGCACGCTGGACGCCATCACGCCCCGCTGCGACTTCGTGTTCACCGGCGGCGAACCGCTGGCGGATCTGAACGCCCTGCAGCAGATGCTGGACGCCATTCCCACCACCCATAAGGTGTATATCAACACCACCTTCCCGGTGCAGGAGCATACCACGCTGGACGAGATGGTGGCCTTTACGGAGCGCAACAAGGACAAAATCACCTGCATGAACATCTCCCGCCACTTGCAGAAGTATGTGGAGGAGAGCCCCGACGATGTGCTGGGCCGCATCGCCTGCCCCACCCGCATCAACTGTGTGCTCTACAAGCGCTATCCCGCCGACAAGCTGCCCGCCTATGTGGAGCGTTTCCTGCCCTACGGCATCCCCGTCCAGTTCCGGTACGACTATACCGAGACCACGCCGGAGAACCTGTACGACGAGGAGCATGACCAGATCCTCCACGATCTGCGCCGCCTGTTCACCTATAAGGGGCTGGACGGCTGCCGCATGCGCAACGGCTTCCACTTCGCGTACAAGGGCCTGCACCTGACGTACCACAAGACCCTTCCCTACTCCACCATCGTGGAAAAGGGCGAGGACGGCGTGACCTACGATATTCTGTATGATGTGCTGATCAAGCAGAACGGCGAGATCCACAGCGACTGGACGGGCGTGAAGATGGATGTGGACGCCTACCGCAAGGTGGTCTACGAGCCCTACGACCTGCACGTCATCAACGGCACCATTGATTTCTGAGCATAACGAGCATAAAAAGTGACCGGCTTGCAGGCCGGTCACTTTTTTATGCGTTTCTTTACAGCAAACCGGGAATGTTCAGGCCGCCGGTCAGGCTGTTCATGGAGTTGTTCATGGCCTCGTCCGCCTGGCGCAGCGCCTCGTTGACGGCGGAGATCACCAGATCCTGCAGCATCTCCACATCCTGCGGATCCACGGCGTCCGGCTGAATGGTCAGGGCCTTCAGCTCCTTCTTGCCGCTGACAACGGCCTGTACCGCGCCGCCGCCCACGCTGGCGGTAAAGTCGGTATTCTCCACATCCTCCTGCGCCTTGGCCATCTGCTGCTGCATCTGCATGATCTTCTGCTGCATCTGCTGCTGGCGCATCATCTGGCCCTGGCTGCCGCCAAAGCCGCCTCTTGCACTGTAACCCTTTGCCATATCATTCGTCTCCTTATTTGATCTTGAAGTGTTCCAGCTGCTGGCCCTTGGCCGTCAGCTCATCCAATGCGTCCGCTTTTTTCGGTGTCTCCCACGGCGGCGTCTCCGCCGGAGGGGCAGGCTGTACCGGTTCCGCCGGTGCGCTCCGGGGCTCCGCTCTGCGGGGCTGGGCCGCCGGTCTTGCCGCAGCCTTCGGTGCCTCGCCCACCGCCAGCTGCACCCGGATGGGTGTACCCAGCTCTCTGGCGGTCACGTCCCGCAGCACCGACAGCACCGCTTCGCTGTCCAGCGAGGCCTTTACGAAATCGTTCTGGCACAGCACCGTCAGGCAGCCGTCCGCCACCACGCCGCTGGCCATGTTGAGAAATACCCGGTCCTTCACGCTCAGCCGACCCTTGTACTGGTCGATGAGCCGCAGCCACACGGACGTATCCCCGTCCGCGCTCTCCGCTGTCGAGGGCTGTGCCGCAGCGGCGCGCCGCGGCGGCTGCCGCACCGGCGCGGGCGCAGGTATTTCCTCCGGGATATCAAACACCCGCTCGCCGTACTCCTCAGGGGGAGGCGGCGCTTCATCGTACCGTGTCTCGATGGGGATGTCCCGCACCGGCGGCGCGGGCCGCTCCGGAGCGGCTTTCTTCGGCGATGCGGATACGGGCCGTGCCGCCTGAGGAACGCCGCCCTTTTCCAGCGCCGCCACCCGCTGGCACAGGGCCGTCAGGTCGCCGCTGAGTGTCTCGTCGCACAGCTTCAGCAGGCACAGCTCCGCGTCGGTGCGGGGCCGGATGCTGTCCGGCAGCGCCGCGCAACACTGCTGCAGGGTGTCCGTCAGATACAAAAACCGCGTCATCGGCTGATCGCCAGCCAGCTCCGAGAGGGTCTTGCGGTCATAAAGTCCCGTCAGCAGGGCGCTGCCGCCGTCGGGCGCGGCCCTGAGAATGGTCATGTCACGGGCAAGGTCGCTCAGCTCGCTGAGCAGCGCCGCCACGTCCTTGCCGCCCCGGTACAGCTGGTCAAACAGCGCCAGCGCGTCGCCGGTGCGCCTGTCCAGCACGCACCGCATCAGCTGCACCGTCTGCACCGCTCCGGCAAGGCCCAGCACCTCCAGCACGGCGGCGTTGTCGATGGCGCCCTCCACCGCCCGGCACTGATCCAGCAGCGACAGGGCGTCACGCATGGCGCCGTTGGCCATCCGGGCCAGCAGCTCCGCGCCGTCGGGGCTCAGGTCGATGTTCTCCTCCACCGCGATGTGCAGCAGCTGCTGCTGGATATCGCGGGGCAGCAGCCGCTTGAAGGAAAACCGCTGGCAGCGGGAGAGAATGGTAGCCGGGACCTTGTGCAGCTCCGTGGTGGCCAGAATGAACAGCAGGTGCTCCGGCGGCTCCTCCAGAATTTTCAGCAGGGCGTTGAAGGCAGCGATGGACAGCATGTGTACCTCGTCGATGATATACACCCGTTTTTTCAGCACGGAGGGGGTATAGACCGCCTCCTCCCGCAATGCACGCACCTGATCCACGCCGTTGTTGGAGGCGGCGTCCAGCTCCGTCACATCCAGCAGCGTGCCGCTGTCGATGCCGCGGCAGGCGTCGCACTCACAGCAGGGCGCGCCGTCGATGGGGTGCTCGCAGTTGACGGCCTTGGCCAGTATCCGGGCGCAGGTGGTCTTTCCGGTGCCGCGGGTGCCGGTGAAGAGATAGGCGTGACCCACGCGGCCCTCGGCCACCTGCCGCTGTAAGGTATCGGTGATATGGGCCTGACCCACCACCTCCGAAAAGGTCCTAGGCCGCCACTTGCGGTACAGTGCCTGATACATTCCGCTGTCTCCTTTCATAAAAATTTGCAAAAAATAGAAAAAAGTCCTCTGCACGCAGCCACGGAACCGGCTTCCTCGCGGCACATGTCTATCCCTCTTAATGCTGCTCGGTTCCCCGCCTGACATGATTCGTGGGTATCCATTGCGCGAGACCGGCTCCGCAGCTGCCTGCGGAGGACTCTCATGTCATGGTATTATACATCAAAGTTTACCGTTTGGCAACAATGACTTTTTTCCAAAGGCTTGCATTTTTTTCAAAAAAGGATATGATATAGGAGAAAAAATATATGCTGCTTTCCACAGCAGAAGAAAAGAAGGGTATACTATGACAAAAATCGACATTATCTCCGGATTCCTGGGCGCGGGCAAGACCACGCTGATCAAAAAGCTGCTGGCCGAGGCCTATCAGGGCGAAAAGCTGGTGCTGATCGAAAACGAATTCGGCGAGATCTCCATTGACGGCGGTTTCCTGAAGGACAGCGGCGTGCAGGTCAGCGAGATGTCTTCCGGCTGCATCTGCTGCTCTCTGGTGGGCGACTTCAACAAGGCCCTGAAGGAAGTCCATGAGAAGTTCCAGCCTGACCGCATCCTCATCGAGCCCTCCGGCGTGGGCAAGCTCTCTGACGTGATCGTGGCGGTGGAGAACACCGTGAAGGACGTGCCGGACATGAAGCTGAACAGCTTCGTCACCGTGGCCGACGCCAGTAAGGTGAAGGTCTACATGAAGAACTTCGGTGAGTTCTATAATAACCAGATCGAGTCCGCCGGCACCATCATCCTCAGCCGTACCCAGAAGCTGTCCCAGGAGAAGCTGGAGGCCGCCGCGGCCATGCTGCGGGAGAAGAATCCCACCGCCGCCATCATCACCACCCCTTGGGATCAGATCGACGGCAAGACCATTCTGGCCGCCGTGGAGAAGGTCTCTCTGGCTGACGAGATGCTGGAGAAGATGCGTGCCGAGCATGAGGCCGATGAGCACGAGCATGAGCATCACCACCATCATGACCACGACGAGCATGAGGAGCACGACCACTGCCATCACCATCACGACGACGATGACGACCACGATCATGACCACTGCTGCCACCATCACGATCATGAGGAGGAGCATGAGCATCATCATGACCATGACCACGATCATGACGAGCATGACCACGAGCATCACCATCACCATGACGGCGAGGAGTGCGATGATCCCCACTGCGGCTGCCATCACCATCATCACCACGCCGACGAGGTGTTCACCTCCTGGGGCGAGGAGACGGTGAAGCCCTTTACCGAGGAGCAGCTCCACCAGATCCTGACGGCACTGGACAGCGGCGACTACGGCCAGATCGTCCGGGCCAAGGGCATTGTCCCCAACGGCGAGGGCAAGTGGCTGCACTTCGACTATGTGCCGGAGGAGCATGAGGTGCGCTTCGGCCCCGCCGACTACACCGGCCGCCTGTGCGTCATTGGCGCGAAACTGGACGAGCACAAGCTTCACGAGCTGTTCGGCCTGTAAGGAGACAAGGAGCCTATGGATATTCCTGTTTATCTCATTGCCGGATTTCTGGACGCCGGAAAGACGGATTTCATCAACGGCATCCTGAAGGACGGCTTCGCCGCCGAGGATCGCACGCTGCTGATCTGCTGCGAGGAGGGCGAGAACGAGTACGATCCCAAGGTGCTGCAGAACGTGTTCACCTATACCATCGACGACCCGGCGCAGATGACCCCGGCCCTTTTCAAGAAGCTGGAAAAGCAGTACCGCCCCAAGCAGGTCATCATGGAGTACAACGGCATGTGGCAGATGGAGCCCCTGTACCGCGAGGGCTTCCCCGCCAACTGGATCTTATACCAGATCATGGTGCTGGTGGACGCCACCACCTTCGAGACCTACGTCCGCAACATGGGCCAGCTGATGATGGAGAAGATCGCCAACGCCGACCTGCTGATCTTCAACCGCTGCAACGAGGAGCTGCGCGCCCAGCTCCGCAGCCGCAACCTGAAGATGGTGAACCGCCGGGCCGACATCTATCTGGAGAACGCCGACGGCACCAGCGAGGAGTATATGACCCCCGACATGTCCCCGTTCGATCTCAGCAGCGGCCATCTGGACGTGCCGGATGACGAGTACGGCGTATGGTACGTTGACCTGATGGACAACACCGACCGGTACGACGGCGTCACCGTCACCTTCAAGGCCCTGATGTGCCACTCCAAGAAGTTCAAGGGCGTCCACTGCCCCGGCCGCTTCGCCATGGTGTGCTGTGAAAATGACATGCAGTTCCTGGCGCTGGTGTGCCGCGGCGAGGGACTGGACAAATTCAAGAACCGGGACTGGGTGGAGCTGACCGCCACCGTCCGCAAGGAGAACTGCGACGCCTATCAGGGCGAGGGCCCCGTGCTGTACGTCTCCGACATCCACGCCACCGAAAAACCGAAAAACTAAGTGGTTTCGTTCTGAAAACAGAAGCGC
>CAKTRJ010000017.1 GCA_934597345.1 uncultured Oscillospiraceae bacterium
ATCGCTGTCCTGATCTCCGCCATCTGCGTGGCAAACACCATGATGATGTCCATTACGGAACGGACGCGGGAGATCGGCGTGCTGAAGGTGCTGGGCACCGTTCGCAGCGACATCTTCAAGATGTTTCTCTCGGAGGCACTGATCGTGGGCGTGATCGGCGGCGCGGCGGGCTTGGTGCTGAGCTTTATCGCCAAGTGGCTCATACCGGTGATTTTCGCGTCGCAGGAGCTGCGGTGTGTGCTCCCGTGGTGGCTGGCGGTCTGCGGCGTGGTGTTCGCAGGCGCGGTAGCCATTGCCGCCGCGTGGATGCCCGCACGCAAGGCAACACTCATCAGCCCCAACGAAGCCATCCGCTCTGAGTGAGGTAACGATATGAAAAAGACAACACACAATTTCCACAAGCCGCTGCGCCGCGCCCTCGCCATGGCGCTGGCGCTGGTGATGGCCCTTTCTCTGGCGGTGCAGGCGTTCGCGGCGATTGGTAATTGGCCCGCTACAGGGGATACCACGGTCGATCGCTATATGCAGAACAGCGGCACTTTCTATAACGGCGATACCGTGATCGCACCCAAATACAGCAACTTTGGCGGCTTTATCAATGTATACGGTGTGCCGAAGGGTTCCGCTGCAAGCGCCTATGTGATGACACCGACCTCCGTCGACTTTGGCGACCTGAAAAGCTCGAAGAATAATACCGTTGATCTGGAACTGAACAGAGACTACGACTTCTCAGAGCCGATCCGGTATCATGTCACCTCTGAGGACGGGCGGACATTCTTCGCCTATGCGTTCGCCGCCGAGGCCACCGGCAAGGATACCTGGACAGAAGCCGATACGCAGGAGCTGCTGGGTATGGCGGAGCTGTTTACGAATACTTTCTACCAGATCTATCTTGAGATGGATAAGATCGCCGCGTCAAGAACGGAGGTCGGCTCTTATCATCCGGCCAATGCGGATATGCTCAGTACCCTGGGCTACTGGCTGGGCATGAGTACAGCCTACTTCGACCTGGATGAGGGCGAGACCAGCATGAACGGCAACCGGCTCTTTGACTCCTATGAAGCAAAGTGGCGTATCGGCGGCGAGGATGCCGTACAGTTCATGCGGGAGTATCTGCAAAGGTATGTGACGAAGAAAGGCTACAGTCAGGTCAGCCCTGCGGCCCTGCGGATCATCTATGAGAAGATCGTTCCGGAGTACTTGGCCTATGCCGAGGAGTACCGCATCGCGGAGCCGGTCATCGACCGGGTGACCATCGGCGGCTCTGTGGGCAGCATCAATGCCGAAGCCCGCACGGCGACGGTAAAGCTGCCGAAGACTGCAGACCAATCTGATCTGATGGCGGAGGTCCAGGTGGGCGTCGGACTGGTCGCCAATTCGGTGGCAGGCTCTGTGACACAAGGGTCTCTGGCCTATCAGGTAACGCCCTATGATCCGGCCTACGGCACCAGATACACGGCGTTAAGTGAGACATGGCGTATCATCATCGAAACGGGTGAGCCGGATAATCTGGTCACCTCTTTTGCCGTCACCACAGATGGCGTGACCCGATATGCCAAAATCAACGAGACGGATCATACCATCTCCCTGAACCTGCCGGTAGGCACGGGCTTGAGTGCTATCACGCCAGTGGTGGCCCATACCGGCACGGAGGTCAAAATCAACGGAGTTTCTTTTGACGGCAGCGGTTCTTTCGATTTTACCAACTCCGAAACAGAGCCGCTGACGCTGACGGTAACCAACAGTAATTTTGATCTGCGCACCGACTACAAGGTAACGATTACAGCGCAGAAGTCCTCTGAAAACTACATCACCTCCTATAAGCTGGGCGATGCGGAGGGCGTGATCAACGGCAACAACATCGCCATTACCATCCCTTACGCGATGGATCTGGCGACCGTAGAGCCGGAGATCGCCGTTTCCGAGTTTGCGGCGCTCACCGCACCGGCCTCTCTGAAGGAGGGCGAAAATACCTACACTGTTACCTCCCAGGGCGGCGCCGAGCGCGTCTATACGGTGACCATCACCCGCACACCGGTGGCAACAGGCAACCGGATCCTGTCCTTCGCCTACGGCTCGATAGCGGGCGCCATTGATCAGGTGAAGGGTACCATCACGCTGGCGCTTCCTGCCGGTTCGCCGGTCAGCTTCGTGCCGACCATTACCGTATCCCCCTTCGCGGAGGTCACACCGGCCTCTGGCGAGAAGCAGGATTTCAGCAAGCCTGTGACATATACGGTCACGTCCCAGGCCGGATATACCAATACCTATACCATTACGGTAAGCATTTCCCAGGAGCCGACGGAGAATCCCCACAAGGCAGATATGGAGTCGCTGGTCCAGAAGATCACCACGCGGTACAGCCGGACAACGGCAAGCGCCTGGGAGGACTGGGAATGGATGAACCTGGGATTCTATCAGCATAAGCTGACCAACCTTGATAACGGCTTCTCCATTGCCGAGTGCATCGTCCGGCTGGATACCACCACCAACGTGGCTATGACCAACATCGACCGTAAGATCATGACCCTGACTGCCCGCGGCATCGACTGCTCCAAGCTGTCACAGTACAACAACGGCGAGCCTTATGTTGACGCCAAGGGCAACAAGGTGGACAACCTGACTGAGGTGCTCTATAACTACCGGGGCGGCTGGACCATCAACGGCCCCATCTTCGCCCTGATCGCCCTGGACATGGGCAACTACACCATTCCGGCGGACGCGTTCTGGACGCGGGACAAGCTGCTGGAGACGATCCTGAACCACAAATACCTGTCGGACGGCTTCGGCCTTGACATGGTCACCATGCTGATGCAGTCCATCGGCCCGTACATGGATGATCCGGTCTATGGCGAACGGGTCAGGGCCAAGCTGGACGAGGGCCTTGAGATCGTGCTGGACAGCTTCGGCAGCAAAAACGTTTATAAAAACCCCTACGGCGTGCAGTGGGGCGGCGTTTACACCTCCGAGGGCTCGGCGCAGATCGTGTGCGCCATGTCCGCCATGGGCGTGGACTGCCACACCGATCCCCGCATGTCCAACGGTACCCAGAGCGCCCTGACGGCCCTGCTGGACTACGCGGATTACAGCGAGGGCTACTTTGCCCACACCAACACCACGCCGAAGAACGCGCTGGCCACCTACGAGGGCTGCTACGCCACCCAGTGGTATCTGGGCTTCCTGAATAACGGCGGCGCGGGACACCCCTACTCCCTGTATTACCGGCAGTTTGATTTCTCCCGCAAGCTGTCCACCGAGGCAGAGATCCACTCCTTTACGCTGGAGGGCAAGGCGGGCGAATTCACCACCGAGGGTGAGGACAACATCATCACCGTGACGCTGCCCACCGGCACGCCCCTGAACGATATGCACCCGCAGATCGAGCTGTCCGAGGGCGCGAAGATCCTTGCGCCGGATCTGACCAACGGCATTACCTTTGTGAAGAACACCAAGACCGGGTTCACGGTGCAGGCGGAGGACGGCAAGACCACCAAGACCTATTATGTGGTGGTCAAGCTCTCCGACGAGGTAGACCCCTCCGGCGCGGAGATCTACACCGATACCATTATGCTGAAGGACGCCAATATCCTGCGGGATCTGGATATTCTGGGCAAGAATATTACAACTGGCGCGGACAGCACGGATATTGAGCTGCTGCTTGACGCAGGAAAGGACACCTCAAATCTGATGATCTACGCCCGAGTGTCCTACGGAGCCACCGCCACGCCGTCGCTGGACGGCAAGCGGGGCATGGATCTGTCGGACTGGAGGACCTTCACCATCACCTCCGGCGACGGGACCAACGCCCGGACGTACCGCATCAAGGCCACAGCCCGGACGCAGGCGTCCATTGCGGCGTTCAGCCTTACCATCGGCGGCACGGTCTATGAGGGCGTTATTGACAACAAGTCCAACACCATCACCGTGTCCGGTGTGGATGACAGCAAACTGTCAAGCACCTCCTTCGCCCCGGATGTGACGCTTGGGCCGGAGACGCTGGTCTGCTCTCCTGCCCCCGGTCTGGCGCAGGACTTCTCCCGCACGGTGCAGTACATCGTGGCGGGCAATGAAAAGGTACTGTCCCGCACCTACACCGTCTCTGTGCTGAACAAGGAGGGCAAGCTGATCTCCGCCAGCGGCGGAGGAGGCGGCAGCGATCCTGTAACGCCGGCCACCGGCGCGAAGATCACGGCCTTTTCCGTGCTGGGCGTGGACGGCGTCATCAACCAGAGCGTAGGTACTATCACCGTGACGCTGCCGGACGGCACGGACGTGACGGCGGTAGCTCCCTCCGTTACCGTGACGGCGGGCGCGGTGGTCAGCCCCGTGTCCGGCGAGGTGGTGAACCTCACCGCGCCGGTAATCTACACCGTGACGCTGGGCGAGGAAACCAGCCGCTATACCGTCACCGTGACCTTCGAGCGCAGCGTTTCCCAGCAGCTTTGGGACGAGCTGGGCAACAACTCGGATGTGGCGGATCACCAGACCAGCCACACCAGGCGGGATTGGAGCTGAGACCATGAGAAGAAAGAAACTTGTATTTCTGGCGCTGCTGTGCCTGCTGCTGATGCTGGCGGCAGGCTGCGGCGAAAAGGCCCAAGAACGCAGCAAGTGGGACATCCTGTCGGCCAAAAGCGGCAGGCAGACCTGCACCGTGTCCGTCACCAAGAATTGGGGCGGGCAGGAGACGGGCCTGAGCTGCGTGGTGTTCATCCCCCCCACGGAGGACATGGATGTGACCGCCGTGCCGCTGACACTACAGCTTTCCAAGGGCGCGACGCTGGACGAGACTGAGCCGTGCATCGTATCCATTGACGGTATGTCGCTGGTGGTGGACCTGACGGTGGACGACCCCTGCATCACCGTGCAGAATGACGGTTATACCCGCACCTACCATCTGCGGCTCAAGGAGGCGATGGGATGAAGCGTATAGTATGCTTGCTGATCGCCGCGCTGAGCATAAGCCTGCTGCTGGGCGGCTGCGGCCAAAACAGCGATCCGTTGGCTATTCAGGAGTTCATCATCGGCGACAGCATCGGCACGGTGGAGCAGCGGGGCAGCGGCAAGGACGCGGAATACGTGATCTGCATCACACTGCCGCTGGAGACGGATTTCCAGAACTGCACAGCCAACATTACGCTGGCGGACGGAGCTTCTGTCAGTGGAGAGAGTCCCTGCCTGAAGGCGGATTTGGGCGGCCGCATGGTGCTGGATCTGACGCTGGAACATCGGGATCTGATTATAGAGAATGGGTCAAGCAGCCGTTCCTACGGCTTTGAAATAGGGCTGAGCCGGTAACGGCTCATGATAGAAAAGAGGTGATGCATGGGATTACGGCGTTCCCTGCGCAGAAGAGATCAACAAATAATTAACAGAAGGAGAACGAACATGAAAATGACGAAAAAGATCACCGCATTGTTGTTGGCTCTCGTGATGGCGCTGTCTCTCAGCACCATGGCGTTTGCCAACGGCACAGTCAACACTGAGTACACGAAACCTGAAAGCAGCACGACTGTGACGACCACACCGGGCATCTCTTCCATTACGGTCAATACTGTGGATACGAGTTTTGCCTACGACAACAATACCGGATCAGGGACCGATAGTCCCATTTATGCCCGTGCTACCGTATCCGGAACAGAGTACGATCTGAAAACAGCTAACGTGGTAATCACGACGACGGGAGGTGCGCCTACAGTCTACTTGGGCGCGACGGAGATCACCAATCCGACGCCGGTTGGAAACTCCTATACCTATCAGTTGGATATGTATAATAAGGTGTACGATGTCTATGCAGGCGGACGCCAGTATAGAGTGGCTGCTGGCTTGGCAAAGACGACCGCCCCCATCGCGGTGCCCACCGCTGACCCCATGCGCATCAGCGCCATGACCATCGGCGGCGCGACCGGTGACATCAAGATGAGCGTTGTGCAGAATCCCTACATGGGCAATCCCTATTACACCATGTGGACCTCCGTCACCTATACGGTGAAGGCCACCATGGCGGGCAAGCCCGTCCGCTCCAACCTGAGCGGCTCCATTACGATCCCCAACGGCACCTCCGCCCCTTCTGCCGCGGACACCTGCCTCAAGGCCACCATCACGGGCACCGGCTCTGCTGTGACCTGCGCGCTGGACCTGACCAGCAATACTACGCTGAGGGTCGTCTATGGCAATTTCAGCAGAAACTACACCGTTATCGCCACGGATGAGAACACCATCAGCGTCAACTTCGGCATTGACTTTACCGAGGCAACGGAATCCAGCTACTATACCGGTGAAGTGGCGACCAAAGTCAATACGCTTATTTCACAGGCCCAGGAGTATTTTGGCGGCAATGTGGCTGGAAAGACCTATGGCGAAATCTCGGTTCCTGCCGGTTCCACGGTCATGGACATCATGCGCAAATTCGCTGTGAAGTACAATTACACCTCCGAGGTCCCTGAGGGCTGCACCTACATGGCAACCCTGAACGGCATTGGTGAATTTACTTTTGGACAGTACTCCGGCTGGATGTATACCGATGGTCCCAGTTGGAATACCACCACCGGTGCAGCTCTTTACACGACCTGGAACACGCCTCCTGTGGGTGCCGCCAGCTATACGCTGTCCCAGGGAAACAACATTTGCTGGTTCATTTGCTGCAATTATATGCATCATCCTTGGTAAAATAGCATTTCATGTGACCCGAGGGTAGCTGGATGGAACTTTCCATCCGGCTACCCCAGAGGGCAGGGGCACATGTAAGCAATTGTCCCTGCCCTCCTTATTTTTTCAAGAGAGAGGACATCAATAGTATGAAAAAGTCCTATGCCCGTATAATTGCCTTGCTTTTGTCGTTGCTCCTCTGCGTCGGGATATTACCAGCGGTTGTATTTGCAGAGGAAGCAACTGCTCCGAAATGGCCACAATTAAAGGAGCTGACGATAGCAGCGAATACAAAGCTCTCTGCAACGGGAAAGGGAGCAGAAGACCGCAGTTTAGATCGTTTGGTCACCAATGTGACCTTTGAGAACTATGAGGAGCTGCGCGAGGTTACATCTACCAACAGACTCCAGAAGCGGCATCTTGTTGGTAAGATTACATTGCATGTCGAAGAGGCGCCATCTGCGGCTTGGCAGTATGAATTGCCAGCCGGGACACTGCGCTACACCCCAGTGGACGGCTTGCCGAATGACGTTGCGGATACAGGTGGTCTCACTGGGGCACTGGGTTTCCCGGTGGGAAGTTTGACCGGCACTAAAATATCATTTTATGAGGAAACCAAAAGTGCAACCCCAATAAACCCTAAAAACGTTTACTACTATGAGACTGAAATCGTTGTGGATGAGCCTGCTCCGAAATGGCCACAATTAAAGGAGCTGACGATAGCAGCGAATACAAAGCTCTCTGCAACGGGAAAGGGAGCAGAAGACCGCAGTTTAGATCGTTTGGTCACCAATGTGACCTTTGAGAACTATGAGGAGCTGCGCGAGGTTACATCTACCAACAGACTCCAGAAGCGGCATCTTGTTGGTAAGATTACATTGCATGTCGAAGAGGCGCCATCTGCGGCTTGGCAGTATGAATTGCCAGCCGGGACACTGCGCTACACCCCAGTGGACGGCTTGCCGAATGACGTTGCGGATACAGGTGGTCTCACTGGGGCACTGGGTTTCCCGGTGGGAAGTTTGACCGGCACTAAAATATCATTTTATGAGGAAACCAAAAGTGCAACCCCAATAAACCCTAAAAACGTTTACTACTATGAGACTGAAATCGTTGTGGATAGTGCAGAAAAAACATGGGACTATCCTGTAATTAAACAGGTAATCTTAAATGATTATGATAAACTGTTTACAACTGGTGGGCAGGCCATTACAATTGTAGGATTACAATTAGAGAATTTTGATACCGCAGTTTTGAATTCCACGACAGACAAGGGCATAGAGGAATGGATCGCCGGTGAAATTACGGTCTATATCGCGCAGGAACCCAATCCTCAGAAGTATTATTCGCTGAACGATGAATTCGGTCATAATGCCATAAGCACCGAAGTCACCAGTGTCGAGGGATTTGTGATTCACAAAAAGATTGTCAGCGCCATGTTTGAAGCTGGGCAGCGAGAAGCGATATCCCTTTCCTATGCAGCCAACTCCGATAATACAAAGACTTATCACTACAAAATAAAGATTGAAGTCGGATACCCGGACGACGGCGTATATGTCCTTGACGGCACCGGCACAAGGATCGCCCCCACAAAGGCACGCGTCAGCTTTAACGCGAATCAAGCGGGTACCTATCACTACGCTGTCGTAGATGCGGCGGCGACCGATGTTCCCGCTATGCCCAATACCGGCGCGGAGATGAAGGCAGGTGAAAATACGTTTCTCATTGACGAGCTTGGAGAGGGCGCAAAAAAGGTGTATATCTGGGGCAAGGACGCAAGCGGAAATGTATCCGCCCGCCCACTTGTGGTGGAGATTGGCGCGGAGGCAAAGAGCTATTCTTTGATATTTGATACGACCACGGCCACCACGGACGGCATCCTTCGTATCACTGCGGATGGCAAGGATGTATCCTTTAATACAAGGATCATGGTAACGCCGACCACAACGGCAAAAGGTATCTATGAGGGACAGCAGATCACCGTTTGGATGGGGAATCCCCATACCAACAAGGATCTGGACGCTGTGAAACTAAATCCGGATATCCCTGTGACCATTGCACCGGACAAAAACAGCTTTTCTTTCACCATGCCTGCCGCTGATGTGTACGGTACAAGCAGCGACTGGCGCACCTATGTGGACAGCACGAAAAAGCGCTATACACTGACCGGAATAGCCTCCACCTTTGACCAAACCAATGTGTCGGGCATTAAAATGGGACACGTTGTCTTTAAGGATGAAGGAGGCAATATCATCACACAAGCAACGAGCGGAACAACAGTAACCGCGACGCCCGTTCCGAGCACCGCCAATTACACGTTGGAATTCCAGTTTACCGAGTGGTCAAACGCCACCGGCTTTACGTTGGCTGATGCCGATAAGACGAAGGAAACGCTAACCTTTACGGTAGGTTCGGAAAATATCTCCCTCAAAGCCAATTTCAAGCCTATTGGCACAAAAGTAACATGGGGGACCAACATCACTTCGGCGGATGCCAATGCCCCGCAGGTTTCCATGCCCGGCAATGTGTCAAGCCCATTTGTGTTCAAGAAGCAGTCGGTGTCCGTGTCCATCGATGGAAAGGCGTGGTATGACCGGTATGAATTCAAGGGCTGGACGATTACAAGAGACGACGTGACGCTGACCGGCGACGCTGTCAATACGAGCCAGGCAGTGGGAACTCCCGGTACTCCCGGCTACTGGACATACGCTAAGTTTGACATCTCCGGCAACGAAATGACCGTCACAGCCAACTTCCGCGAGCGCGCCTTCGCCGCCGTGACCGCCACGGTCAATGACCCTGCTATGGGCAGCGCGGCGGTTGCCATCGGAAACGGCGAGGCGTCTCCCAGCCAGTCTGTTGTTTTTGAAGGGCAGACCGTCACCCTGACCGCCACACCCAAGAGCCGGCGATACATGCTGGATCCCGAGAACCCCTGGACGGTGAAGGACAGCAGCGGCGCGGCCATCAAGTTTACGCCGGTTACGGCGGACAACACTCAGGCCACCTTCACCATGCCCAGCACCGGCAACGACATCACCGCCACGGCAAACTTCGTGGTCGATACGTCCAATCCCAACGACGACTGCTCGCTGGAGCGGGTGGAGCTGTGGTCCGCTGACGGCGCGAAGCTGCTGTCCGCCTCCAACCGGGCGGGGGATACCTACACCATCGAGCTGCCCGCCAGCGTGGCCCTCTCTGAGCTGCCCAACCTGCGCCTGAAGTTCATCTGCGGCGACGCCGAACACGCGGTCGTCAAGCGGGGCGATACCGTGTGGGACGAGAGTAAGGGCTGCGGCATCACGACGCTGGGCCAGACGCAGGTGTTCACCGTTGTCGCGGAGGACGGCCAGACCAGCGCCCCCTACAAGGTCGTGATCAACGCCGAGACGAAGATCACCGCCGTGACGCTGCTGAACGGCACCGAGACCATCGCCTCCGGCACCCTTTCCGGCAGCAAGTGGACCATCACCCTGCCCGACAGCATCGACGCGGATCTGCTGACCCAGATCGGCGCAAGCGACACGATCTTCATGAAGATCGAATACGCGGGCGCGTCCCTGAAGCAGGTGGCCACCACCAACGGAGCCGGCTATGACGACGCCGGAAAGGAGAACTCCTGGGACTCCGGCAAGATCATGTGCGCCATCAGCCCCGGCAGCGAAGCGCAGTTCATCGTGACCGGCATCGACGGCCTGACCAAGGAGTATACCATCGCCATCACCCGGCCCAATGTGTCCACCACGCCCGTTCTGGAGAAGGTGTCGGTGGAGCGCACCAGCGACAACGCCGCCACCGTGAAGTTTACCTCCAGCATGGCGGGCAACTACTTCTACAAGGTGGTGGACAAGGGCGCGGCGGCTCCCACGGTGGATACCACCAGGGGCGGCACGACGGCGGTCAAGGGTGAGAACACCATCACCCTGACCAACCTGTCCACCGGCGCGCGGGATATCTACATCGTGGTCAAGAGTCTTTCCAACGTGGAGTGCGATCCCTTCAAGATCGAGATCCCCGCCTACGGCAGCACCGAAACGCCGGATGAGGGCGACTTTACGATCAGGGTGAACGCGCCTCCCACCGGCGGTACCATCACCACCAACCGCACCAGGGCCAACGAGGGCGACGAGATCATCGTCACCGTCACGCCCAAGACGGGCTATCAGATGAAGGCGGGGTCCCTGCGGTACGCGTTCTCCGAACCCGGCGCTAAGTACGAGACGATCACCGGAAACAGCTTCAAGATGCCCGGCGGTGACGTCAGCATCACCTGCGATTGGGAGACCGCCAGCACCACCGTCAACGGCATTACGGCCTTCTCCATCAACGGTGTGGCCGGTGCGGTGAACAACACCACCAACACCATTACCATCACCATGCCCCGCGGCACGGATGTGACGAAGCTGACCCCCGTCATCGCCACCAGCGGCGTCAAGTCTCTGACGCCCGGCAGCGGCGTGACGGTGGACTTCACCAACGCCGTGACCTATACGGCCACCATGGACGATGGCAGCACTAAGACCTACATCGTTACGGTCTATGTGAACAAGGGTACGCTGGCCGACCAGTTCTGGGACAAGCTGACGGACTTCGTCAGCCAGGTCCCCTGGTGGGAGTACGCCAAGCATCAGCAGAGCACCAGCAGTTATCCCAAGTATTGGTAATATCCCCTCTTTACCAAAGAAGGACGCCGGCAGTAATGCCGGCGTTCTTCTTATATGCCAAAAAAGCCGCACCCGGCCACGGGCGGTGGTCGGGTGTGGTTTGAGGTTGTTCCTCGCAATGGAAAAGATTGTGTACAGCTGACTAGACTGTATGTATAACATAGCACGGGAGGATACATTTGTAAAGCGCATCTTTCATATTGAATTCATGAGCGATAGTAATGAATCGCGGCAGGGAGTTTCAAGAACCTCTTGACAAGTGCGGGCATTCGCGCTAAAATGCAGCTAACGAATGTTAGTTAGGATGGAAACGGATGAAGCAGGAAGCTACACGGCAGAAGATCCTGGACAAGGCGTTGGAGCTGTTCTCCACACGGGGATACGACGCCGTCAGCGTGGGTGAGATCGCGGAAGCGGTGGGTATCAAGGCGCCCTCACTTTACAACCACTTCCCCAGCAAGCGGGCCATTTTTGACGCCATCGTGGAAGCCACGGCGGCCCAGTATGAGGCGGACACCGACCGGATCGACATCCATGTGCAGAACGTGACGCAGGACATCCCTGCCTTTACGGAGATCGCCGCGGACGCGCTGTTTGAAAAGGTGCGGCAGATCTTCGAGTATTCCCTCCACGACGAGACCATCAGCCGCTTCCGCCGCATGATGACCATCGAGCAGTTTCGCTCGCCGGAGCTGGCGGCGCTGTACTCCCGGCGGTATGTGGAGCGGGTCGTGGATTACCATGCCGGGATTTTCCGTGCGCTGATCGCGGTCGGAGAGATACCGGCGGAAGGCCCGGACGCGCTGGCGATGATGTACGTCGCCCCGGTGCTGACGCTGGTCGCCATCTGCGACCGCCAGCCGGAGCGGGAGGCGGAATGTCTCGCCGCGCTGGAAGCCCATGTCCGCCTTTTCTTCCGTCTCGTCCACGAGAAGCCGTCAACGGAGACGCAGGCATAAGAAGGAACACCTATGAAAAAAACACTGGTACAGAAGCTGGGCCTTCTGGGTATCGTCAGCTTTCTATCGTATACGGCGGCGGTGGTATTCGCGCCGCTGGCTTACCCCGGCTACAACTGGATGGCGCAGGCCGTCAGCGACCTGAGCGCTGCCAACGCGCCGTCGCTGGCGCTGTGGAACCGGCTCAGCGCCTTTTACAATGTGTGCGAGGTGGTCTGCGTCACGGTGGTGTGCATCGGCATCCGGGGCCGGAGGACAAAGCGGCTGCGCATCGGGATATACCTGTTTGCCGTCATGGAGTGGATCTCCGCCATCGGCTACCGGATGTTCCCCCTCAGCGACAGCGGCTATGCCGGTGCGTTTCAGGACGTGATGCACATGGTGGTCACCGCCGTGGTGGTGCTGCTGTCCATTGTGTCGCTGAGCGTTATCATCACCGCGGGCGTGAAGGATCGGGGCTGCCGTTCCTACGGCATATGCGCCGCCATCGCTCTCGGCATGATGCTGGTGGGCGCGGCAGGGATGAAATTAGTGCCTGCCGCCTACTTCGGCGTGGTGGAGCGCTTCAGCGTGTTCGCCGCCACGGGCTTCAACGCGGCGTTGGGACTTCACCTGTTCTGCGCGGACGCGGCGGAAGACTGCCGGAGATATACTGTGTCAGCACTGGGTGTCTTTGACACCGCTGAAAATATTCATCAAAAGTAAGGAGAAATTTTTGAAACTGAGCACCATGTTACTGGAGCGTGTGGCCTGACCGGGAGGTCTGGCAGATCCATTCACACGCCATTCCTCCCGGAGAACGGAAAACACATCTTCAGGAGGAGTAAAAATGAACCGCGAAAACAAACGCAAAGCCTTTGAAAAGGGCTACTACAAGACCCACGCCTGCCATGACGCCTTCACCTGCAAGGTCTGCGGCAGGCTGTGCACGCCGGAAAACGCAGGAAGTGACCACCGCAACCACTGTCCCAACTGCTTGAGCAGTCTCCATGTGGACATCGAGCCGGGGGATCGGGAGAGCGACTGCGGCGGCATCATGGAGCCCATCGCCGTCTGGGTACGCAAGGGCGGCGAGTGGGCCATCATCCACCGCTGCAAGCGCTGCGGCGCACTCAGCTCCAACCGCGTGGCGGCGGACGATAACCCCATGAAGCTGATGTCCATCGCCATGAAGCCCCTGTGTGAGCCGCCGTTCCCGCTGGAGCGCATCGAGGAGATGACGGCGCTGATGGGCGGCGACGGAAGCATAAAATGATCTTGCTGCCCTCTTGACAAATGACCACCCGGCGATCACAATGGAGGTCGCCGGGTGGTTACTGCCCTCAAGCGTGATACGGGAGGACCGGCGGAAAAACACCGGCAGCCGTGTAAAGAATTTTATCATGAAAACCAGCCAAGCCAGACGCTGAGACGCAGTGCGGGTCGCGGAGCCGATCATGTGCTGCGCTTTATTTTTGAAAAACGGCGCCCGCCGAACAGGCGGTACCGGCGCCGGGAAAAGAGGGACGAAATGCAGACGATTCTGATCATTGATGATGACGCCGCCATCGGGAATCTGGAGCAGGAGGTGCTGGAGCGGGCGGGCTACGCCGTGCAGCGGGCCTACTCCGGGACGGAGGCGCTTCTGCTGCTGAAATCAAGCCGCCCCGACCTCATTTTACTTGACTTAATGCTGCCGGGCCTCAGCGGCGAGGAGGTGCTGCCGAAGATACAGGGTATTCCCGTCATCGTGGTCAGCGCCAGGGCCGCCGTGCAGGATAAGGTGGATCTGTTGCTGGGCGGCGCGGCGGACTATCTCACCAAGCCCTTTGATACCAAGGAGCTGCTGGCCCGTGTGGCCGTGCGGCTGCGGGAAGCGGTCCGCTCTCCGCTGGCGGCGGTCTATACCTGCGGCGGTCTGACGCTGGACACAGCCACCCACGAAGTCCGGGCCGACGGCGCGGCGGTGCAGCTGACCCGGACGGAATACGCCATTCTGAAGCTGCTGATGCAGAATCCCGGCCAGGTGCTGGCGAAGTCCGTGCTGCTGGACCGCATCAGCGCCGACACGCCGGACTGCACGGAAAACTCGCTGAAGACCCACATCAGAAACCTGCGGGGCAAGCTGCGGGCCGCGGCGGGCCGGGAGTATGTGGAGGCGGTCTGGGGCATCGGGTTCCGCCTGCATGCAGAATCTTGACCATTTCTGGAGGATATTCTTGACCGCTTTCTTGAGCTTTGCCTGATACCATAGGCCCATCAAGCAAAGGAGGTACATCACATGGAATATGTGCTGGAAGCCAACGGGCTCTGCAAGCGCTACCGTGATTTCGCGGCGCTGAATGGTCTGGATATGCATATCCCCAGGGGCGCGATCTACGGCTTTGTGGGAAGAAACGGCGCGGGTAAGACCACGCTCATCCGTCTCATCTGCGGCTTGCAGGAGCCCACGGGCGGCAGCTTTACCCTGTACGGCGCGAAGAATACCGACGAGCGCATCGGGCGGTGCCGCCGCCGGATGGGCGCGGTGGTGGAAACGCCGTCCATCTACATGGATATGACAGCGGAGGAAAACCTCCGTCAGCAGTATCTGGTGCTGGGCATGCCCTCGACAGACGGCATCCCGGAGCTGCTGCATCTGGTGGGATTGGACAGTACGGGGAAAAAGAAAGCGAAAAACTTTTCGCTGGGCATGCGCCAGCGGCTGGGCATCGCTGTGGCCCTGGCGGGGAATCCGGACTTTCTGGTGCTGGATGAGCCGGTCAACGGCCTGGACCCTCAGGGCATCATCGAAATGCGGGAGCTGATCCTGAAGCTCAACCGTGAGTACGGCATCACCGTGCTGATCTCCAGCCACATCCTTGACGAGCTTTCCCGCCTTGCCACCCACTACGGCTTTATCGACGGCGGGCGCATGGTAAAGGAGATGAGCGCCGGGGAGCTGGAAGCCCACTGCCGCAAGTGCACCCGTGTGGAGGCTGACAGCAGCCGGATACTGGCGCGGGTGCTGGACGGCTTCGGCGCGGAATACCGCGTTGTGGACGATATCCGGGTGGACGTTTTCACCGATGTTCCGGTCACCGCGCTGGCCGAGGCGGCGCGGAAGGAGAACTGCGCCATCCACAGCATGAAGGAACGGGACGAAAGTCTTGAGAGCTTTTATATGAACCTGATGGGAGGTGTGCGCCATGCGTAAGCTGCTGAGAGCCGACCTGTTCTGCCTGCGCCGGAGCCGTGTGCTGTGGCTGTGCATGGCGGCCGCCTTTGTCATTTCCGCCGTTTTCCTGCTGCGGCTCAGCGTGGACAACGAAAACATGCGGACACTGGATGATGCGTTTTTGCAGCTGTTGCCCTTCCTGTCCATTCTGCACACGGCCTTTATCGGCCTCTTTTTGGGGATCGAATATCAGGACGGCACCATGCGCAACAAGCTGGTCGTGGGCCACTCGCGGCGCGCGGTATACGGCGCCTATCTGATCACCGCTGTCATCGGCTGCTTCGCCATTTTGCTGGCATGGGCGGCCAGCGTGGTGGTCGGCGTGGCCAAATTCGGCTGGTTCGCCGCCCCGGCGGGAACGCTGCTGCTGTGTGCCGCCGCGATCCTGCTGCTGACTGTGGCGGAGGCCGCCATCCTGACGCCGCTGTGCCTGCTGGTCACCAACCGCGCCGTGTCCGGCGTGGCCGCTATCCTGCTGGCGCTGGCACTGCTGATCCTGGGCAGCAGCTTCTATAATGCCCTGTGCGAGCCGGAGACGACCTCCGCCGCCATCATGACGGAAAACGGCTTTGAGGTGGGCGAGCCGGAGCCCAACCCCGACTATATCTCCGGCACGCTGCGAACCGTATATCAGTTCGCTGTGGACGCGCTGCCCTCCGGACAGGCGATCCTGCTGGCCAATCAGGAACTGACCCATCCGGTCGTCTCCCTTTGCGCCTCGGCAGGCATTACGCTGCTGGTCAGCGCCGCCGGCATGGCGATCTTCAAACGAAAAGATCTGAAATAAGGAGTTTACTATGGAGCTTCCGTGGATCGTTCTGACCTGTGCCCTTGCGATGGGTGTTCTTTTCCTGCTGCTTTACCTGCTGTCGCTGCGCCGTTCCATCCGTGAGGTGGCGGAGGAGCTGGAGGAAAAACTGGGGACGGACACGAATACCCTGATCTCCATTTCCACCGGTGACAGGACCGTCCGGGCGCTGGCCGCCCGGATCAACCGGCAGCTGTACGCCCTCCGCAGGGAGCGCGTGCGGCTGCAAACGGGGAACGACGAGCTGACCGCCGCCGTCACCAACATCTCCCACGATCTGCGCACGCCGCTGACGGCGGTGTGCGGGTATCTGGATCTGCTGGAGCAGGAGCCGCAGTCGGAAAAGACTGTACGGTATCTTGCCGTTATCCGGGAACGGACAGACGCCATGCGGAGCCTGACGGAGGAACTGTTCCGCTACTCCGTCATTACATCCACGGCGGATGCCCTGAAAAAGGAGTCCGTCTGCCTGAACGACGTGCTGGAGCAGAGCCTTGCCGGGTTTTACGGCGCCCTGTCCGCCCGGGGCATCACGCCGGAGATCCGTATGCCGGAGCAGGCGGTGGCGCGGCAGCTGGATGCCGCGGCGCTGCGGCGGGTGTTCGACAACATCCTGAGCAACGCCGTCAAATACGCGGACGGCGACCTTGCGGTCAGCCTGCTGCCGGACGGTACGGTCACATTTTCCAACAGCGCGCCGTCCCTGAGCCGGGTGCAGGCCGAGCGGCTGTTTGACCGCTTTTATACGGTGGAGACCGCCCGGGATGCCACCGGGCTGGGGCTGTCCATCGCCAGGCTGCTGGTGGAAAAGATGGGCGGCGTCATCACGGCAAGCTATGAAAACGGAAGGCTGCACATTTGCTGCCGGTCTGTGTCATGCTGGGCCTTACCGCCCTTTGTACGATCCTTGTCGTTCGTTTCTTCCGATGGGAATAGGGCGTTTTCCCGGCTGGTACCGGACGGACAGCCACTTGACGATCCGCGGCGTTACGATAATATGGCTGAAAAGCGGGTATGAGACATTGCCGGAGGGAAAGAAGGGCATTGAACCCGACACGGCGCTGATGATGCCGCATTTCGGAGAAAATGCTTCCGGGTGACCGAAAAAAGATTGCGGAAAATGGAAATTTTTGCTATAATGTGAGCGAAGTGACGACCCCACACCGATGAACAGGAGGCAAAAATATGAGCACGGTAACGTATCTGGAGACCGGCAGCACGGACCCCGCCTACAATCTGGCGTTTGAGGAGTATGTGCTGACTCATCACACAACGGGTGACTATCTGCTGCTGTGGCAGAATGACAACACCATCGTGGTGGGGCAGAATCAGAACACCGCTCAGGAGATCGACCCCGCTTTTGTCAAGGAGCACCATGTCACGGTGGTGCGGCGCGGCACCGGCGGCGGCGCGGTCTATCACGATCTGGGCAACCTGAACTACTCGTTCATTACCGATTCCGGCGCGGCGGAGCGGCTGACCATGGACCGCTTCACCCGTCCCATTGTGGAGGCGCTGCAGGGGCTTGGCCTGCATGCCGAGGCGTCCGGCCGCAACGACATTCTGGTGGAGGGCCGCAAGGTGTCCGGCACGGCTCAGCGCATCATTCAGGGCCGCATCCTGCACCACGGCACGCTGCTGTTTGACTCCCGGCCGGAGATGATCGCCGGAGCCCTGCGGGTGGATCAGGCAAAGTTCACCTCCAAGAGCGCCAAGTCGGTGAAGAGCCGCATCGGCAATATCCGGGAATTCCTGCCGGTGGACATGGCGCTTCCGGAATTCTGGGCGTACCTGAAGAAGCAGCTGGCCGGGACCGGACTGGTGCAGAGCGCCCTGACGGCGGACGAGTTGGCCCAGGTCGCCAAACTGGCCGACGAGAAGTATCGTACCTGGGAGTGGACGTATGGCCGCTCGCCCAAGTTCGACATGGTGAAGCGCAGCTACTTTGCCGGAGGACGGCTGGAGGTGGGCGTTTCCGTGGATCATGGCGTTATCACCGAGATCCGCTTCTACGGAGATTTCCTCAGCCTGACGGATACCACGCCGCTGTGCCGGGCGCTGGAGGGCGTGGCCTATCGGGAGGACGCGGTGTCCCCGGTGCTGGACAGCCAGCCCATGGCGGAGATGTTCGGCGGAATCACAAAGGATGAGGTGCTGCGTACGATTTTCAATGAAGCATAAAAACACAGGGAAGCCAAGGGCTTCCCTGTGTTTTTATTTCAGCTCCGCGATGAATTCGATGGCGTTACCTGAGAGCGCGGCGCAGATGGCGCCGTGGTGGCCCTCGGCGATGCCCCGGGCGATGGACAGCCCTACGCCGAAGCCGCCCGCGCCCCGTGAGGGGTCAGCCTGATAGAACCGGTCGAAGAGCTTTCCGGTGTCGATGATGTCCGGCTCGGCGCAGCGGTTGCCGCAGCGCAGCACCACGCCCCGGCGGCTCTTTTCCAGCGACAGGGTGATGGGCGACTCCGGCGCGGCATACTTCACCGCATTGTCCAGCAGAATGGACACCAGCTGCCGCACGGCGTATTCGTCGCCGGAATAGACCAGCTCCGGCTGGATGGCCAGCACCAGCGGGTGTCCTGCGGACTGGGCCAGCTCCCGGAAGGACTCCGCCGTTTCCGTTACCGCGCCGCTGATGGGGAACGGCTCCATTTTCAGGGGGGAGTTTTCCTCGTCCATGCGGCTGAGGGTCACCAGCGAGTTTACCAGCTCCGTCAGCTTTTCCGTCTGGGCCTGGGCCTTGTCGATCCACTTCTGCTGGCCCACCTCCATCTCCAGCACCTTCAGGCTGGTGGCAATGACGGTGATGGGGGTTTTCAGCTCGTGGCTGGCGCCGGTGATGAACTGCTTCTGCTGCTGGGCGCTGCGCACCATGGGGTCGATGGCCCGGCGGCTCAGCAGCACCACCAGAAGGAACACCAGCAGCGTACAGCCCGCGTCGGCGGCCAGCGACCAGATCAGCACCGTGCGGATGGCGCGCAGCTGCTGATAGCTGTCCAGAAAGATGGCCATGTACTGACCGTCCACATCGGCGGCCGCAAAGAAGCGGTAGCTGCCGCAGTAGCCGTAGCCCTCGCCCTTTTTCAGGGCGGCGGCCAGATATGGCGCGGTATCGTCCTCCGTTACGGAGGCGATCTTGCTGAGATCGGCGTCCGTTAGCGTGCCGTCCGCGTCATAGCGCAGCACAAAGTAACGGGTGGAGAAGGGAGTCTCCGGCGTGAAATGGCCGTCCCGTCCAATGGGCTTTCCCTGGGGCGGTACAGGCGGCGGCACGTCGCCGCCGGAGGGCTCCGGTATCGTGTCCGTACTGCCGGAGAGGGGAATGGTGCCCTGATTTTCGTAGATCAGGGTCAGGGTGCTGCGCAGGTCGGCGTCGGTGGAGACGTAGTTGGCCACGTTCAGGATCGCCGTCAGCAGCAGCATCACCGCCGCCACCGACAGCGTGGCGATGCGGATAAACCGGTTGCGCAGGCGTTTGATCTTGATCATGTCTCATCCTCCAGGGCGTAGCCCAGTCCCCGGTTGGCCCGCAGGGACACCTTTGAGCCGATGGCTTTCAGCTTTTTCCGCAGGTTGGAGATGTTGACCCACACCACGTTGATCTCCGCCTCGTTATCCCAGCCCCAGACGCGCTCCATGATCCGCTCGGCGGAGAACACCTGCCGGGGATTGCGGAGGAACAGCTCCATCACCTGAAACTCCCGCCCGCTGAGCCGCAGCGACTGTCCGCCGCAGGACAGCAGCCCCGTGGACGGGTCCAGTGTCACGTCGCCGCAGGACAGCACCGACGGCTGATAGGCCTCGCTGCGGCGCAGCATGGCCCGCACACGGCTCAGCAGCTCGTCGGGGTCGAAGGGCTTGGGCAGATAGTCGTCGGCCCCGGCGTTGAAGCCGGTGATGCGGTCATCCTTCTGGCCCTTGGCAGTCAGCATCATGATGGGGGTCTTGCAGCCCTCGGCACGCAGCCGCCCCAGCACCTGAATGCCGTTCATCTTTGGCATCATCACGTCCAGTATCACGCCGTCGTATCCGCCGGAGGAGGCGTATTCATAGGCGTCGAAGCCGTTGTGGACGGCGTCCACGGAGAAGTGGTTTTTCTCAAAAAAGACCGTCAGGGCCTCCGCCAGATCCAGCTCGTCCTCCGCGATCAGCAGCCGCATGGGTCATCACCTCGTACAGTTTGATAGGGATAGTATAGTGAAATGCTTGGGGAAATGCAAGCTTACAGCGCGTCCTTGACCATTTCCCGGCCGCAGACGATGTTCAGATTGCCGTTGCGGCACCGCAGCGCGTCCAGAAACGCCTTGGGAACGCTGTCCGACCGCAGGGTGACGCGGTACTCCAATTCGTACAGCGTCCCCATGTTGGAGGTTTTCACCTTCACCAGTGTGTGGGCCTTGGTGTACTGGTCAAACAGATCGTCAAACAGCCCCTCATAGTCCAGATTCTCCGGAATGGTGATCTTCAGGCTCCGCTCGCCGCTGTCATGCTGGCCGAAGTGCAGCGCCGTCAGCGCCAGCAGCGCGGCGGACACGATGACGAAGGTCAGCGCCGCCAGTCCCACATAGCCCATGCCGGTGGCAAGGCCGATGGCCATGCCCAGAAACAGTACGCCGATCTCGCGGGCCGTGCCGGGGGCTGAGCGGAAGCGCACCAGACTGAAAGCACCGGCCACCGCCACACCGGCGCCGATGTTGCCGTTGACCAGCATAATGACCACCTGCACCACCACCGGCAGGATGGCCAGCGTGACGGCAAAGCTCTGGGTAGCGTATGCCCGGAACCGGGACACCAGCGCAAGGCCGATGCCCAGCGCCAGCGACACGGCGGTGCAGATGAGAAACGCGGAAAGCGTCAGTTCCGTTCCAATGATCGAGTTAAGCACAGATACGTCCCTCCTTGGGTAAGATGTGGTGTTGGTAGCAATAGCCGTATTTGGAGAAGGAGGTGGGGAACACCTCCGCGCGGGACAGCAGTTGGCTGAGCCACAGGGGACACACCCCCGGCAGCTTGATCTCCATCAATATCATGCCGGGGTCGGTGATAGGCGCGCCGTAGTCGCCCAGCCGCAGGTCGAGCGCGGTGTCCCGCCACCGCAGGTTGGTGTCAAAGGTGATGCGCAGCTCCGAATCGTCGATCCCGGCGAAGGCCAGCCGGTCATAGGCGATGAACACCCTGGGCTTTGCGCCGTAGCGCTGCTGGAACCACAGGAGCTCCTGTCCGATCTGGCCGTGGCCGTTGGGGACAGCTCCGGCCAGAAAGGGAGCGGCCTCGCGGGCTTCGGTGGTGATGCGGCGCTTGTATACCACGCCGTCATACTTCTTTTTCAGCTCCACGAACACCCGGCCATTCTCCTCTGGTACGCCGTAGCTGCGGACACGGAGCTTCTCCTTATAGACCGGCTTCTCCAGCGAGGCCCGGATCAGCCGCCAGTCGTCGGTATCATAATAAATATTGCAGATGGTGTACGCGCCGTAGGCATCCTTTTTCATATAGGGCCGCATGCCCTCCAGTATCAGACGCTGCTGCTCCGCCGTCAGGCGGTACTTCTTTTCATAGCGTTCAAAGCAGTTTTTGATCTGTGCTGCCATGTGGGAGCACCTCCTTTGTGACGCTATCATACCTGCGCCGCCTAAAACCAACTTAAAGAAAATTCGGATTTTTTCTTTAGGTTTCTTTTAGGATACCGGATTATGATAAGGCCACAACAGCAGAAACGGAAACATTCCAGCATATAACCATGACGAAGGAGGTCATTTCCATGAAAAAGCTTGTATCCATCCTCTGCGCGGCGGCGCTGGCACTGTCGCTGGCGGGGTGCGGCGCACAGGCGGCCGACACCAATACAAATACCGATACCACCGCTCCGGTGGTCAGCACGGTCTATTCCTTAGAGGACGCCACCGTTCTCACTTTTGCCGACAGCGGCATCACCGCGCAGGATGGCACTGACGGCTATGAGATCGACGGCACGGCCCTGACCATCGACAGCGCAGGCACCTACGCTGTGACCGGCACTTGCGCCGACGGCTCCATCACCATCAAAAAGGGCACCACCGGCGTGACGCTGGTGCTGAACGGATTGGCCCTCGCCAGCGCCGACACCGCACCCATTACCTGCAATAAGTCCACGGAGGTCACCATCATCGCGGCGGAGGGCTCCGTCAACAGCCTGACAGACAGCGCAAAGAACAATGACGACGAATACCCCGACAACGAAGCGGCGGAAAACGCCGTCATCAAGTGCAAGGACGGCTCTCGGGTGACGCTGGGCGGCACCGGCAGCCTGACCATCACCGCCAACGGCAAGAACGGCATCAAGTCCGGCGCGACTACCGCCGAGGAGGGCGAAGCCTCCCTGACCATCCGTGAGCTGACGCTGACCATCAACGCTCCGGTCAACGACGCCGTCAATGCTGAGCAGACCTTGAACGTAGAGAGCGGTACGCTGACCATCTCCGCCGCTGACGACGCCCTCCACAGCGACCTCATCCTGAACATCGGCGCGGAGGGTACGGAAGGCCCCGCTATCACCATCACCCAGTGCTATGAGGGCATCGAGGGCGCGGCGCTGAACATCTATTCCGGCGATATCAGCATCACCTCCTCTGACGACTGTCTCAACGCCGCCAACTCCGACCTGAGCGGCTATGACTTCACCATGAATATCTCCGGCGGCACCATCATGGCCTGTTCTGCCAGCGGCGACGGCTTTGACTCCAACGGCGACCTGACCATCACTGGCGGCAGCGTCACCGTCTGGACGGCCAACACAGCGGACAACCAGCCGCTGGATGCCGACGGCACCATCACGATCTCCGGCGGCACGGTGCTGGCGGCGGGTGGCAGCAACGGCATGGGCATGAACCTGACGGCTGCCCAGCCCTGCGTTACCTTCGGTTCCTCCGGCGGCATGGGCAGCCCCAACGGCGGCGGCAGCACCATCACCAAGGACAGCGCCCTGGCCATCACCGGAAGCGACGGCAATACGGTTTACAGCGGCAGTGCGACATGCAATGCCAGCTTCCTGCTCTTCTCATCTCCTGACCTGATCGACGAGGGCAGCTACACCCTTTCCGCAGGTACGGCCACCCTCACCGCCGAGGCCCAGAGCGGCGCTATCTCCTCTGGCTTCGGCGGTATGGGCGGCGGCCCCAACGGCGGCATGGGCGATTTCCGGCCCGGCGACGACCGGCAGCCTCCGGAAATGCCCTCCGGCGGCGGGCGTCCTGACGGCGGTCAGCCGCCCGCAAAGGGATGACAGCCTTATAGCAGAAAAAGAGGAACCGGACGGTTCCTCTTTTTTGTATATGCTTCGCGGGCAAGATCACTTTCCTGCGCGTACCTTGGCGGCAATGAAGGTGAAGGCCGGGATCACAATGATGGGGATGGACGCCCAGCCGATGATGGAGGTGCCCTGCTGCAGCATGGCCTGGAAGCCCAGTGCAGCGCCAATGGCGGCAATGCCCAACAGGATAGCGGTAATGACAAAGCGTCTGAGCTGTGCGTTTTTGATAAACCGGAACAGGCCGTCAAACCGGACGTTGCCCGCATGGGCAAGACCTGCGGCGCTGGTCAGCACAGCCAGCGTCATCAGAACCACATACAGCCACTGGAGCCACTTCATGTTCAGGCGGTTCAGTACCGACATGACAGGCAGCGTTTCGGCGCAGACATCAAACACATTGGTATAGCTGAACAGGGTAAAGATCAGGCAGACCATCAGTACCACGGTGATGATATAACCGGCGATGATGGCCTTGCGGGACTCGGCCTTATCCTTCAGCACATCGGACACGGACATAACATTGAATACGATAGTAGACTGGAAGCAGCCGTACTGCATCGCGCCCAGAATGGCATGCAGGAAGCTGGTGTCCTTGGCATTGGCGGCGGAACCGGCAAAGGCGCCCGCCACGTCGCAGTCACCGCAGACAAGGGACAAAACGGTGATCAGCACGACGACGCCGATGATGGCGTACATCATATAGCCGGAGGACTTTGCCAGCAGCTTGGAGCCATACAGGCACAGCAGCGCGGAGATCAGAATGGTGACCCCGGCGGTGACCCAGTAGTTGATGCCGAGGAAGCCCTCCAGCAGCTTGCCCTCACCGGCGAAAGCCAGACCGCCGGCACACATCATGGTCATCAGGAAGCAGATATCATACAGAATGGACACCACGCTGCCGAATTTGTCACCATAGCAGGACTTGGCAAAGGGGCGGTAGCTGGGGGTGCTGTGAGCGCGGGCGTACTCCAGCATGTAGTACATAACGCCGCCGGTGATCAGCATAGCCAGCAGGGGCGTTATAAGACCCACCCAGCCGTACTTCACATACCATTTGACACTGAAAGCACCGGTGGCGAAGCCGGGGCCGAAGTGGCTGCCCAGCCATACGGCGGCCACGCCCAGAAATGCGGGGACTGCGGATTTTTTCTTTTCCATGATTATGATTCCTTTCTCTTCCACCCTGTTCAACAGGCTTCTTTTTCATCAAATGACATGCGATCCATCACATAGTCCTTCATATCGTTTACGAGGGCCAGATGCTTGGGATGCTTCAGATAGTCGTTGAGATATTCCGGCCCATCCAACTGCATGACCATCATGATATCCGCGTTGGAATCCCGTGTGGTCTCACAGCGGTACACCTCTGCGCCGTGCAGAAAAGGGAGCTCCTTTTCCAACTCGGCATAAACCTTGCGGCAGCGGAAATAGATCTCTGTCACATTCGCATCTTTCGTCAGCTTTAAAAGGTTATAGTGTACCATTCATAAGACCTCCTTAAAAATAATGCAATAAGTTACTGCAATTTTTCCGACTTGTCAAGCACAAGTTTCGTCGATTTGAACAGTTAACATATGCAAAAATTGTGTATAAGTTCTAAAAAACGGCCGATTTTCGCTTTAGCAATTAAATGCGATAAAGAAATGTGCGGTTATGGACAGAGACAGTTTTTGCTAATGCCAGATATAAATCGCATAAAAGAGCATAAAAAGATCCCGGCATACGCCATTGGCGTATGCCGGGATTTTCGTATGTCGGAAAAGTGCTCAGGTGTATTGACGCAGCCCCTCGGTGGCGGAATCCTCATCAGCGCTGATGGTGACGGTGAACTTCACGTCGTTGGCGTTGCTGAAGCGATCCAGCCAGCCCAGGAAGTCCTCTACCGCCTGCAGATCCTTGTCGCCCGCGATCTTGCACAGGTTGTCCACGAACACATGGGAAATATCGTAATTGCCCGCATACAGGCCGCTGATAAAGCCCCGCAGACACTCATAATTATTCACATTATACTCGCTGGCGTTGACCAGACGGACATTATAGCTGATGTCGTAGGTCATGTCGGCGCTGGGTTCGATGCACACGACGCTTCCGTTCTCGCTTTCCACGGCGGAATGGATCAGCTCGATCAGCTGCTTCGTCTTGCCTGCGCCGTTGGCGCCCATAATCAATCTAACCATAAGAAATCACTCCTTTATCCATGATAGGAGGTGGTTATGCTCCTAAGGATAGCATAGCATAACCGCCCTGAAAAAGCAATGACAAAACGGTTAACGTTTCAGCTTTTTCAGCAAAGTCTCCCGCAGTTCTTCATAGCCGGGCTTGCCCAGCAGGGCGAACATGTTCTTCTTATAGGCCTCCACGCCGGGCTGGTCAAAGGGATTCACGTCCAGCAGATAGCCGCTCAGGCCGCAGGAATACTCGAAGAAGTAGATCAGCTCGCCCAGGGTATGGGCGTCCTTGCTGCCGGTCTGGACGATGATGTTGGGTACGCCGCCCTCCACATGGGCCAGCAGCGTGCCGTCCATGGCCTGACGGGCGATGAAGTCCATGCTCTTTCCGGCAAGGAAGTTCAGGCCGTCGCCGTTGCCCTCGTCAAAGGGGACCTCCTGCTGCCGGGCGGAGGGGCCGAAGCGCACCACCGTCTCGAACAGGTGGCGCTCGCCCTGCTGGATGTACTGGCCCATGGAGTGCAGGTCGGCGGTAAATTCCACGCTGGCGGGGAACAGGCCCTTGCCCTCCTTGCCCTCGCTCTCGCCGTACAGCTGCTTCCACCACTCGGCCATGAACCGGAAGGACGGCTCATAGGCGGCCAGGATCTCGATCTTGCGGCCCATGCGGTACAGCTCATACCGTGCACCGGCATAGTGCCACGCGGGATTGCGCTCCATATCCCCGGCGGCGCAGGTCTCCATCATCTCCTGCGCGCCGGCCATCAGCGCGTCAATGTCGATACCGGCGGCGGCAATGGGCAGCAGGCCCACGGCGGTCAGTACGCTGTAACGGCCGCCGATGTCGTCGGGCACTACGAAGGTCTCGTAGCCGTTGGCGTCCGCCAGAGACTTCAGCGCGCCCTTGTGGGCGTCAGTGGTGGCGTAGATGCGGCGGGCAGCCTCATCCTTGCCGTAGCGCTGCTCCAGCAGGTCGCGGAAGAAGCGGAAGGCCACGGCAGGCTCGGTGGTGGTGCCGGACTTGGAGATCACGTTGACGGAGAAGTCCACGTCCTTCACCAGTTCCATCACCTCGGTCAGCGCCTCGCTGCTGAGGCCGTTGCCCATGAAGTAGATGTTGGGGGTGTCCTTCTTCTTCAGGTTATAGTTGGGGGAGCACAGACACTCGATCACGCCCCGTGCGCCCAGATAGGAGCCGCCGATGCCGATGACCACCAGTGCCTGGGAATCGCTCTGGATCTTTTTTGCCGCCGCCTTGATGCGGTCATACTCCGCCCGGTCATAGTCCCGGGGCAGATGCACCCAGCCGGTGAACTCGCCGCCGGTGCCGTCGCCCAGCTGCAAATGGCTGTGGGCGATCTTCAGGCGGGGAGACAGCGCCGCCTCGTAGGGCAGCCGCAGAAAGCTCTGGATATTGGTAAGGTCGACCTTGATCATACTATGCGCCTCCTATGTGCAAATAACGTATTCTTAAAGTATAATACTACAACGCCCGTGGGGAAAAAACAAGGGGAACTTTGCGTTTATCCGCAGAAAATCGCGGTGCGCAGCATCCGGGTCACCGTTTCGCTCCAGGTAAGGCGCTCCACCGTCTCTCCCGCCACGATGGGGATGGCCAGCGCCACAGTCCCCTCCCGGCTGACGGTCAGGGTGCCCAGCCGGTCACCGGCGCACACCGGCGCCGCCACCGTCTCAGGAAGCTCCACCGTCTGGGCCAGGCCGCCGGTCTGGGATTTCTCCAGCAGCAGCGTGCGGCCCTCCTCCGGCAGCACGGCGGACACAGTGTCCGCCGTACCCAGCACCACCGGCAGGACGGGCAGCGGCTCCTCCGGCTGGACATCCACCAGCGCGTAGGTGGAGAAGCCGTAGTTCAGCAGGGTTTTCGCGTCGGCGTTGCGGCTGTCGGAGGTGTTCCCCTTCATGATGACGGCGATCAGCTCCATGCCGTCCCGCTCCGCCGTGGCGCTGATGCAGTAGCCTGCCTCCTGCGTAAAGCCGGTTTTCAGCCCCGTGGCCCCGTCATAGAAGCGGATCAGCTTGTTGGTGTTGCTGAGCCCGAAGGTGCCGCTGCGCAGGGTGTCCATCCAGATGGTGGTGTAATTCCGCACCTCCGGATGGTGCAGCAGAAGCTCCCGGCTCATGAGGGCGATGTCGTAGGCGGAGGTGACGTGGCCCTCCGCCGTCAGGCCGGTGCAGTTGACAAAGTGGGTGTCGTTCATGCCCAGCTCCCGGGCGCGGTTGTTCATCTGCTCCACGAACAGCTCCGTCACGCCCGCCACATGCTCCGCCAGCGCCACCGCCGCGTCGTTGCCGGAGGAGACGCACACAGCCTTCAGCAGATCGTCCACTGACATCTGCTCGCCCTCCGCCAGAAATACCTGGCTGCCGCCCATCCCGGCGGCGTAGGCGCTGACGGTCACCATGTCGTCCAGGGCGATGCGGCCGCTGTCGATGGCCTCCATGGTCAGCAGCACCGTCATGATCTTGGTGACGCTGGCCGGCGGCCGCGCCTCGTGCTCATTCTGGGCATAGAGGATCTGCCCCGTGGTCTTTTCCATCAGCAGCGCCGCGTGGGAGGTCAGCGTCAGCTCCACGCCCCAGCAGGGCACCGCCATGCCCCACACCAACACCAATGCCGCCAGAAATCCCGCCGCTCGTTTCATACCGCAAGCCCTCCTTGTTTCTTTGGTGCCATCCTATGCCCTGCCGGGCTTGGCCTATGCGTCGGGGGAAAAGTGCGCGCCCCGGCGATTTTCGCCTTGCAATAGACAGTAAAGTGTGGTATGATAACTCCACTTGCAGGGTTCGTACATCGGTAGTACATCGGCTTCCCAAGCCGAGGAGGCGGGTTCGATTCCCGTACCCTGCTCCACCTACCTCCAAAAGCCATGGGCTTTTGGAGGTTATCCTTTTGCAGCGGTTGACAAATACGATTGTCCCGTGTTACAATAAAGCTCCAAAATCAGTGTGGATTTGTCTGGAGCATCGCATCCTTTTTTCGCCACGCACCTTCATCGGTGCGCGGCGTTTTTCACAGGAAGGAGTGGATGAGGATGAAAACAACGATCAGTGAATGGGAGCGTATGGTGTCGGGACGGCTCTATAATTCCGCCGATCCGGAGATCGCAAAACGGCACCGGGCAGGCATGATCCGCTGTGACCGGTTCAACCGCATCCCTCTGTGGCGCGGCAAGGCCAAGCAGCGGGCGCTGGAGCGACTGCTCCCTTCCGCAAAGGGGAAGAATTTCGAGGCGTTTGCACCCTTTTACTGCGAGTACGGCGTGAACATCCATGTGGGGCGGAATTGCTTCGTCAACTACAGCAGCGTATTTCTGGATGTGGCGCCTATCACACTGGGGGACAACGTCCTCATCGGTCCCAATGTGACGTTGGCTACGCCGAACCATCCATTCGTTGCGGAGGAGCGGGCCTATACGGATTATCCCAACGGCTGCCATGAGCTGGAGTACGCCCAGCCCATCACCATCGGGGATCACAGCTGGCTGTGCGCCGGTGTGACGGTGTGCGGCGGTGTGACCATCGGGGCGGGCAGCATCATCACCGCCGGTGCGGTGGTGACCCGGGACATCCCACCCAACAGCATTGCTGCCGGTGTGCCTGCCAGAGTGCTGCGGCAGATCGACGAGAGCGACCGCCTGAACGTGTGGGAGAGGTATGTGAAGAACGAACTGCCCGATGCACGGCGGTGACAACAAAGCCTGTGGACGATCACACCTATAAGAAAAGGACCGCCAAACGGCGGTCCTTCCTTTTTGTATAGAGGCTGTGGAAGGGATCGAAACGAACGCCGCCCTCGACACCTTTCGGGTGTCGAGGGCGGGAGCGGCCCGCAGGATGCCCGCGGGAGAGATCAATGGTGGAAGCTGGTGGTGACCACAGGCTCCTTCTCCGGCAGGCCGAACTGCGCCTTGCCCAGCTGGATGCTCTTCATCAGGAAGGCCATGTTGCGGCCCAGCGTCCGCATGGTCTGAAGACCCTCCTTGTCCTGCATGACTTCCTCGGCCGTGTTGCCGTACACCATGTTCCAGTACTGGCTGCTGGCGATGGGCATGCCGCAGATGGTGAAGTATTTGTTCAGCGCGTCAAAGGTGGCGGTATTGCCGCCCCGGCGGCAGGACACCACCGACGCGCCCACCTTCATGGTCTTGTTGATCCAGGGCGTGCTGAAAAACAGCCGGTCCATAAAGGAGATGGCCCCACCGGCGGGAGAAGCGTAGTACACCGGCGAGCCGATCACCAGCGCGTCGGCCTCGTTGAACTTCTGGGCCACCTCGTTCACCAGGTCGTCGTGAACGCAGCGGTTGGTTTTCTTACAGACACCGCAGGCGTTACAGGAGATGTTGGTCTTACCGGCCTGTACGATCTCCGCCTCGATGCCCTCGGCCTCCAGCGTTCTGGCCAGCTCTGCCAGGGCGGTATAGGTGCAGCCTTTCTCGTGGGGGCTGCCGTTGATAAGCAATGCTTTCATGGCAAAAGCCTTCCTTTCCGATGGTATTCCTGCCGCCATTATACCCGTGAAAGCCTACCCGCGCAAGGGGGATCCCGCAAAAAAGGACGCCATCAACGGATAGCGTCCTTTTTGATAAAGCAATGGTCAACGCTGGCCCTTGTCGTAGGGGATGCCCTCCGCCTTGGGTGCGCGGGACTTCTTGGAGGTGAAGGCCAGTACGATCAGGGTGATGATATAGGGCAGCATGCGGTACAGGTGGGAGCTGATGCCGATCTCCGCCAGCCAGTACACACCGTCGCCGTTGATGTCCAAGCTGGAGTAGGCGGCGGCGATGCACTTGAACAGGCCGAACAGCAGGGAAGCGCCCGCAATGTTCAGGGGCTTCCAGTTGCCGAAGATCATAACGGCCAGCGCCAGGAAGCCGAAGCCCGCCACGTCGCCGTTGGAGGAGCAGTTGGCGGTGGTCAGTGCGTAGACGAAGCCGCCCATACCGGCCAGCGCGCCGGAGATGGTGGTGCCGGCATAGCGCATCTTATACACGTTGATGCCCAGCGAGTCCGCCGCCTGGGGATTTTCACCGCAGGAGCGCAGCCGCAGACCGAAGCGGGTCTTATACAGCAGGATGGACAGCACCACAAAGATGATCAGGCAGATGTAGGTGGCCAGATACACCTTGTGCAGGAACGTATTGCCCAGAAAGCCCAGATCGTCGGTCTTGGCAAAGCCCAGCGTGGTCTTTTTGATCATGAACCAGCTGGCGGAGTCGCCGGTGGCCATCTGTAGGGTGTTCTGGTTGGCGATGATACGGATCAGGAACAGCACCAGCGCGGGCGCCATCAGGTTCAGGGCGGTGCCGCCGATGGTCTGGTCGGCCCGCAGGTTGATGGAGGCGAAGCTCAGCAGCAGGGAGAACAGCGCGCCGAACACCGCCGCCACCAGCATGGCCAGCAGCTCGAAGCCCTGAAGGGCCAGCCAGTTGCCGGCGGCCTTGGCCGCGTCGAAAACATGGGCCTGCTGCATCACGCGGACGAACAGCACGCCGATGAATGCGCCGAAGATCATGATACCTTCCAGCGCCAAGTTGATGATACCGCTGCGCTCGGCAAACACACCGGCCAGCGCCACGATCATCAGGGGAATGGCATAGATCAATGTTTGCTGGATCAGAAACGTCATGCTTCCTCCCCTCCTTTCTCAGTATCCGCGTCTGTGTCCGGAGACGGCTCCTCCGGTGCGTCCAGGGATTGTGCCGCCGCCTCGGCAGGTACGTCCGCGGTGGTGGCGGTCTCAGTAACAACGGCCTTGTGCTTCTTGCGGCCGGTCAGCATCATGCGGATCACCAGAGAGAAGGCGGACAGGTACACGATCACGGAGATGATCACGTCGGTGATGTACTCGTTATAGGCGGTCAGGTTGGTCAGCTGCATACCCACGATATCCAGCATGGCCATGAAGATGCCGGTGAAGATCACGGCGATGGGGTTGTTCACCGCCAGCAGCGCCACGGGGATGCCGTTGAAGCCCACGCCGGGCAGGGACTGGTAGGTGGTCCAGTAGAACTCGGTATTGCCGCTGAGCCAGTACAGCGCCGCGCCGGTACCGGCCAGCGCACCGGCGATGGCCATGGACAGCACGATGTTGCGCTTGTCGGGAATGCCCGCGTAGCGGGCGGCGTGGCGGTTGGAGCCGCAGGCTTTCAGCTGATAGCCGAAGGTGGTCTTTTCCATGATGATGTAAACCACGATGGCCAGCAGAATGGCCACCAGGATACCGCCGTTCACCTGAGAGTTGGGGAACAGGTGGTCAAGACCCATCTTGGGGGTGGCCACGTTGTTGTAGGTGGTCTTGTAGATATAGCCGGACTTGGTGTTTTCCACCATGTTCTTGAAGTTGCTGATGTCGAACATCCACGTCACCAGGTTGGCGGCGATCCAGTTGGTCATGATGCAGGCCAGCACCTCATTGATGTTCAGCAGTGCCTTCAGCAGGCCGGGGATCGCGCCCCACAGCGCGCCTGCCAGCATGCCGCCCAGGAAGGCCAGCAGCCAGATCAGCGCGGGAGACACGGACTCAGAGGGGATGCCCAGCGCGATATACAGGGTCGCCAGCGTACCCATCAGGTACTGGCCCGGCGCGCCGATATTGAACAGGCCCGTTTTGAAGGCAATGGCCACGGACAGACCGGTCATGATCAGCGGCGTGGCGCGGAACAGCATATTGCCGATGTTCTGGGCGTTGAAGCCCCAGGTCAGGGAACCGGCGGCGTCACGGCCGGTGTTCAGGATACCGGCGAAGATCAGGCGGATGCCGTCCCAGATGCCCGCGCCGGAGATCTTGCTGTTGAAGGCGCCCACGATGGCCACCACGATACCACCCACCAGCAGACCTACCAGAATGGAGATCAGGGAGGAGATCAGTTTCTTGGTGCCATCTTTGGCGTACAGGCTGGATAGCTTTTCTTTCATGCCGTTTCACCCGCTTTCTCCGCGCGCTTGGCGCCGGCCATGTAGAGGCCCAGCTCCTGCACGGTGATCTGTTTGGGGTCAAATTCGCCCACGATCTCGCCCTCGTACACCACGAGGATGCGGTCAGACAGGCTCATGACCTCGTCCAGCTCCAGAGAGACCAGCAGCACCGCCTTGCCGCGGTCCCGCTCGGCCACCAGCTGGCCGTGGATATACTCGATGGCGCCCACGTCCAGGCCGCGGGTGGGCTGCACCGCCACGATCAGGGACTTGTCCCGGTCGATCTCACGGGCGATGATGGCCTTCTGCTGGTTGCCGCCGGACATGCTGCGGGCCACGGTGACGGGGCCCTGGCCGCTGCGGACGTCGTACTGCTCGATCAGGTGCTGGGCGTACTGCCGCACGGCGTCCCGCTTGATGAAGCCGTGGTTCTGGAACTGCGGCTCGTTGAAGCGCTGCAGCACCATGTTGTCCTCCAGCGTGAAGTCCAGGATCAGGCCGTGCTTGTGGCGATCCTCCGGGATATGGCTCATATTGCCGCCGCGCTGATGGATGGAGGCGTGGGAGATATCCCTGCCGCACAGGGTGATGCGGCCGGTGGACTTATCAAGGCCGGTCAGGCCGTGGATCAGCTCCGTCTGGCCGTTGCCGTCGATACCGGCGATGCAGACGATCTCACCGGCGCGGACGTCAAAGCTGACGTGGTTGACGGCGTTGCGCTTGTGGGTGTGGGAGGCCACGCACAGATCCTCCACCCGCAGCACCTCCTCGCCGGGCCTGGCGGGATCCTTCACCACCTCCAGCTGCACGGGGCGGCCCACCATCATGTTGGACAGCTCCTGCTTGTTGGTGTCGCAGGTGTTGACGGTGCCGATATAGCGGCCCTTCCGCAGCACGGTGACCCGGTCGGAGACCTCCATGATCTCGTTGAGCTTATGGGAGATGAAGAGGATAGACTTGCCCTCAGCCGCCAGATTCTTCATGATCTGCATCAGCTCCTCGATCTCCTGGGGCGTCAGCACGGCGGTGGGCTCGTCAAAGATCAGGATCTCGTTGTCGCGGTAGAGCATCTTCAGAATCTCCACGCGTTGCTGCATGCCGACGGTGATGTCCTCCACCTTGGCGTCCACATCCACCTTCAGGCCGTAGTGGGCGGACAGCTCTTCCACCTTCTTGCGGGCCTCCTTCTTCTGGATGAAGCCCAGCTTCGTGGTCTCCGCGCCCAGAATGATGTTGTCCAGCACGGTAAAGACGTCCACCAGCTTGAAGTGCTGGTGCACCATGCCGATGCCCAGTGCCGTCGCCACGTTGGGGTCGGTGATCTCCACCTTCTGGCCGTTCTTGCGGATCTCACCGGCCTCCGGCTGGTACAGACCGAAAAGAACGCTCATCAGTGTAGATTTGCCGGCGCCGTTCTCGCCCAGCAAAGCGTGGATCTCGCCCTTCTTCAACTGCAGCGTAATGTCATCGTTGGCCTTGATGCCGGGAAACTCCTTGGTGATGTGAAGCATTTCGATCACATACTGGGGAGTATTGTCCATGCCGCCACCTGCTTTCTGTAAGTTTGTTCTGTCCCTCATTGACCAGAGCACTGACGCCGTGCCGGCCCAGGTGCGCTTGTCAACGGGGGAGGGCATGCAAATAACATGTCCAGTATATTATAGTGGATAATGGACGGAAATGCAAGGCTGTGACCGTCATTTCCCACAAAAAAGGGCGGAAATGCCAGCCCTTTATACGAAAAAGAGGAAGTCCTGAAGGACTTCCTCTTTGATGTATCCGGTGACAGATTACTCGACCACGTTCAGGGTCAGGCTGTCGGTGCTGGCCAGCTTGGTGTAGTCGTTATCGACCACCAGGGAGCCATCGGCCATAGCGGCGACCATGGCGTTGTAATCGTCAACGCTCCACTTGGTCAGGGACCAGGTAGCGGTGGGCAGGCCCACAGCGTCGTCCTTGGCGCCCAGGGTAGCGCAGGTGCCGCCCATGGAAGCGAAGGAGCCGTCATACACCTTGGCGCAGGCCCACTGCACGGAGGCAGCCAGACCCTTCATGGCGGAGGTGATAACAGTGTCGGACTCGAAGGACTGGTCGACGTCGACGCCGATCACAGAACCGTCGTTGGCGCTGGCAGCAGCGGCAACGGAAGCGAACATGGAACCGCCGCAGGCAAAGACGACCTCAGTGCCGTTCTCATACCAGCCGTTGACCATGGTCTGCAGCTCGGGGGAAGCGGAGAAGGAACCGCCATACAGCCAGGAGTAGTTCATCTCGACCTTCTCGTTCAGCTCAGCAGCAGCGGCGGAAGCGCCCTGCACGAAGCCATAGCCGTAACGGCAGCAAGCGGGGTTGGTGCCGCCGCCACCGCCGGTGAAGCCCAGCTTGGTGTAGCCTTCCTTAACGGCAGCGTAACCGGCCAGATAGCCGCACTGCTCTTCCTGGAAGGCGATGCCCAGAGTGTTGGTCAGGGGGTTGCCGTCAGCATCGGTCATGGCCCAGCCATCGACGAACACGAAGGAAACGTCGGTGAACTCAGCAGCGGCCTTGGCCAGGGCGTTGCCCTGCATAAAGCCGGCGCAGACGATGATCTTGGCGCCATTGTCGGCAGCGGCCTTCATGGCGTCGTAACGGTCGTCATCGGTGGCCTGGTCGCCGTTGGCGGGCTGATAATACTTATAGCTCAGGCCGTTGGCGTTGGCGTACAGCTTCACGCCGTCGAAGGTGCCCTGGTTGAAGGACTTATCCTTCAGCTGGCCCACGTCGGTGACGAAAGCGATCTCATACTTGCCATCCTCGGAGGTCATCTCGTCGGCGATATCGTCGGCGTTGACGACGGCGTCGGTATTCTGGCTGTCATCAGGGGTGTCGTTATTCTGGTTATCATCAGTGGTGTTGCCGCCGCCGCAAGCGACCAGGGACAGCGCCATGACCAGAGCCAGAATCAGAGCAAGAAACTTTTTCATGTGCTTAATCTACCTTTCTCAATATTTTCTCCCGCTTTTACGGACGGGAGAGATTATGTACGGCTTGACCGCCATACACCGTTATTCTAGCAGGTGCTATCGCTAAAAGCAAGTCTTATTTTGCACCATTCCGCAACAAAGGGGCTTTTGTGCACGGGATGCGCACAAAAGCCCCTTTGTCACAGATTATTTACCGTTTGTCCATTTTTACGGCGATCTCCAGGGCGATCTTCATCATATTGGTGAAGGTGGTCTGGCGCTCGTCGGCGGACAGCTCGGTGCCGTTGATGAGGTTATCGGAGATGGAGCAGATGGCCAGCGCCCGCTTGCCGGTATAGGCGGCGGTGCAGTACAGGGCGGCGGCCTCCATCTCCACGGCCATGACGCCCATCCTGGCGAAGCGCATATTGCGCCCGGCGGCGTCATAGAAGGTGTCGGAGGAGTACAGGTTGCCCACGGGCATCTTTACGCCCAGCTCCTTCGCGCTGTCCACGGCGGCCATCAGCAGGTCGAAATCGCAGATGGGGGCGAAACTGCCGCCCAGCTCGTACTGGTCGGCAAAGCTGGAGTTGGTGCAGGCGCCCTGTCCGGCCACCACGCTGCCCAGCTCCAGATCGGCCCGCATGGCCCCGGCGGAGCCGACGCGGATGATGTTCTCCACGTCGTACTGGGTATACAGCTCATAGGAGTAGATGCCGATGGAGGGCATGCCCATGCCGCTGGCCATGACGGAGACGGGGACGCCCTTGTAGGTGCCGGTGTAGCCCTGCACGCCCCGGACGTTGTTCACCAGCCTGGGCTCGGTCAGGAAGGTCTCGGCGATGAACTTGGCCCGCAGGGGATCGCCGGGCATGAGAACGGTCTTGGCAAAATCGCCCTTGACGGCGTTATTATGGGGGGTAGGCATAGTCGGTTCCTCCTTACTTCTGTTCCATGGCCTTCACGGCCTTGACGATGCGGCTGGTGCCCAGACGGTCGGCGCCCAGGTTCACGAAGTCCTCGGCGTCCTGCAAATTGGCGATGCCGCCGGCGGCCTTGATCTTCACATGGGGGGCCACATGGGCCTTGAACAGGGCCACATCCTCGCGGGTAGCGCCGCCTCCGCCGAAGCCGGTGGAGGTCTTGATATAGTCCGCGCCGGACTCGCTGACCACGCGGCACATCTCGGTCTTCTCGGCGTCGGTCAGCATGCAGGTCTCGATGATCACCTTCAGCAGCTTGCCCGCGCAGGCGGCCTTCACCTGCTTGATCTCATCCAGCACCTGGTCGTACAGACCGTCCTTGACCCAGCCGATGTTGATGACCATGTCGATCTCGGACGCGCCGTTCTTCACGGCGTCGGCCGCCTCGAAGCACTTGGCGGCGGTGGTGTCGTAGCCGTTGGGAAAGCCGATGACGGTGCACACGGCGATCTTACCGTCCACATATTCCGCCGCCTGCTTCACATAGCTGGCGGGGATGCACACGCTGGCGCAGCCGTACTTGACGCCGTCGTCGCAGATGGCCTTGATCTCCGTCCAGGTGGCGCTCTGGCTCAGCAGGGTATGATCCACGCGGCTGAGAATGTCTTTCAGTTCCATAATGTATTGACTCCTTTCGGTATTTTGCCATATTACAGGCAGAATTGTACCACAGCCCATGAAAAAAGGCAAGGCGGAGGACGAAAAGAACCATCTTGTGTGCGAACAAAGGCCTCCTTGTGTAAAGGGGAGAGAGCCGTGCGCTGCCAGTGGCAGATGAAGCACGGCGAACGAGTGGCAGCGGTCAAAATTTCGGCGGCTTTGATGCCACAGCGAAATTTTGGGCACCGCAACAGGATATAGCCGCCGAGATCGACACTAAAAATATGCCGCCGACATATTTTCTTATCGCGTCAACCCCTTCGTCAAAAATCAAAGATTTTTGCCACCTCCCCTTACACAGGGGAGGCTTTGGGCGGCCATTCCCAGACTTTTACGATTTCCGCGGCCTTCTTTATTTTATCATATTACAATCGGTTCTCCTGCAATCCGATCTCCTGCCGGAAGGCGCTGGGGGACATCCGGCGGAACCGGAGGAAATTGCGGCTGAAGGTCTTGACGGTGTTGTACCCCACCTCAAAGGCGATGTCGGTGACGCTTTTCTCCGTGGTTTTCAGCAGCGTACACGCCCGGTTGATCCGCAGAAAGTTGAGAAAATCGGAGAAATCCTTCTCCACCTGGTATAACAGCAGCGTGTTCAGCTCCTTTACCGACAGGCCGAACCGGGCCGCCGTGTGCTGGGGCAGCAGGTCGCGGGTATAGTTGTGATAGAGGTAAGACACCACCTCATAGGCGGTGGGATCGTCCTGAATACCGCACAGCCCGCCTACCCGGCGATAGACCTCCCGGAATTCGCTGGCCTTCATGCCCAGCCGGGCGGAGAACACCTTGCTGATATGGGAGCTGTCCACAAACCCCAGGATCTCCGCCAGCTGCTCCATGGTCAGGTCTGTGTACAGCAGGAAGCTGATGGACTTGCCGATGCGCATTTCGCCCAGCAGATCGAAGAAGGACAGCCCGGTGGTCTGGGTGATGTAGGCGCTGATGGCGGATTCGCTGAGGAAGAACTGGCGGCTCAGCTGGGCCAGCGTCAGCTTTTCCCCCAGATGGGTATACATATAATGAAGGATATCACTCTTTTCGATGGTCTTGCGGACGCTTTGCGCCTGACAGCGGCCTGACCGCAGAAAGGTGATCACCACCTCCGCCAGCTTATTGGCGGTATACAGCTCCGACAGGGCGTCGGCATCCGGACGGCCGGTCTCCCGCCGCAGCTGTTCAAACAGGAGGCGCAGGTCCTCCGCCTCCTGCGGCGCGCACTGCACCACCGGTGCGGCGGTCATATCCTCCATGAGATGCAGCGGCGTATGGCCCGCCTGCCCCAGCGCCTTCACCGCCATGTTCACATTGTCAAAATAGTAGGTCAGCAGGTAGTATTGCAGCGGCTCCGCCACTTGCACCACATCGGAGATCTGCCACGGCAGTACCGATACCAGCGTGCCCGGCTGCACCTCGTACTGCCGGTCCTGCAACACAATGGCGCCGCGCCCGCCGGTGAACAGCCAGAAGCGGGACATCTGGTGGATCAGCGGCGTGGTGGGCGCTTCGATGGTCTCCACGGTGACCTTGCAGATCTGGCTGTAATCCGCCTGCGAGCAGTATAGATGCTGGATCGGCAGCGCTTTTCCGCTCATCCGCTCACCTCCGTTTCCTGTGTCCAGTGTACCATAGACGCCGTACCTTTGCAATGGTCTGACAATTGACATTCCCGTCCCGCCGTGCTACAATATGTGGTATCTGAGTAGAGGAGGGGACAGCATGGACATTCACGGTCTGCAAAAGCTGACGCTGCTGGATTTTCCCGGCCATGTGGCCTGCACGGTGTTTCTGGCGGGATGCGACTTCCGTTGTCCCTTCTGCCATAACGGCGGACTGGTGCTGGGCGGCATGGAGCCGGTCATGGACGACGCCGGGCTGCTGGATTTCCTCCGCAGGCGGCAGGGCCTGCTGGACGGCGTGGCCGTCACCGGCGGCGAGCCGCTGCTGCGACCGGATCTGCCGCCGCTGCTGCGGGCCGTCAAGGACTTGGGCTACGCCGTGAAGCTGGATACCAACGGCAGCCATCCCGCCGCCCTGCGTTCGCTGGTGGAGGAGGGCCTGGTGGACTATGTGGCCATGGACATCAAGAACAGCCCGGAGCAATACGGCGAGACCGTTGGTTTGCCGGTTTTTGACTTGAACCCCATTCAAGAGAGCGTTGCTTATCTGCTCTCTGGCGCGGTGGACTATGAATTCCGCACCACGGCCGTGGCGGAGTTCCACGACGACACCTCCTTCGAGGGGATCGCCCGGTGGATCGCCGGGGCAAAGCGGTACTATATTCAGTGCTTCACCGACCGGGACTCTGTCATCCAATCGGGACTTCACGCGCCAGACAAGGCGCAACTGACCCATTGGGCCGATATCGTAAGACCTCTGGTACCCAGCGTGGAATTGCGAGGGGTGTAAGGAAAATCCCGTGGCCGCAGCCATGAACTTCCCCTAAAACAACACTATATCTTGTGACGATTAGAAAATCTTATACACCAGATATAGGCATTTCGCCTTGACAAGGCCCATATATGTGGTATACTTGGAGATGTGACTGCGCAAGTCACGTCTCCATTTTATTTTCCGCCCATGACCGGGCGCTGTATACAAGAAAAGGAGGAACATCACATGTACCGGGTAACGAAACGAGACGGAACCATCGCCGAATTTGATATCGCCAAGATCAGCGCGGCCATTACCAAGGCCTTTGACGCCATGGGCAAGCAGTACCATCCCAGCGTCATGGACATGCTGGCCCTGCGTGTCACGGCGGAGTTCGAGCCTAAGATCAAGGACGAGCTGGTGGCCGTGGAGGACATTCAGGACTGCGTGGAAAAGGTGCTGTCCGAGGCGGGCTACGCCGATGTAGCCAAGGCCTACATCCTGTACCGCAAGCAGCGGGAAAAGGTCCGCAACGTGGGCAGCGCCCTGCTAAACTATAAGGATCTGGTGGACAACTACCTCCAGATCAACGACTGGCGCGTGAAGGAGAACTCCACCGTCACCTATTCCGTGGGCGGCCTGATCCTGTCCAACTCCGGTGCCATCACCGCTAACTACTGGCTCAGCGAGATCTACGATCCCGAGGTGGCCGAGGCCCACCGCAACGCCGACCTGCATCTCCATGACCTGAGCATGCTGACCGGCTACTGCGCCGGCTGGAGCCTGAAGCAGCTGATCCAGGAGGGCCTGGGCGGCGTGGTGGGCAAGATCACGTCCTCTCCCGCCAGCCATCTGAGCACCCTGTGCAACCAGATGGTGAACTTCCTGGGTATCATGCAGAACGAGTGGGCCGGCGCCCAGGCGTTCTCTTCCTTTGATACCTACCTGGCGCCCTTCGTCAAGGTGGACAACCTGACCCAGAAGGAGGTCAAGCAGTGCATCCAGTCCTTCGTCTACGGCGTCAATACGCCCTCCCGCTGGGGCACCCAGGCGCCCTTCAGCAACATCACGCTGGACTGGACCGTGCCCCGTGACCTGAAGGATCAGCCCGCCATCGTGGGCGGCTGTGAGCGGGACTTCACCTATGGCGACTGCCAGAAGGAAATGGACATGGTCAACAAGGCCTTCATCGAGATCATGATCGAGGGCGACGCCAATGGCCGCGGCTTCCAGTACCCCATCCCCACCTATTCCATCACCCGCGACTTCGACTGGAGCGAGACTGAGAACAACAAGCTCCTGTTTGAGATGACCGCCAAGTACGGCACGCCCTACTTCTCCAACTACATCAACTCCGATATGGAGCCCAACGATGTGCGTTCCATGTGCTGCCGTCTGCGCCTTGACCTGCGCGAGCTGCGGAAGAAGTCCGGCGGCTTCTTCGGCTCCGGCGAGTCCACCGGCTCCGTGGGCGTGGTCACCATCAACCTGCCCCGCATCGCCTATCTGGCGGAGAACGAGGCCGACTTCTATGTCCGTCTGGACAAGCTGATGGACATTGCCGCCCGCTCCCTGAAAACCAAGCGCACCGTTATCACCAAGCTGCTGAACGCGGGCCTGTATCCCTATACCAAGCGGTATCTGGGTACCTTCGACAACCACTTCTCCACCATCGGCCTGATCGGCATGAACGAGGTGGGCCTGAACGCCAACTGGCTGCGGAAGGATCTGACCCATCCCGAGACGCAGGCTTTCGCCAAGGACGTGCTGAACCACATGCGGGAGCGCCTCAGCGACTATCAGGAGCAGTACGGCGACCTCTACAATCTGGAGGCCACCCCTGCCGAGTCCACCACCTACCGCTTCGCCAAGCACGACAAGAAGCACTATCCCGACATTATCACCGCCAACGAGAACGGCACTCCCTACTACACCAACTCCAGCCACCTGCCCGTGGGCTATACCGAGGACATTTTCTCCGCGCTGGACGTGCAGGATGACCTGCAGACCCTGTATACCTCCGGCACCGTGTTCCACGCCTTTTTGGGCGAGAAGCTGCCGGATTGGAAGGCGGCCGCCCAGCTGGTGCGCAAGATCGCCGAGAACTATAAGCTGCCCTATTACACCCTGTCCCCCACCTATTCCGTGTGCAAGAACCACGGCTATCTGTCCGGCGAGGTATCTGTCTGCCCCGAGTGCGGCGAGCGGACCGAGATCTACAGCCGTATCACCGGCTACTATCGCCCGGTGCAGAACTGGAACGAAGGCAAGGCGCAGGAGTTCAAGGATCGCAAGGTCTACGACATCGGCCACTCCCACCTGACCCATCAGGGTGTGCTGCATCCCGACGTGAAGGCGGAGCAGCCCGACGCTCCGGCCGAGGAGCCTGCGGGCAATGCCTGCGGCACGGTGAAGCTGTTTGCCACCCGCACCTGCCCCAACTGCAAGCAGGCGGAAAAGCTGCTGACCGAGGCCGGTATCCCCTTTACCCGTCTGCTGGCGGAGGAGAACGGCGAGGAGGCCGCCCGTCTTGGCATCCGTCAGGCTCCCACGCTGGTGGTGGGCGACGCCGAGGATAAGTATGTGGGTCTCGGCGCGGTGCGGAAGTTCATCGCCGAGTACAACGCCTGAGAACCATAATCCCGCATATCAAACCGAAAAGCCCCCTTTCAGGGGGCTTTTTCCGGAATAAACGGAAGCGTTGAAAAACACGGTACCAAAGCCTCCCCTGTGTAAGGGGAGGTGGCAGCTACGGCGGCATAGCCGCCGAGATCGGGGCTAAAAACATGCCACCGGCATGTTTTCTTAACGCCCCGACGGAGGGGTTGGCGGGTAATGGACAATCCCCCAGTCTCGCTTGCGCTCGACAGCCCCCCTTACACAAGGGGGCCTTAATTCCCCAACAACATAAGGAGGCAGCCTCTATGCATGATATCATCGTGGTGGGCGGCGGCCCTGCCGGACTGACGGCGGCGCTGTATGCCGCCCGCGCCGGTAAGACCGTGGCCGTGGCCGAGCGGGAGAATACCGGCGGCCAGATCGTCTATTCCCCGCTGGTGGAGAACTATCCCGCCGTGCCTGCCATGTCCGGCGCGGATTTCGCCCAGAAGCTTACCGAGCAGGTGGAGGCCCTGGGCGTGGAGATCATCTATGACGAGGTCACGGACCTTGCCCGTGACGGCGAGGGCTTTATCGTCCGCTGCGACGGCGGCGAACACCGCTGCCGCGCGGTGGTGCTGGCCACCGGCGCGGCCCATCGCCATCTGGGCCTTCCTGGCGAGGAGGACTTGGTGGGCTGCGGCGTGTCCTACTGTGCCGTGTGCGACGGCGCGTTCTATACCGGCCGGGACGTGGCGGTGGTGGGCGGCGGCGATACCGCTCTGCAGGACGCCCTGTTTCTGGCAAACAGCTGCCGCAGCGTGACGCTGATCCATCGCCGGGATCAGTTCCGGGGCGAGGATCGTCTGGTGCGGCAGGTGGAGAGCCGGGAGAACATCCATATCCTGTACAGCCATACCGTGGAGGCCCTGCATGAAGCCAACGGCGAGCTGACCGGCGTCACGGTAAAAGATGTCAAGACCGGAGCGACGCGGGAGCTGGCGGTGGAGGGCCTGTTCGCCGCCGTGGGCCAGCTGCCCCAGAGCGCTCCCTTCGCGGCGCTGGTGAACACCGACGGCGGTTACTATCAGGCGGGGGAGGATACCCTGACCGGCTGTGACGGCGTGTTTGCCGCCGGTGACGGCCGGGTGAAGTCCGTCCGCCAGCTGACCACCGCCGTAGGCGACGGCGCGGTAGCGGGTCTGGCCGCCTGCCGGTATGTGGACGCGCTGCGGTAGATGCGGTAAAAGCATTCGTAGGGGCGACCCTTGCGGTCGCCCACACAGCAGTCATTAGGGCGGACAGAGTCTTCCGCCCCTACGCACCAACCACCGATAGAACTTCGTAGGGCGCGATGCCCTCATCGCGCCGCCATACCATCTTTGCGCTCAAAAACACAAAATATTCTTCATGACGCGGCGTTGGGTATTGCTCGTGACGCTGCGTCATGTGCTATCATGGCCCCATAAGGAGGTGAAATGCTATGTCCAAATACACCACAGGTGAGCTGGCAAAGCTGTGCGGCGTCACCGTGCGGACGGTGCAGTACTACGACAGCCGGGGCATCCTGATCCCCACGGAGCTGTCCGAGGGCGGGCGGCGGCTGTATACGGACGGCGATCTGCGGCGGCTGCGGATCATCTGCTTCCTGCGGGACATGGGGCTGCCCATCGACGCCATCGCCCAGCTGCTGGCAGAGGAGGAGCCGGGCCGGGTGGTGGAGCTGCTGCTGGAGCAGCAGGAGCAGGCGCTGCGTCAGGAGCTGGCCCGGAGCCAGTCCCGGTTGGAAAAGCTGGAGGAGCTGCGCCGCCAGGTGAAGCAGCAGCCGGCGTTCTCCGTGGAATCCATCGGTGACATAGCGTATCTGATGGAGCGACGCGCACAACTGAAACGGGTGCATGGCACCATGCTGCTGGCGGGCGTCCCCATGTCGCTGCTGGAGGTGACGGGGATCGTCCTGTGGATCGTCACCGGTGTCTGGTGGCCCTTTGCGGTATATCTGCTGCTGGCGGTGCCCTTCGGCATCTGGGTCAGCCGGTACTATTTCCGGCGTGTGGCCTATCTCTGTCCCCAGTGCCACACGGTGTTCCGCCCGGCGCTGCGGGAGGCGTTTTTTGCCCGGCATACGCCCTCGGCCCGGAAACTGACCTGCACCTGCTGCGGCTACCACGGCTTCTGCGTGGAGACGACGGGAGGTGATGGGGCATGAAGCGGTTTCTGACCAGATACCGCAGCGCCCTGCGGTTCACGCTGGCGCTGCTGCCCCTTGCCGCGGCGGCGGGCTATCTGGTGCTCCGCTATCAGCTGGCGCTGTATGACGAAGCCACACTGGCGGCCATGATGGCCCAGCTGGGCAGCACCACGGCGCTGCTGGTCGTGGGCACGGTGCAGACGGTGGTTTACGCTGCCGCAGCCAGCTTTTTCGGGTATATTCTGGCGGAAAAGCTGGGGCTGATGGGGCCTTTCCGGCTGGAAAAGCGGCCCCTGCTGCGGACGCTGGCAGTATCGGTCCCACTGGGCGTGCTGTTCAGTCTGGACTACTGGACGTTCGGCGCATGGCTGCCCAACACGGCGGTACGGGATTCCGCGGCGGCGGAACTGACGGTGTGGGGGTGGTCCGCCGCCATCCTGTATGGCGGCGTGATAGAGGAGCTTCTCATGCGGCTGTTCCTCATGAGCCTGCTGGCCTTTCTGGGCTGGAAACTGTTCTTCCGCCGGGAGGAACGCGTACCCGGCGGCGTTATCATAGCGGCCAATGTGCTGGCGGCGCTGCTGTTTGCGGCGGGGCATCTGCCCGCTACGGTAGGGGTGTTCGGTACGCTGACGCCGCTGCTGCTGGTGCGATGCTTCCTGCTGAACGGCAGCTTCGGGCTGGTGTTCGGGCGGCTGTACCGGAAGTACGGCATCCAGTACGCCATGCTCAGCCATACGCTGCTGCACATCGTCAGTAAGCTGATCTGGACGGTATTCGCATAAGAAAAGCGCTGGCCGCCGATCAGCGCTTTTTTCCGCCAGGGGAGTTGCCAAGGGGCGCGATATCGGGTATGATGGAGAAAAACAGGGGAGGGACGCATCGAATGGTTGACATAACGCTATACGCCGCACCCATGGAGGGCTTGACCACTTATCTGTGGCGGCAGGCCCACCGGGAGATCTTCGGCGGTGTGGACAAGTATTTCACGCCGTTCCTGTCGCCCAACGCCAACCTGTGCTTCCAGCAGAAGGAACTGGACGAGATACAGGGAGAGCCGGACACAGTGCCCCAGCTGCTGACCAACCGGAGCGAGCACTTCGTCTGGGCGGCCCGGGAATTGCAGGCGCGTGGGTATGGCGAGGTCAACTTCAATCTGGGCTGTCCCTCCGGAACGGTGACGGCCAAGCGCAAGGGCTCCGGACTGCTGGCCTGTCCGGAGGAGCTGGAGCGGTGTCTGGACGGCATCTTCGACGCGCTGCCGGACATGCGGGTGTCCGTCAAGACCCGCATCGGGAAGAATGACCCGGCGGAGTGGGAAGCGCTGCTGGCGCTGTACAGCCGCTACCCCATCCATGAGCTGATCGTGCACCCCCGCGTTCAGAAGGAGTTCTATAAGGGCGCCGTCCACCGGGATGCCTTCGACCGGGCGCTGGCGGCGTATCCAGGGCGGCTGGTGTATAACGGCGACCTGTTCACGGCGGAGGATGTGACGGCGTTTCAGATGCAGTATCCCCAGGTGGATACGGTGATGGCGGGCCGGGGGCTGATGGCCGATCCCGCGCTGGGGCGGCGGCTCCATGGCGGCGCGGCGACCTCCCGGCAGGAGCTGGAGACGCTGCATGACCGGCTGCTGGAGGGCTATCGCCAGCGCCTCAGCGGTACGCCGCCGGTGCTGCACCGGATGCGCGAGCTGTGGAACTATCTCAGCCTGCATTATGAGGGGGCGGAGCGGCCCCTGAAGGCCATCCGCAAGGCCAGCGACCTGACCGCCTATGAGACGGCGGCGAAGGAAATTTTGCGGAATTGTCCGATGAAATAAAAAGAGACCGGTTCACAGAACCGGTCTCTTTTTATAAGCCTCGCAGAGTTCGCGGCGCGGACGCCGCGAAAAAATCAAATCATTTTTCTGACGACATGTGCGTCAGAAAAATTCTTCTCGGCCGCCAGTGTGTCCGAAGGACGCGCGTAGCCGACCGCAATTCCTTTGGCAATGAAATCACAGATTTCATGCCAGCTTATCTTATTCGTCGTCCAGTCTCCGCAGGCCCGCCACGTCGGACACGGGCAGGGAGAAGCTGATGGCGCCCGCCGGAGTAGAAGGACCGGCATCCTTGTTGATGGCATTCATGATGGCGGCCTTCTCCTTGCCGCTGGCCACGATGTAGATCACATCCTTTTCGTTGGCCAGCGTTACGCCGAAGAACTTCTCCGTGCCGATAGCGCCGGTGCCCTTGGCGTGCAGCACCGTGCCGCCGCCTGCGCCCGCGCTGCGGGCCGCGTCCATCACCATGTCGGAGTGACCCTCGTTCAGGATCACCACGATCAGTTCATACTCAAAATTCATTGTCGGTACACCTCCTCCGGTGGCGGCCTTGCCGCTGTCTGTCAGATAAGCCAGCGTCCGCCCGCTGCTGACGCTTTTCAGGGGCACGGCCAGCATCAGGCCGTTGCCGGGAATGTCGATAAAAAGCTTGCGCTTGGCGGTGCGGAACAGCTGCTTCATGGTATCTGTTCCCACCACCGCGCCGGTGACGGCCTTCTCCGTCCGGGACAGGCCATACAGCGCCAGCTGCTGGGGTGTGGCGGTGCCCCGTCCCATCATGGTGGTCACCAGATTCAGTCCGGCGTCCCGGTACAGGGCCGCCATATCCTCCGCCCGCTCGCGGTCTGTTATGCTCATTAAGTAGTAAAGCTCCATGTCAGGCCACCTCCCACAGCTCGATGACGCCCTCGTCGCTGAATACGGGCGCGGATTCCTGCGCCTTGTTCCGACGGGTCTTGACCACATAGATCGCGCCCATCACCTGCACCACGATCAGGGGCATCATGGCCACCAGCGCCACAAGGCCGAAGGCGTCAGTCATGGTATTGCCGCCCAGCGCCGTCGTCGCGCCCATGGCAAAGGGCAGCATGAACGTGGCCGTCAGCGGGCCGGAGGCCACGCCGCCGGAGTCGAAAGCGATGGCGGTAAAGATGCTGGGAACAAAGAAGCTGAGACCCAGCGCAATGATGTAGCCCGGCAGCACGAACCACAGGATGGAGATGCCGGTCAGCACCCGCACCATGGCAAGGCCCATGGCGGCGGCCACGGCGATGGACAAGCTCATGCCCATGGCCCTGGAGGAGATGGCGCCGGCGCTCAGCTCCTCCACCTGCTTGTTCAGCACGTGGACGGCGGGCTCGGCGTTGATGATGAACCAGCCCATCAGCGTGGCCAGCGGGATCAGCAGAAGGCCCAGACCCTCGTCCACGATGACGCCGCCCAGCACATAGCCCAGGGAGGAGAAGCCCACGTTGACGCCGGTCAGGAACAGCACCAGACCAACGTATGTATAGCCCACACCGATGAGGATGCGCAGCAGCGGCAGCTTCCGCAGGTGCAGCGAGAACACCTGGAACAGCAGGAAGAACACGCAGATGGGCAGCAGGGCAACGGCCACCTCGCCCATCATGGCGGGCAGCTCCTCCAGATAGCTGTATCCCACGGTGAGGGTGGTCTCGAAGCTGTCCACCACGGTCTCACTGGCGGCGGCTGTATTTTCCGGATACAGGAAGCCCAGCAGCAGCACCGCCAGAATGGGGCCGATGGAGCACAGGGCTACCAGACCGAAGCTGTCGGACTTGGCCTTTTCGTCGCTTCGGATGGAGGCGACGCCAACGCCCAACGCCATGATGAAGGGCACCGTCATAGGCCCGGTGGTGACGCCGCCGGAGTCAAAGGCCACCGACAGGAAGTCCGGGTCGGACAGGGCGGCCAGAATAAACACGATGGCATAGAACACCAGCAGCAGCGTCCGCAGGGAGATGCCCAGCAGAATGCGCAGCATGCAGATGGTCAGAAAGATACCCACGCCCACGGACACCGTCAGGATCAGCACGGTCTTGTCGATGCCCGGCACGTTCTGGGCCAGCACCTGCAGGTCAGGCTCGGCAATGGTGATGACAAGGCCCAGAAGGAAGGCCAGCACCAGAATGAGCCACAGGCGGCGGGACTTGGTCATTTTCGCGCCCACCAGATTGCCCATCTGGGTCATGGACAGCTCCGCGCCCAAGGTGAACAGGCCCATGCCCACGATCAGCAGCACCGCGCCCACCAGAAAGGCCAGCATCAGACCGCTGCCCACGGGGATAAAGAAAAAGCACAGCACCGCCACGATAATGGTGATGGGCAGTACCGAGTCCACCGCTTCTTTCAGTTTACTGTTGATGATTTTACGACTGGTCAAGGTAACGCTCCTTTTCTTGAGTTTGATAGTGGCGCGCCGTTATCCGGTGCGCCACAGCATATATTTAATATCAGTATACAATAAAACGCCGGCACAAGCAAGTTAAAACCATGACAAAGAGGAAAAAGTTTACATTTCAGAAAAAGAGCCGCACGCACCATGCCGCCGCCAGAAAGCCCACCAGATCCGCCGTCAGCGCGGCGGGGATGGTATAGCGCAGCCTCCGCACGCCCGCTGCGCCGAAATAGACGGCGATGGTGTAGAAGGTGGTCTCGGTGCAGCCCAGCATCACCGCCGCCGTGCGGCCGATGGTGCTGTCCACGCCGTAGGTCTCCATCAGTTCGCTTCCGGCGGCCAGTGCGCCGCTGCCGCTGAGAGGACGGATCACCAGCAGAGGCGTGGTCTCCGGCGGGATGCCCATGGCCGTCAATACCGGCGCCAGCAGCGCTGTGAGCCAGTCCAGCGCGCCGGAGGCCCGGAACATATACACCGCCGTCAGCAGAGCCACCAGATTGGGGAAGATCCGCAGCAGCACCCGCAGTCCCTCGGCGGCGCCGTCGGTCAGGGCGGCGTATACGTCCACCCGCTGCCGCAGGCCCCATACCGCCACCGCCGCCAGCAGCAGCGGGATCAGAAGGGAGGTCACGTCCATATCAGCGCCTCCATACGGCCTGCAGGCCCCGTGCCGCCAGCAGTCCCGCCGCCACCGACAGCGCCGAGGAGAGCCACACGGAGGGCAGGATGTCGAAGGGCGCGGCGCAGCCGTGGGCGCTGCGGACAGCGGCCACGGTGGTGGGCAGCAGTTGGATGGACGCGGTGTTCAGCACCACCAGGCGGCACAGCTCGTCGCTGGCCACGCCGCCGCAGCCC
>CAKTRJ010000018.1 GCA_934597345.1 uncultured Oscillospiraceae bacterium
CATGTGGCGATGCCCGTGTCCTTCTTTGTCAGAACGGCAAGGCGGCTCTCATAAAAAACATCTGCGGCGGAGTCCTCCCCGCCGCAGTTATAGCTATTATATTCCCTTTGCTGCATATCTGCCGCCGCCTCGCGCCTGCGTGTACTGTGCAGCCGATTGCTCTTGCAATAATCGCAGGTGCCATGGTTACGGCAGTTGAAGCACACCGCCTTCGCGCCGTGGTACGGCTTGCGGTGCTCTTGCCCGGATGCAATGGCTTTTTCCAAGCCCATGTTATCACTCCCCTCGCTGCCCTAAACAATGATTTTCAAATATATTATAACACGTCCAGCAAACGGATGATATGAATATTTTGTGACCAGCATGGCACCTCAGGTACGGGACGCTGTGCGCCATTCTCAGCATAACCATCAATGGGGCTAATGCTTGTACGGTTCTACGCCAAGCCTGTATGAACGAGAGTTTTTTATTGCGCCGTTTTGCAAGCCATGGTATCATAATATTAGATAGCCTGTGGGAAATGAGGAACATTTCATGGATGCAGCGCACATTAACAGACTTAAAGAATATTTTGGGTTCATGCCCATCAATCCAACCACAAACTTCTACGAGCATCCCTGCGCGGGGACGCTCTCAAATATTCCCAAAGCAGTCCAGACGGAGGAAATGGTTTTTCTCGCGCTTGAAAATGAGGAACCATATGCTTCTCCCGTCCTGAAATATACCGCCAAGAGACTGAAAACCGATGAAGTATGTGACAAGGCTGTGTCCGCCAATGTATTGAACTTCCTTTATACCCCCGAAGAATATAGAACTACGGCAAGGTGTTTCGATGCGGTGAGCCGGGATTCCGGCGAGGTCACAGGTGAGCGAGCCCTTCTTTCGGCTGTGCCTGAGAACGTGTTGAAAGGGGCTCTTGGAAGTGAAATGTGTGCGGCTGCCGTGGTTGCGAATTGGCGGTCTCTCAGTTTTGTTCCCAAAGAGTATATCAACCCAAAGATGCTTATGGACGCTGCAGAGGCAATTCCTAAGGGATATTCGCTTTGCGATGTTACCTGGTACTTTCCACGCCAAAAGCTCACAAAGACGCTCTCAGTGGCAATTATGAGGCAAAGCGGCGAAGGATACGATTCATTACCGCCACGCTTCAAAAAGGATAAGGACGTGATTGACGCCGCCATATCCAGCTATCCGGATGTTGTGATGGAACTGGCAGATGAGCAGCTCACCGAGGAACGACTTCACCGAGCTCTTGAGCTGGACGATACTCTCCTCCGCCGGCTACCGGATGAGATTTTGGACCGTTTTGGGATTGAACATCCTGCGAATGAGACTCAGGCGAAGAACGCGGCTTCCTCCCTGCCGGAAATCCGTGCCGTTGAGTCGGAACTGCCGGAGGTACCCGGAACTGCCATGGCGACGACCGCCTCTGCCCTTCCCGTTCTCTATGACCTCACCGCCGGCGACAACGTTCCGAACGCCGGAAAGTTCTTTTACATCACCGACCTGCACCTTGAATCCCAACTTGGCTTGACTGGCATGACTGTTGATGAAATCAAGGGCAAGGTGGCTCAAAAGGCAGATGAAATGTTGTCTGGAATCAGCAAAGAGGACATGGCGGATGGAGTTCTGCTCGTCGGCGGCGATGTGGCGGACAGCGAGGAGGTTGCCAAAATCTTCTATGATGCGGTTTTCTTCCGCTTTCGCGGTCCTATCATTTTCGTTCTTGGCAATCACGAGCTGTGGGATGGCTGCACCTATGCGAATGGCGAATCTCGTCAAAAGCGGTCAATAGATGAAGTCGTAGGCGCTTACAAAGAATTTAATAAAACTACGTTCGGTTTTGAGGCGAAACTGTATTGTCTCGAAAATGAGGCTCTGGTCTGTTTCAAAAACTCTATGTATCGGAACTCTGATGAGTTCGGTGTTGGACGCAAAACCGCAGGAATGCCTCGTGGCGGCCTCTGTGTTCTCACAGAGGAAATGCTTCTGAACACCAGCACCGACGACCTGCGGGAGTTCTTCGACGAATGCTCCATGATTGTTCTCGGTGGACTTGGCTTCTGTGGTCTCAATCCGCGCTACAACGCCGACACGGGTCTGTTCCAAAATAGAGTGTCCCGTGAGGAAGACATCGAGCGTTCCAAGCGATTCAGGGCCGCATATGACAGGGTTATGTCCTGTGCCAGTGACAAGCGTGTAGTTGTTCTCACCCACACACAGATTGAGGACTGGACGACAGACGCCCCTAATAAGGGCTGGGTCTATGTTAATGGACATACGCATCAGAATGGGCTGGTGAAGACAGAGGACGGCGTGGCCGTACTCTATGATAATCAGATGGGCTACAAGCCGAAGAAGTGGCATCTCAACCAGTTTTCACTGGAGAGGTATTACGACCCATTCGAAGCATGGGCGGATGGCATCTATCAGATAACGCCACAGCAGTACATGGATTTCAATGCCGGTCGCGGTATCCAAATGGAATACTTCAGGCAACAGGGAGACATCTACGCCCTGAAGCAAAAGGGCATCTATATGTTCATGCTGCAATATGGCCTTGGTCTATATTTGCTGCGCGGTGGGCAAAAGCTCAATGTATTTCATGGGCTGGAATACTACGCTGCCAATTTGGAGAAATATGTCGAAAAGATTCAGGCAGCTTTCAGACCATACCGCAATGCGCTCGATAAGATTGCTGCAGAGGTGAAGCGGTTTGGCGGTTCCGGATATGTGCATGGCAGTATCGTAGATATAGACTTCTACAACCATATCTATCTTGACCCGTTCGACGGCTATCTCATGCCATACTTTGCCTTCGATGTGACTGGCCGCAGGGAGTTTCGTTCCGTACAAGAGCTGCTGGAGTCATCTCCGATTCCTGCGCTGGGCAGCGATGGAAAGCCGTTGTTGTCCGCCTACACGAAGCTGCTGGACGCCGGTGGTGTGTCTATCCTCGCACCGACTGTCAAAGAGGATGCTTTGGCCGTGGTGCCGATGGAGGTTCTGGACGAGAAGAACATCTATACACCGTCCCGTGTCATGAAGTCTATCCAGTATTTGTTGGACAAGGGTGTTGTGCGGGTATGGAATGATGCAGTTCTTTCGATGCCCGATAGGAATGCACTGACGGAGACTCAGCCTAAGTTGCCGGAGCATTGAAGGATAGCGAAAAAGGAAGGCCAAACGGTCTGCGCTTCCGCGCAGCTCTTGTGGTCTTTCTCGCATAACAAGCATGGTTGCCATCTATGCGAGAGGCGATCCGCAATGCGGATCGCCTCTCGCTTCTTCTTTTATGTCATAGGTCAGATAAAAGCCGTCCCGCTGCACACGCCCCCAGCACGCTCCTCTGAGTTGACAGTTCAGCAAAATGGAGTGCAAAATTTTCGCCTACAGGATTGACTCAATCATGTTCTGTGCCTCCAGTCGAATCTTTTGGGGAAAGATATGGGTGAAACCATGCGAACCTTCCCTGCTGCCATCTACCCGCGCTCTGCGCGGGATAAGTTGGTCGTTTTCCCAATTAGCTATTCACCTTACCATCTCACACATTCTCAATCTACTCATGTATCTTTAGCTATCACAAAACAGATGTAAATTGGGTGCTATTTTCTATCATGTTGCCTGCCGGAACAGAAGGCTCCATTCTACCTCAGGAGAACCGTTCGCCCTTAGCTATCATGAGACAAATCTTGATTTGCCCCCGTCCTTTTGATGGCGCTCACCAGAACGGGCATATTTCCTCGCCGCGAATGCCTTTTTTCATCAACCTATTTTGGCGTCTATTTTTGTTCTATTGTGGCGAGGATAGTTTCCGTGCTAAAACTTTGAGGGTAAAGTTTCCCTTCCACCGGAAGCGCTAAAATGCCCATATTTTCAATGTGTTGCTGTTTATTTGGTGCAACCTAAATACTACCCTGAAAATTCAAGGGGTGTTTTGGTTGGTGCGGGGCTGTACTCTTAAAGGGTAAAGTATCTCTGTTTTGCTGAGGTCGTGTTTCGGTCAGGCGCGTCCGCTGCGCACATCCCTTCGGAGAACCTTTTGGCTGGCACGGCAGTCCTCGTTCGAAGCGCTGCAGCTGTGCCGCGATCAGCAATGCGCTAACGAAAGGCTCAGGCAGGGGCGTGATGGACGTTGACCTCCCCGTGTGCCTGAGCCCACCTCCGTGGCATGGCGCTATGGAGCTCTGAAAGGGGTGCATGGGAAAAACTAAGCGCTGGGGTTCTCATCAAGCCTACATAGTTCTGCAGAGGTAAACGAACTGCACCCGAAGAAAACAAACTGAGGACCTGTATCCTCTCGCACCCAATGATAGGGCATCGCGGATTCCGCATTGGCTGTTTCTCGAAGAAGGCTAAAGACACGGTCCCATCCGATTGCTTGAGCAAGCCTCCGCGTAATATTTTTGAAATTTTCGATGCGTTTCTCTGTTTTGTCGCCACGGGGCTCTGTCGGCCTTGTCAGACAGATTGGCTGCGCCTTAGAGATAATAGATTCCCAAAAAGGTGTCAACGGCCATCTTGAAGGGTTGCTATCTGTTATGCTCTCCTCTTTGAAAGCAAGGTATTTGCCCATGACTGAGGCGAAAAGCTCATCTATCGGTAAGCCAAGCCTCAACGCATTATCTGCGTGCTGACTCCTCAGCTGAATCTCGGCTCGAACCCAATGCTTTCCATAGATTTTCTGTTCGGCCGCCTTATCATAGAATTTAATAAATACGTCACCGCCGATAGCGCCAAAAGATACCGTCAACCCATCTTCGATTCTTTTGTTGGTACGTTCTTCTCTATTGATTTTCAAATGTGACGTGTACTTGCTCTCATCTCGTAACCTCTTGAGTTCCCTTATATCAAGAACGCCATTAAAATCGTCGTATGCGATATCGAGCCGTGTTACGTGAGCATCAGACGCAGTAGCGATTTTCCGAAGTGCTTCCCATCCGATAGGAGATTCCCGTTCGAATGTTTTGCAGCCCTCGCCCGAAAAATTTACCAAAACCCCTTCTTGGTCAAGCCCATGATGACAAATCGTAATTCCGCCAAAGGAGATGCCTGTTTTATACTCGTCTGAAGGGCCACTGCGGCTTTTGAGGAAGTTAAGGTGCCCCAATCCCATTTCTGTGCAAATCTCCTGGGGCGTTCGGCTTTCCTTTACAAATGAGGTGTAGTCGATATGTACACAATTTCTATTTTCATCCATACTCCAAGCTCCTATATATTTTTCAAATGTAATTTCTACTTGTATGCGCAACCCCCCTGTTAGTAATGGGGGAGTGCCGGCGGATCTGCGATCCGCCGGTGGCTGCGCGGGTAGTTAGCATTATATTGTGGCCTTAATCGCGCCCCAACTTTCAATCCTTACCCACTCGTTGAATTCATCAATAGGTATAACAATCCTGCGCCTCAACCGCAGTGCAGGAATTTTGCCCTCCTTAATCATTTTATATAAGGTCGGGCGCGATACGCCCAACATTTCGGCGGCTTCAGATATCGACAATGCACGTTTTTTCATAGCAATAATCCTTTCTGTAAATTCTTTTTCCATTTCCAACGTACCACAAAAGCAGATAATGTCAATATGTTCGAGCCTGCAAAATTCGCAGAAAGCGCAAAACACCCATTTGACTATATTTAGGCGACGTGATATACTATATACAACAAGATATAGTATTTACTTGAGTGTTCAATAAAAGAACAGCATCTTAATATGCTCTGAGAAGGAGGTGTTACATACCACGAATTTCGCCTGAACTGGCGCACAACTTAATCTTCATCCTTTTGCATATTTCGCGCATTTTGTTAAACACAAATCGTTGCCGTCGGACGATTTGCTCCAGTTAAGACGGATATTGCCCCATTGGGGCCTTGGCTTAATCGCCGGTATTTGATTACATTTCTGTTGAAAGGATGAAGAACAATGACGAAGTGTAAGAAAAATATCGGCCTTAATGTTTACAGCCGAAAGGACGGACGCTATGAAGTCCGTGTTCTCGATACGCGGTACACCAGTGACGGCAAGAAAAAATACAAGAGCTTTTACGGTGATACAGCAGAAGAGGCATTGGAAAAAGCCTTCAAATTTCAATATGAAAGCAAAAACGGCAGTTACCGTCAAAGAACAAAACAAACAGTCGCTGAATGGTTGGCACAATGGTGGACGGATTATATAAAAGACTTGAAAGCTGCCTTAACTGCCTCCAGCTATGAGGGGCTCATCAAAAATCACATTAACCCCTACATAGGTGGCATTCGATTGCAGGAACTTGCCCTGTCCGACGTCCAACGTCTGATTAGGGAGTTGCAGAAGTATAGAGACTCAAAAGGCAAAAGGCTGGCCGCCAAAACCATCAGAAATGCCATCTCTACTTTGAGTTCCGCTTTGACAGCCGCCGTCGATGAAGAACTGATAGAGAGGAATCCTTGCGAAAAAGCAAAGTTGCCAAATGTCGAGAAGCACGAAATCATTCCCTTGAATAGTGAGGAGCTTTCCGCGTTTCTTGAAGCACTTGAGGATGACCCTGAGTTTAAGAACGCTTATTTGTTCTGCATTTATACTGGTGTCCGCGAGGGCGAATGCCTTGGCCTCAGCTGGTCCAATGTTAATTTTGAAAAGAAAACGGTAACGATTGCGCAGCAGCTTCAGAAAATTCGCAGCGAGAACGGCGGAACATACGTCATCAAAAAATGTACGAAGACGAAAAAGCCCCGCACCATCTGTGTATCAAACAGTGTCATTGCCTGTCTGAAAAACGAAAAGATGAGGCAGGAGGAAAATGCAAGGCTGGCTGGCAAGTTGTGGAACAATGAATGGGATTTGGTCTTTACCAACGACCTTGGACGGCATCTGATTATTGTGACTTTCTACAAGCATTTTAAGAGAATCGTTGCGAAGATCGGCCGCCCTGATGCTCGCCCCCACGATTTGCGGCACACCTTTGCCTCCTTGGCGATTGCTGATAACAGGGGGGACATCAAATCCGTACAAACGATTTTAGGGCACTCTAATGCCATGACGACACTAAACACATATACTCACCCCGACGAAGATGCACAGCGTGAGTCCATGGGGAGGGTAGACGCGTACATAGATACGCTCAAATAAGGCAAGAAAAAGCAGGGTTAACCCACGATTGTGGTCAAATTTTTGGTCAAACTTCATTTTTGGGCATACAAAAAACCCTGTAACCGTTACAGTTACAGGGTTTCTTGTATGGCGCGGAAGGAGGGATTTGAACCCTCGCGCCGCTTTTGACGGCCTACTCCCTTAGCAGGGGAGCCCCTTCGGCCACTTGGGTACTTCCGCATATAGGATTTTCTGGCGGAGAGAGTGGGATTCGAACCCACGGATGCTTTCACATCGCCGGTTTTCAAGACCGGTGCTTTCGACCACTCAGCCATCTCTCCGTATGCGAAAATCCGTAGCAAGAACCCAGACGCAGGTTATATCTTACCATGCCGCGGGCGTTTTGTCAACAAAAAGAAAGTGGCTCGATAAAAAAATAAAAAAATCGAAAATTAGGGGTTGCAAAATGGAAAATGATGTGCTATTATAAATAAGCTGTCTGACAGACAAGTGAATATCCGGGTGTGGCGAAGTTTGGTATCGCGCTTGAATGGGGTTCAAGAGGCCTTGAGTTCGAATCTCAACACTCGGACCAAGTAATGATAATCCGAACTACATTATCCAAGTGGGTAATGTGGTCGGATTTATCATTTCTATTGAAAATGCGCTTTAATGGGCAAGGGCGGGTTGATCATCCCGTCCTTGCTTTTTTGCTCTCTATTTGATATTCTATCCTCGTAGGATAAATCGGGATTTGTGGAGGTGCCTTATGCTATTAGCAATTCATCTTGTAATGATAATGGTGTTTGTTATCCTTGGAGTTATCTTTTTAAACGGAAAAGGTGCTTTTTTGATTGCCGGTTACAATACCACCTCAAAAGCCGAAAAACAAAAAACTGATGAAAAGAAGTTGTGTAGCTTCATGGGAAAAATGATGTTTATATTGGCCGGGTGTTGGCTCGTCATTGCTTCCAGCGAGATTTTCAAAGCGATGTGGTTGCTCTGGGTAGGTCTTTGTCTGTTTTTTGTCGTATGTGTCGGTGCGGTCATCTATATGAATTCCGGAAACCGATTCAAACGATAAATTCCAGTTTGTCGAGCCAATGATAAAAAGGCGGGAGTATCTATAACGATGCTCCCGCCTTTCACCGTTTTATGCCTTTGTCAGGTACGCGCCGTCAAAGCCCGCGGCTCTGATGGTCACCAGATATGCCTCGGCCCGCTCCCTGCTGCGGAACGCGCCTACCTGCACCCGATACAGGGCGTCAGGGGCCTTGTAGGGCATTGAGAAGAACTCGCATACCGCCTTGGCCGTCTCCTCGGCAATGACCTCCATGTTGTCGATCAGCCACTGGGCCTCCTCCGGATTGTCGTGGAATCCGAACTCCGGCAGCACAGCGGGCATGTGGGGCGCCCGCAGCTCATACAGGCCCGCGCTTTCCACCAGACGCTCCGATGTGCCCGGCGACAGCGGGGCAATACGGTCCTGTATCAGCTTGCCGATGCGGCGGCTCTCCGCCGAGGGGTAGCAGTGTACCCGCGTACCGGCCACCTTGCCGTTGAAGCCGTTGGTGTGCAGCGCGATGTGCAGGTCGGCGGGCCACGCGTTGCTGGCCTTCACCCGATCGTACATATTGCCGAACTGGGCGTTGACCACCTGAAAGCCGCAGCGCGTCAGCGCGGTCTCCAGATAGTCGGCACAGCGTCCCATCTGCTCCTTTTCGTTGGTGGGCTTCCCGTTCCAGAGGGCTTGCGCCGCATAGGCGTTGCTGGCCCGGTCCTCGGGGCTCAGATATACCTTCGGCATGCTCATTCCTCCAGCTCAGGCAGGCCCGCCACGCTGGTCAGCAGGCTCAGGATACCCGCCAGCACGCTGGCGCTGACCACCATCAGCCAGTTGACGTCGCCCAGCACGGCGCTGGTGCCGATGGTGGCGATGGCCGTCTGCGCTACCGTCTTGATGGCGCGGATGCCGGCCGCCTTGCTCCAATTTTTCCAGTTTTTCATGCGTCGCTTCCTTTCCGGACCTTCAGTCCTGTCCCATTCTATGCGGTTTTTCCAGATCGGCAATGCGGTGGTTGGCCACCTTCACCCGCTCATCCAGCAGAGATACCGCTTCCTCCAGCGCATAGGTGCGTTCCACCACCTGATTGTGCCGGTTTACCTTTTTTTCCAGCTGCTCCAGCCGGTAGGCCAGCAGCGCCGCGCTTTTCCGGTTGGCAAGGTAGCTGCCTGCCAACGTTCCTGCCAGCCCCAGCACGGCCACGATAATGGATTCCAATGACCTTCCCCCTTACGATTCACCGATCGTCACGCTGGAAGCGAACGGGATCTGCAGCACCTCAACATATACGTCGGAGGTGGGTCTGGTTTTGGCGTAGATATCGCACTCCGGTGTGTAGTAGCCGCTGTACGCCCAGCCGCCCAGCTTCAGACCGGATTCCGTAAATACGTCCTCATAGCCAAGTGCGGGCTTGAGAATAACGGCAACTCCCATGCTTGCGGGAACAGCCGGGCCGACCTTGCACATAAATAGCCAGGGATAGTCAGTGCTGTAACTGGAGTTGTCGATCCAATACATAGCGTCGATCTTGATGGTAAACTTTACGGCCTTGAGCGTAACACCAAGCATAATGTCATCGAATTCGGCCTCGGTTCCGGTGTAGCCCGCGTCCCGGACGGCTTCATAGGCGGTCCGGCCCATCGGGCCGGTAGCGCCTCTGTCACCCTTATCCCCCTTGTCGCCTTTGTCGCCTTTTTCACCCTTCAAGGCCGCCAGCTGCTCCTCTGTGAAATCGGCGTAAGTAAATGGGTTGCCTTTGGGGCCCTGTGCACCGGTATCGCCCTTTGCACCGGGGTCACCTTGCGGACCCTGCGCTCCGGTGTCGCCCTTCGGGCCCTGAGGCCCCTGGGGGCCAGCCTCTCCCTGGGGGCCCTGTTCTCCCGGCGCGCCGGTATCGCCCTTTTCGCCTTTCGCGCCGGGTTCACCCGGTGCGCCCGGCGCACCGGCGTCACCCTTTGGCCCCTTCAGCGCGCCGATGTTGACCCACGCGGCTTTGTCCACATCCCACTGGTACACAACATTGTCGTCCGCCGTTCCCACGAACCAGGCGTCCCCGGCTTCACCTGCGGGATGCGCCGCCTGAAGGGCGGACAGCGCGGCATACAGTCCCTTGACGGTATAGCTGCTGCCGTCCTCGCCCTTGGGACCCTGCGGACCGGCAGGGCCGACATCGCCTTTTGCGCCGTCAAAGACGCCGGAAGCCTTGGCCTTCGTCAGCGCCTCTTCCAGAAGTGCCGTGTAAAAGGGACCGGTGGGCTCTGCCGCCGGGTCGCCTGAGGGATCGGCGCCGGGCTGGATCCAGCCGCAGTCCGCGTAAATGGTGGGGATCACGACCTGCCCGGTCTCATCCATGCCGTATACGCCGATCAGCAGCCGCTCTCCCGCATAGGCCAGACACTCCCAGGGGATCGTGCAGGTACCATCCTGCCAATCCGCCTGATCCACGCTGCGCTGGACGCCTCCGGCGCGGAACACGGCGATCTTCCGCAGGGATATCCACTCGTCACCGGAGAACGCAAAGGTCACCGAAGCGCCCACCATGCCGCCGGTCAGCGTGGCCGCCTTTGTGACGGCGGCATCTGCCGCGCTGACCGCGATCCTGATATCGCTCATGCAAATTACCTCCTTTTGTTTTGAAAGACTGCGCGTCTTTCTATCCTCGCCGCGGGAGGGGGCCGCTTGTTGCCCGCGGCAGGGCAACGATCTGCGCGAGAAATTCAACAGTTTTCCGTCTCATTGTGGATTTTTCTGCAAAATGCACCTTTTTCATTGACGGAAAGCACCCGTTTTGGTAAAATTTACACAGAAAATACCGCCCGGTGGGGCGGTGGAGAGAGAAGGAGTGCCGTCATGAAAGATCTCAAGCATCTGATCTATTTTGAGGACCTTTTGCAGCAGGCGCACAACGCTCTGGTGGAGCAGGCCACCAGTCAGGGCCAGGTGGCGCTGGGCTATAACTGCTACTACATCCCGGAAGTACTGCTGAATCTGCCGGGCTGTTTTTCCTCCCGGCTGCGGGCCCCCAACAGCGCCACGGCGGATGTGGCGTCCTACTACATGACCAACCGCAACTGTCCCTATGTCCGCTGTATTCTGGAGCGGGCCATCGAGGGCGGCTTCAACTATCTGGGCGCCCTGTTCGGGGCGGAGGGCTGCGCCGCCATGGAGCGGATGGAAGAGCATTTCTTCCTGCTGAAGCCTGTGGAGAACGAGCGCTTCTTCGTCACCATCATCGACCCGCCCATGAAGGGCGACCGCACCAGCCTTGACTACTACAAGGCCCAGCTGAAGGAGAAGGTGCTGGACAAGCTCCACCAGGTCTACGGCATCGACACCTCCGAAAAAGCCCTGCGCGCGGCGGTGGAAAAGCACAACGATCTGTGCCGCACCATCACCGAGATCGGTGATTTCCGCAAGCTGGACAACCCGCCCATCACCGGCTACGAATTCCATGTGATTCAGCTGGTCAGTCAGGTCTGTCCCCACGACCTGATCCTGCCCTATCTGAAGGAGACGCTGGAGGAGCTGCGTACCCGCCAGCCGGAGCCGAAATTCCCCTTCCGCGCCCGCGTGGTGCTGGCCGGCAGCGAGATCGACGATCCCGAGTTCACCAAGCTGCTGGAGATGTGCGGCGCCATGGTGGTGGCCGACCGGTACTGCTTCGGCAGCTTCCCCAGCCGGGAGGAGATCGAGATCCGGGACGGCGAGACCGCCTATGACGCCATCTGCCGCCACTACCTCCACTGGAACCAGTGCGCCCGGTTCATGGACGGCGGCAAGATCGACCAGCGTCACGACGAGCTGGAGCGTCTGGTGAAGGAGTACCACGCCGACGGCATCATCTACGAGAGCATGAAGTTCTGCGAGTTCTGGAGCTATGAAAAGGTGCTGGCCAGCCATATCCTCAGCGCCGAGCGGGGCATCCCCTGCTGCACCATCGAGAAGGAGTATACCCTCGGCTCGGTGGGCCAGCTGCGCACCCGGTTCCAGGCCTTTGTGGAAAGTCTGGAGATCAAGAAGATCGAAGCGGCCCGAAAGGGGGAGACGAAATGAAGAAGATCAAGAATCCGCTGACCATCGCCTGCGCGGCCATCGACAAAAAGCTGGAGCGGTTCGACCCCAAGTGGCAGGCACGCCACGGCACCGGCGGCCTCCGCAGCCGCTATCAGGACAAGACCGGCATTGCCCGCTACCGGGAATGGCGCGGCGTGAAGGACACGCTGGTGGACTACGGCGCGTGGCTGAATAACCTGCTGGCCATGGGCAAGATGGTGGCCTCCGCTCCCATTCCTTGCCTGAAGGGCTTCTGGGAGTACCGCTGGATGGGCTCCTATCTGGGCACCTTCGCCTTTATCGACCGCCTTTTCGAGGGTTATCGCGGCAAGGAGCTGCGCATCGCCCACATGAATATGCACTGCATTGTTGTGAGCCTTACCAGGAAGATCGCGCTGGTGCTGTCCAACGACAGGCGCTTCGGCGGCGGGCCCCTGTCCGACCGGATCGTGCCCATGGACGAGGTGCTGCCGCCCCTGTTCATGGCGGGTTTCCCCGGACTGATCCCCATCCCGCTGCAAACTCTGCCGGAGTTCATCATCTGCGACATCGACCAGCACCTCCAGCCCCACTATATCGACGTGGCGGAGTCCTTCGGTCTGGCGGCGGACGTGTGCTCCCGCTGCTCGGCGGAGACCGGCGTGGCCATCGACGACGACTTCCCCATTTTCGGCAAGGCCATGCTGTCCACCAACATGCCCTGCAACGCCAGCGAGGCCACCTCCATGTTCCAGCGCCGCCGCATCGGCCTGCCGGATTTCCCAGTAACGCTGGCCATGATCCATAACGAGCCCGGCGCGCATCCCTACTCCAAACAGGTGCTGAAGGACGCCATCGCCTTTATTGAGAAGGAATACGGCGTCAGGTACGACTGGGACGCCCTGTTTGACCGGGCCGCCCATATGAACGAGCAGAACACCATCGAGCTGGAGAAGTGGGACATCTTCAAGACCCCCTACTCCGCCCTGTGCGGCATTGCCGAGACGCTGTACCGCCTGTACTCCTGGGCCAGCGTCAACGGCCAGGAGGATCAGTTTACCAGAAACGACCGTAAGGTGCTGAAGCTCATGCAGCAGGCCTATGAGCGGCGCTATGAGCCCTTCGGCGGCACCACCCGCCACCGGGCCTTCCTGTGGGGCCCCTCCGCCGTGTACTATACCGACTTCCCCACATGGACCCAGAACTGCTGGGGCATCAACATCGTGCTGAACATGGACTCCACCATGGGCCACAACATGATCTCCACCACCGACCCGGAGCAGGCCATGGACGATCTGGCCCTGTTCTCGGAAAAGGGCGTTATGCGCCACCACGCCGTGGGCGGCTGGGACAACGTGAACGCTGTGTGGGACTGGGCCAAGAACTTCCACTGCGACATGGTGCTGTTCAACGACAATGTGGCCTGCAAGGGCATGAACGGCGTTCACGCCATGATGGAGGAGCAGGCCCGTGATCTGGGCTTCCACTTCATCTTTGTGGAGCACGATCTGGAGGACTGCCGCACCATCTCCCGCCGGGATATGCGCCGCTGCGTCAACGACTACATGTCCGTCATTCTGGGTGAAACGCCGCTGGACGCCACGCTGGTGGACTTTGACGACAGCGAGGCGTGGTAAGGAGGAAAACGCACATGAAAAAAGCATTGAAGATCATCGGCAAGGTGCTGTGGAAGCTGCTGATCGTGGGCCTGATCGGCTTCGTGGTCACATTCGCTATCTACATGCTGAATCTGGAAAACAAGCTGATCTACCGCTTCGTCTATCCGCTGCTGCAAAAGCATTACGACAGCCAGAAGCGGGACCGAAAGATATAAAAATACACGCACAAGGCTTTTGCTGCCGCGGAAAGTGAGAAAAGCTATTGCCTTACCTACCGGATTGGTGGTATACTAAGATATATTTCATCCGGAGGAGGAGACCATATGATCTCAACAAAGGGACGCTATTCCATCCGCATTCTGCTGGATCTGGCCCAGCATTACAATGGCCGCTTCATCCCCATGAAAGACGTGGCCGCACGGCAGGATATTTCCCTGAAATACATCGAGCGTCTGACCCCGGCGCTGAAGGCGGCGGGGCTGATCGAAAGCGTACACGGCATCGGCGGCGGCTATCGGCTGACCCGGCTGCCGGAGGAGTATACCCTGTGGGAGATCCTGTCGCTGGCAGAGGGCGATCTGGCCCCGGTGGCCTGCCTTCAGGAGCACGCCGAGCCGTGCCAGCGGGCGGCAGAGTGCCGCACTCTGCCGGTGTGGGAGGGCTACTACAAGCTGACCCGGGAGTACTTCTCCAAGATCACGCTGGCCGACCTGCTGGACGCGCCGACAGCGGACAATTATGTGATATAAGCGAACAGCGCCGCAGGCTTAGCCCGCGGCGCTGTTCTAATATTGAGGAGAGAAAGGAAGATAGCGCAGGAAAGTGTACGCTCAGTCAGCAAACAGGGGAGTGGAGAGGTAACGGTCGCCGGTATCCGGCAGAAGGACAACGATGTTCTTTCCGGCATTCTCCGGACGCTGGGCCAGCTGGATAGCGGCCCACACCGCCGCACCGGAAGAAATGCCCACCAGCACACCCTCAGCCTTGCCGATCTCCTTGCCGGTGGCAAAGGCGTCGTCGTTCTCCACGGGGATGATCTCGTCATAGACCTTGGTGTCCAGCACGTCAGGCACAAAGCCCGCGCCGATGCCCTGGATCTTATGAGAACCGGCCACACCGGTGGACAGCACGGCGGAGGACTTGGGCTCCACAGCCACCACCTTGACGGCGGGGTTCTGGGCCTTCAGATACTGGCCCACACCGGTGATGGTACCGCCGGTGCCCACGCCTGCCACAAAGATGTCCACCTTGCCGTCGGTGTCGGCATAGATCTCGGGACCGGTGGTGGCGTAGTGGGCCTTGGGGTTGGCGGCGTTGACGAACTGGCCAGGTACGAAGCTGTTGGGGATCTCCTTGGCCAGCTCATCGGCCTTGGCGATGGCGCCCTTCATGCCCTTGCTGCCCTCGGTCAGCACCAGCTCCGCGCCGTAGGCCTTCATCAACTGGCGGCGCTCCACGCTCATGGTCTCAGGCATGACGATGATGATGCGGTAGCCGCGGGCGGCGGCCACGGAGGCCAGGCCGATACCGGTGTTGCCGGAGGTGGGTTCGATAATGACGCTGCCCTCTTTCAGCAGGCCCTTGGCCTCGGCGTCGTCGATCATGGCCTTGGCGATACGATCCTTGACACTGCCGGCGGGATTGAAGTATTCCAGCTTCGCCAGGACCTTCGCCTTCAGATCATATTTCTTCTCGATATGGGTCAGCTCCAGCAGTGGGGTCTTACCGATCAACTGGTCAGCGGAAGTATAAATATTAGACATGATATTTTCTCCTTTTCTATATGTATCAGATGTTGTTTGTTGGTTATGACAGGCACAGACAGGGACAACATCGGTGATCCATAGGAAACAAAAAGGTAATGTGGCGCATGACGCACACCTCACAGTTTTTGTAAAATTACTACCAACCTGGTAGGTTGGTTATGTTATAGCACAGCAATACGGAATTGTCAAGCATAAAATCAAAAAATTTCCGGAAAAATATGTCAGCGGGCAGCTATCCCAAATCTGGCGGCAACTCCCGCCGGGATGGGGTTGACAAAGGCAGAAGCGCCCCATATAATATAGAATTTGGAACAACACACGCATAGAAAGGAAACACCATGAGAAACATTACCTGCAGCATTGCCGATACCCGTAAGCGCGTATTTGCCGAAGTGGCGAAGATGGCGTATGACGAGGATTACTCCCGGATGGAAAAGCTGCCGTATGAAATACTGCCCGGCGAAAAGGCCACCGTGCGCGAATCCATCTTTCTGGAGCGCGCCATCGTGGGCGAGCGCATCCGCCTTGCCATGGGCCTGCCGCTGCGCTCCGTGTCGGAGCACAGCCTACTGAGCACCGGCGTGGAGGAGAGCGCTATTGCGGAGAAGTACTATGATCCTCCCCTGATCAACATCATCAAGTACGCCTGCAACGCCTGCCCGCCCACCCACTACGAAGTCACCAATATGTGCCAGGGCTGTCTGGCCCACCACTGCTATCACGCCTGCCCCAAGAACGCCATCTCCTTCGTCAAGGGCAAGGCGGTCATTGATCAGGAAAAATGTATCAAGTGCGGCCGCTGCAAGCAGAGCTGCTCCTATCAGGCCATCATCAAGTTCGAGCGTCCCTGCACCGAGGCCTGCGGCATGAACGCCATCACCAGCGATGAGCTGGGCCGCGCCCAGATCGATCAGGACAAGTGCGTCAGCTGCGGCATGTGCCTGGTGAACTGCCCCTTCGGCGCTATTGTGGACAAGGGCCAGCTGTTCCAGCTGATTCACGCCATCAACAAGGGTCAGAAGGTCGTCGCCATCATTGCCCCGGCCTTCTGGGGCCAGTTCGGTGATAAGGTCACCGCCGGTCAGATCAAGGAGGCCATGAAGATGCTGGGCTTCGCCGCGCTGGAGGAGGTGGCCATCGGCGCTGACCTGTGCGCCATTGAGGAAGCCGAGGAGTTCATGGAGAACGTGCCGGAGAAGCAGCCCTTTATGGCCACCTCCTGCTGCCCCGCCTGGGCCATGATGGCCAAGAAGGAGTTCCCCGGCATGGCTCCCTATATCTCCATGACCATGACCCCCATGGTGCTGACGGCCCGGCTGATGAAGCGCCGGGACCCCAACTGCCGCGTGGCTTTTATCGGCCCCTGCGCCGCCAAGAAGCTGGAGGCCAGCCGCCGCAGCGTCCGCAGTGAGGTGGACTTCGTGCTGACCTTTGAGGAGCTGCGGGGCATGTTCGAGGCCAAGAACATCGACTTCAGCCAGATCCCCGACGTGGAGTCCCACTTCGAGGCCAGCGCTCCCGGCGTAGGCTTTGCCGCCAGCGGCGGCGTGGCCAAGGCGGTGGAGGACGTGATCCACCGGGAAAATCCCGACATGGAGGTCAAGACCGTGTATGCCGAAGGGCTGCGGGAGTGCCGCCAGATGCTGCGCATCGCCCGCACCGGTAAATACGACGGCTATCTGCTGGAGGGCATGGCCTGCCCCGGCGGCTGCATCGCAGGCGCAGGCACCGTCCGCCCACCGGAAAAGTCCAAGGCGTGGCTGGAGAAGTACAAGGCCGCCGCGCCGCTGAGCAATCCGCTGGAAACGGCGTATATCAACGATCTCTCCCTGCTGCATGAGGACAGCGAGGAATGGGAGCGGGTCAGCCACCACTGAAAGAAAAAGCCAAAAAGGAAACGCACCGCAAAGCGGTGCGTTTCTCTTTTTTTGGTGGAGGCGAGGGGAGTCGAACCCCTGTCCGAAAGCGCTTTAACAGGACTTTCTCCGGGCGCAGTTACGATTTAGACATTCCCTCCTCGACGCGGCACGCAACAGACGCGGCGATTCAGTAGAGTCATGATGCGTGGGCGGGGCAACTCTTACCCGCCTCACGGACGCCACCTAAACGACGCCTTCCCCGGCCGGTGGCCGCTCCGGTTCAGACGGTCACTGCGTTAAGCAGCGACGGCAACAGTATTCGTGTTGTCAGTTAATTTTAATTTGCCCGTTGTATGGTGGTCAGGCGCCACCGCCCGCTTATCCGGTCTCCACACCCCCGTCGAAACCAGTACGCCCCCGTATAGCCCGCCCGAAGCCGGGCAGGGGAGGGGTCTGGGGAATTGAAACCGTGTTGGTTCTTGCTTTACCGCTCCGGCAGCTTGTCCGGCTCGGGATAGTCAACGCCCTTGGTGTCCACACGCACCTTGACCATACGTTGATCCTTCTTGGGCTTGTTGGTCATCATGTTGCGGGGCGCGGAGGCGATGGCATCCACCACGTCCATACCCTCGATGACCATACCGAAGGCGGCGTATTCGCCGTCCAGATGGGGCGCGTCCTTGTGCATGATGAAGAACTGGCTGCCGGCGCTGTCGGGGATCATGGTGCGGGCCATGCTCAGTACACCGCAGGTGTGGCGCAGGTCATTGTTGAAGCCGTTGGACTTGAACTCGCCCTTGATGCAGTAGCCGGGGCCGCCCATGCCGTTGCCCAGCGGGCAGCCGCCCTGGATCATGAAACCGTAGATGCAGCGGTGGAAGATCAGGCCGTCATAGTAGCCGTTGTTGGCCAGAGAGATGAAGTTATACACGCTCTGGGGCGCGATGTCGGGGTACAGCTCCGCCTTGATGACGCCGCCGTCTTCCATTTCGATGGTGACAATGGGGTTATTTTCCATAGGATGCTCCTCCTTTGTATACTTTTTAATAGCGTTCCTTGCGGGCGCGATCCATTTCGCGCTTGGCGTCCCGCTCGGCAATGGATTGCCGCTTGTCGTAGTTTTTCTTGCCCTTGCACACGCCCAGCTCCACCTTCACAAGACCGTTCTTGAAATAGACGCTCAGGGGGATCAGGGCGTAGCCGTCCAGCTTCTGTGCCTCGTGCAGCTTGCGGATCTCCCGCTTGTGCATCAGAAGGCGCTTGGGCCGGTCGGGGTTGCGGTTGAAGATGTTGCCCTTGTCATAGGGCGAGATGTGCATGTTATACACCATCAGCTCGCCCTCCTTGGTGGTGGCGCAGTAGCTGTCTTTCAGGTTCAGCTGCCCGCCCCGGATGGACTTGACCTCGGTGCCGGCCAGCTCGATGCCGGCCTCATAGCGATCCTCCACGAAATAGTCGTGAAACGCTTTGCGGTTCTGGGCCGCGGTCTTGGTGCCACCGCTTTTCGCCATGGCAAGTCCCTCCTTTCCTCGGACTGGATAGACAGTATAGCATATTTTGCGGGGAATTGCAAGGAGAAAGGCGGGGATCCTGTCGACGTTTTGACGAGACTGCTTGCGCACCGTCATAATATCTGCTATACTGGCCCCATCAAATGACGGGAGTGAACTTCTTTATGGATATGACGGAAAAGACACTGACCACGCAGGAGATCTACAAGGGCCGCATTATCCGTGTGCGGCGGGACGAGGTGCTGTTGCCCAACGGCCATACCTCCGTGCGTGAGGTGGTGGAGCACCCCGGCGGCGTGGGTATCCTGGCGCTGGAGGAGGACGGCACCGTGCTGCTGGTGCGGCAGTATCGCTATGCCTTTGGCCGCACGCTGCTGGAGATCCCGGCGGGCAAGCGGGAAAAGGGGGAGGAGCCCTTTGTCACCGCCCAGCGTGAGCTGCAGGAGGAAACCGGCGCTACCGCCGACCACTGGCTGCCCATGGGACAGCTGATCGCCTCGCCGGGCTGCTATGATGAGGTGCTGTACCTTTATCTGGCCCGTGGCCTTCACTACGGCGAGACCCATCCCGACGATGATGAGTTCCTGTCTCTGGAGCGGATGCCGCTGGCGGAGCTGGTGGAGCGCTGCATGTCCGGTGAGATCACCGACGCGAAAACGGTGTGCGCGGCGCTGAAGGCGAAAAATTTGTGCCTCTGACGGGAAAAGCCTTGTGTTTTTGCCTTTCATCCGTTACTATATAAAGTAATGAAGAGGGGAGGAATGGAACATATGAAGAAATTGGACAGCAGAACGCTGATCGAACTGATCCTGCTGGTGGTAGCGGTGATTTTCTGGGCGCTGCGTAAGGCAAACGTGCTGTACATCCCCGGCCTGGCCGCCATCGCACTGGCCATCGCCATGGGCCTGCTGGGTATGGGCTACATCGCTCAGAAGCAGAAGTCCCGCAAGGCGGCGGGCGTACTGCTGCTGGCTTTTGCGCTGCTGCAGATCATCGTGGGCCTCATGGAGATCCGCAGTTTCGCCGCCTGAGAACGCATAGACACCGGAAAGCCACGGCTGACGCCGTGGCTTTTTCGCATGCCGGAGCGCTTGCGTTGCCCAAAATCGGGCAACGCGGGCAGCTTTTGCCGCCATACGGTAAGGAGGTGACGGCATGGAGCCTTACGCGGGCGGCGCAGCCGCTGAATGTACCCTGTGCGGCGGCGAGATCTATATGGACGAGCCGTACTACTTTATCAACGGGCAGCCCCTCTGCCGGGACTGCCTGAGCGACTACGCGGCGCGGTTTTTCGCGCCGTATCTGGTGAAAGGGGAGTGAGCGATGCCATCGGCATGGGAACGCTATATGAAGCGGGCGGCGGCGCAGCTGAGCCGCGCCTGCGCGGAGACTGCCACCAATATGTCCGGCGGTGAGACCGCCGTGCGGGAGATCCGGGAGCTGGCCGGGGCCATGAAGGATCTGACGGCGCTGCACGCGGCGCTGGAAGGGAAGGAGAGCGCCCCGCAGAACACCATACAGGTCTCCTTCGACCGGGACGGAGAACTGTGGCGGGAATAAAAGAAAGGCGATGCCGTCGGCATCGCCTTTCTTTTATTCCTCTTCCTTCCGGCGGAACTTGTGCTCCAGCTCACGCAGCTTTTCGCGGCGCTCCTTCATGGCGGCGGCAGCGGCCTCCAGGCGGGCGGTGATTTCCTCCAGGGCCTCGCCGTTCTTCCGGCGGCGGGCCATCTCGTCCAGCAGGTCCTTCACCCGGCGGTTGGACTCCTTGAACTCCTGCCGGGCTTGCTTCAGCCGCTCCACCATGGCGCGGGGATGGGCCTGCAGCTCGGGATACGCCTGATGGATACGGCGCAGGAACAGGTTCCGGTCGCGCAGCAGCTCATGAATGCGGCGGCTGATCTCCTCGGTGCTGTCGCCCTCCTGTGCGTCGATCTCCTTGCGGACGATGTCCATCAGCACATGGGAGATGACGCAGTCCGTCAGCAGCAGCGCCGCGATAACGATGGCGGCGAAATGCAGCCAGAACAGGGGCAGCTTTTCAATGATGCGGAAGTACAGCGGGTCGATCCACAGCACGATCACCACGCTGGCCAGGCCGAACAGCATCAGATTGCCGATCCACACGCGGCCGTTCAGGTTCATGGGTTTGCGGCTGTAATCCCACCAGCGGGCATGGAACGCCTTCTCCATATACCAGCTGATGAAATACTCCAGTCCGCCGCAGATAAAGAAGCCCGCCAGAAACACCTCGCCCGGCGTGCCGCCGCGGATGCCGATCAGGCCGCCCACCAGCACCGTCACCAGCACCACGCCGCTGCCGTAAATGGGACAGTAGGGGCCGATGAGGAACCCCCGGTTGATAAACCGGTGGTACTGGATGTATTTCAGCGTGACCTCCATCATCCAGCCCAGCACGGAGAACACGAAAAACAGCACGATCAGCTGGCACAGCAGCGTCCATGTCATAAGCGGTACCTCATTGCGTCAGTAGTAGTGCTTTCATTATAGTGGAGGGCGGGATATTTTGTCAAGAAATACAAAAAGGGTGTTGCATTTTTGTTAAAAGATGATATGATAATTGGACTGATTTGAGGGGATACCTACCGTAGTTTCTCATGATGTCATTGCGAGGAGGGCGTAAGCCTGACGCGGCAATCCGTACCTCAAAGCAAGGAACGGATTCCCACGCCAGTGACGTCGGTCACTGGCTCGGAATGACAGGGACGGAGCGGCGGGGTGAGGGTACCACGCCCTACGGAGTTTTACCGTACCCTTGCCTCTCCCTTTGGGAGAGGTGGCCGAGCACAGCAAGGACGGAGAGGGTCGACACGTTAAAAAAATATGCCGGTGGCATATTTTTAGTGTCGATCTCGGCGGCTATGCCGCCGTAGCATCCATCTGGGCTTTCACAGCACCATTACGGCAGCAAGCCCTCTCAGCCACCTGCGGTGACAGCTCTCCCAAAGGGAGAGCCAAGGGCCTGTACCCCGCCGCTATCCCACACTATATACAAGGAGGAACCTCCCCATGGCTCGTGCCAATCGCTACGAGATCGACATGTGCAGCGGTAAGCTGCTGCCGAAAATATTGACCTTCGCCCTGCCGCTGATGTGCTCCAGCGTCTTGCAGCTGCTGTTCAATGCGGCGGACATCGTGGTGGTAGGCAAATTCGCCGGAGACAACTCTCTGGCCGCCGTGGGCTCCAACGCCGCCCTCATCAACCTGATGGTGAACCTGTTCGTGGGACTGTCCGTGGGCGCCAACATTCTGGCGGCCCGCTACACCGGTGCGGGCAACCGTGAGGGCCTGCGCCAGACGGTACACACCTCCATGCTGCTGGCATTCCTCAGCGGTCTGCTGCTGGCGGTGGTGGGCGTTGTCACAGCCCGGCCGCTGCTGCACCTGATGCAGGTGCCGGACTCCATATTGCCGCTGGCGGCGCTGTACCTGCGGATTTACTTCCTGGGTATGCCCGCCGCCATGCTCTATAACTTCGGCGCGGCGCTGCTGCGCTCGGTGGGCGACACCCGGCGGCCCCTGTACTACCTGATCGCTGCCGGTATCGTCAATGTGGCGCTGAACCTGCTGCTGGTGATCGTGTTCCGGCTGGATGTGGCAGGCGTGGCCATCGCCACGGTGGTCAGCCAGTGCCTGTCGGCCTTTCTGGTGGTGCGCTGCCTGATGCATGAGGAGGGCGACATCCGCCTTGAGCTGCGGGAGCTGCGCATCACCTTTCCCCGCCTGTGGCAGATCCTGGAGATCGGCATCCCCTCCGGCATTCAGGGCGTGGCCTTCTCTCTGTCCAACGTGATCATTCAGGCGTCCATCAACGGCTTCGGCGAAACGGTGATCTCCGGCAACACCGCCGCCAGCAATATCGAGGGCTTCATCTATGTGGCCTGCAACGCCTTTTGTCAGGCCAATATGGCCTTCACCAGCCAGAACTACGGCGCGGGCAAGCTGGAACGGCTGAAGCCCATCGCGCTGTGCTCCGCCGCCTGCTCGGCCACGGTAGCGCTGGTGGGCGGTCTGCTGGGTTACTTCTTCGGCCCAGAGCTGCTGCATATCTACTCCAACAGTGACACGGTGGTGGCCGCCGGTATGGTGCGCATCACCATCATGTTCCTGCCCTACGTCCTGTGCGGTCTGATGGACGTGATCGTCGGCTCCATCCGCGGCATTGGCTACTCCATCACCCCCATGATCGTCACGCTGTTGGGTGCCTGCGCCTTCCGCGTGGTGTGGATCGCCACCATCTTCCGTGTTCCCCAGTTCCATACACCGGAGACCATCTACTGGTCCTATCCCATCTCCTGGGCACTGACGTTCCTGGCCCATCTGGTGTGCTACTTCTTTATGCTGCGCAAGCTGTACCGCAAGGAAGGCTTCGTATCCAAGCATCATCACCTGACCCATGCCCATGAATAACGAAAGAGACGGCTCATGCCGTCTCTTTTATTATTCAAAAATCGGTTCAGCGGAAGATCTCGCCCACGGTGGGGTTGTTGGCAGCCTGAGACTCATCGGTGTCGATGTGCATGGTGGTAGCGCCGCCCACGTTGACGCGAACGACCACGTCGTCGAAGATCAGCTTACGGCCCTCGCCGCCGCAGGCCACCTTGATGATCTCGCCGTTCTTGATGCCCATCTCGGCGGCGTCCTCCTCGGTGACGTGCAGGTGACGCTTGGCGATGATCACACCCTCGGTCAGATCCAGCTCGCCCTTGGGCCCGATCAGCTTACATGCGCCGGAGCCCTTCACGTCGCCGCTCTCGCGGATGGGAGCGTCAATGCCCAGGGTGCGGGCGTCGGTGGCGGAGATCTCCACCTGATCGGCCTTACGGGTGGGGCCCAGGATGGACACGTTGGCCATCTCCTTCTTGGGGCCGACGATGGTCAGGCGCTCATTGCTGGCGTACTGGCCGGGATAGGACAGGGGCTTGCGGATGGTCAGCTGATAGCCCTCGCCAAACAGCTTCTCCACGGATTCCTGGGTCAGGTGGATATGACGGGCAGATGTTTCGATCATGAAAGACATGGTGATTTTCCTCCTTGCGCACGGCAAACCGTGCCATAATGTATTGAAATATTGTATCACACCGCTGTGGCGGTTGCAAGGGTGGATTTCGTTATTATCAACGCTTATTTCACCCATATAAAACGCATACTTTACTTATCTCAACGTTATGCCTATAATAAGCTGTTGTTTATTTGAGACACGTATTGTAAAATATAGAACAGGAGGCAGCAGACATGGCAAATTGTGCGATCGTAGGTATCAACTGGGGTGACGAGGGTAAGGGCCGCATGGTGGATTACCTGACTGAGCAGTATGATGTGGTGGTGCGGTATCAGGGCGGCGGCAACGCCGGTCATACCGTCATCAACGACATGGGCAAGTTTGCCCTGCATCTGCTGCCCTCCGGCATCTTCCGCAAGGACGTGATGAACATTCTGGGCAACGGCGTGGCGCTGGACTGTGAGAACCTGGTGGCGGAGATCGAGACGCTCCGTGCCGCCGGTGTATCCATTTCCCCGGAAAACCTGATTGTCAGCGACCGGGCGTCCCTGCTGCTGCCCTGGCACCGCGAGCTGGACGCGCTGGAGGAGGCCCGCCTGAAGGACAAGAAGTACGGCTCCACCAAGCAGGGCATCGCGCCGTTCTATTCCGATAAGTATCAGAAAAAGACCATTCAGGCCGGCGAGCTGCTGTATCCCGAGCACCTGAAGGCCCATCTGCAGGATCTGCTGGAGTGGAAGAACCTGATCCTGCGTGAGGTCTACGGCGCGGAGGGCTACACCATGGAGCAGATGCTGGAGTGGCTGGATCGCTTCGGCGGTCAGGTTCGTCCCTATGTGGCCGACACGGGCCGCTATCTGCGCCAGGCCCAGGCCGAGGGCAAGTCCATTCTGTTTGAAGGCCAGCTGGGCGCATTGCGGGATCTGGACTACGGCATCTATCCCTACACCACCTCCTCCAATACCATCGCGGCCTATGCCCCTGTGGGCGCGGGTCTGCCTACCGCCAAAATTGACGAGGTGGTGGGCGTGGTGAAGGCCTATTCCTCCTGCGTGGGCGAAGGCCCCTTCACCTGCGAGTGGTTCGGCGAGGACGCCGAGAAGCTCCGCGAGGCCGGTGCCGAGTACGGCGCCAAGACCGGCCGTCCCCGCCGCGTAGGCCCCATTGATCTGGTGGCCACCCGCTACGGCGTAGAGACCCAGGGCGCCACCAACATCGCCTTGACCAAGCTGGATATCCTCAGCTACATGGCCGAGATCCCCGTCTGCGCCGCCTATGAGATCGACGGCCGGCTCACCCATGACTTCCCCTTCCCGGCGGTGCTGGAGCAGGCCAAGCCCGTGATGGAGTACCGTCCCGGCTGGCAGTGCGACATCTCCGGCGCGCGCACCTGGGAGGAACTGCCCCAGGCTGCCCGCGATTATGTGGAGTATGTGGAAAAGGCCATCGGCTGCCGCATCGGCTACGTCTCCGTCGGCGCCGAGCGTGAGAGCCTGATCGTCCGGTAAAGATTATTTCGCGCTCGGAAGCGCGAAACACTCCAAACCCATTCCAATCATGCCGCCTGCGGCGGCATACCGCAGCTTTTCATTTTTCTCTCTTCACTCTTCACTTCTCAGGAGGCCATCCTATGTCCCATTCCACCTACCAGTCCCCGCTGGCGTCCCGCTACGCCTCGCAATACATGCTGCACCTGTTTTCTCCGGACAGCCGCTTCCAGACATGGCGGCGGCTGTGGACGGCGCTGGCCCGTGCCCAGCAGCAGCTGGGCCTGCCCATCACGGAGCAGCAGGTGGCGGAGCTGGAGGCCCATATCACCGACATCGACTATGACGTGGCCGCCCAGCGTGAGCGGGAGGTGCGCCATGATGTGATGGCCCACGTCTATACCTACGGCAAGGCCGCGCCCTCCGCGGCGGGCATCATCCATCTGGGCGCCACCAGCTGCTATGTCACTGATAACGCCGACCTGATCCTGTACCGGGACGGCCTGAAATACCTGCGGACGCAGCTGCTGGCGGCGCTGGCCAATCTGGCGGCGTTCGCAAAGCGCTACGCCGCCACGCCCACCCTGGGCTATACCCACTATCAGCCCGCCCAGCCTGTCACGGTGGGCAAGCGGGCCACCCTGTGGATGCAGGACTTTCTCTCCGACGTGGAGGAGCTGGACACGCTGGTGTCCGGGATGAAGTTCCTTGGCTGCCGCGGCACCACCGGCACGGAGGCCAGCTTCATGGATCTCTTTGACGGCGATGAGGAGAAGATCGATGAGATGAACCGCCGCATCGCCGCCGAGTTCGGCTTTGCCGAATGCTTCCCGGTATGCGGCCAGACCTATCCCCGGAAGGTAGACAGCCGCATCCTGAACTGCCTCAGCTCCATTGCCCAGAGTGCCTACCGCATGGCCAACGATATCCGGCTTTTGCAGCATGACCGGCAGGTGGAGGAGCCCTTTGAGGACAGCCAGATCGGCTCCTCGGCCATGGCCTACAAGCGCAACCCCATGCGCTGCGAGCGCATCTGCTCCCTGAGTCGTTATCTGATGGCCAACGCTATGAACGCGCCGCTGACCGCTTCTGTCCAGTGGATGGAGCGGACGCTGGACGATTCCGCCAACCGCCGTATCTCCATGCCGGAGGGGTTCCTTTGTGCCGACGCGGTGCTGCGCCTGTGCCAGAACGTGACGAACGGCCTTCACGTCAACGAGACCGTGGTGGATCGCACGCTGCGGGAGTACCTACCCTTCATGGCCACCGAGGATCTGATGATGGAGGCGGTGAAGCGGGGCGGCGACCGCCAGCAGCTTCATGAGATCATCCGCCGCCACTCCATGGCCGCCACCGCCCGCATGAAGGAGGGCCAGCCCTGCGACCTGCTGGATCGTCTGGCGGGCGACCCCGCCTTCGGCATGACCCGTCAGGAACTGGACGCCTTGATGGAGCCCCGGCGATACATCGGCCGCTGCCCGCAGCAGGTAGAGCGCTTTCTGGAGCGCTGCGCGCCGCTGCTGGCGGAGGCCCAGTCCGCCGACGGCAATATCACCCTGTAACGAAAGAACGCCATCTCAGCGAGATGGCGTTCTTTTTTATACCATTTTTTCCGGCTGCACCAGCGCGTCGTATTCCTCCGGCGTCAGACAGCCGTCCTCGATCACCGCCTGCCGCAGGGTCAAGTACTCGCGGTGGGCCTTTTTGGCCAGCGCCGCCGCCTTTTCGTAGCCCAGCCTGGGCGTCAGGCACGTCACCAGCATCAGCGACCGGTTCAGGTTTTCCGTCATGGCCGCCTCGTCCGGTTCAATGCCTGTTACGCAGCGGAGAAGGAAGGACTCCATCACATCGCCCAGCAGCCGGGCCGACAGCAGGAAGTTATAGGCGCACACCGGCTGGAACACGTTCAGCTGGAAATTGCCCTGAGACGCCGCCACGGTGATGGCGGTGTCGCTGCCCATCACCTGTACCGCCGCCATGGTGACAGCCTCGCACTGGGTGGGATTCACCTTGCCGGGCATGATGCTGCTGCCCGGCTCGTTTTCCGGGATGTGCAGCTCGCCCAGACCGCACCGTGGGCCGCTGGCCTCCCAGCGGATGTCGTTGGCAATCTTCATCAGGTTGCAGGCCAGCGCTTTCATGGCTCCGTGGGCGAACACCAGCGCGTCCTTGGCGGTCAGCGCGTGGAATTTGTTGTCGTCCGGTACGAACCGCGTGCCCGTCAGCGCCGTCAGCCGATCGCATACCATCCGGTCATATCCCTCCGGCGCGTTCAGGCCGGTGCCCACGGCGGTGCCGCCGATGGCCAGCTTCCGCAGCTCGGCAAGGCTGCCCTCCAGCATGCGGCAAGGCGCGTCGATCAGCTCCTGCCAGCCGGATACCTCCTGGGCGAACCGCAGGGGCGTGGCGTCCTGCAAATGGGTGCGTCCGATGCGGATCAGCGCCGGATACCGCGCCGCCAGCGCCGCAAAGGCCTCCGACAGCCGCCGCGCGGCAGGCAGCACCTGCCGCTCCACCGCCAGCACCGCCGCGATATGCAGCGCGGAGGGATAGGTGTCGTTGCTGGACTGGGAGCGGTTCACATGGTCGTTGGGGTGCAGCGTCACGCCCTGCTCCGCCGCCAGATGGGCAATGACCTCGTTGAGGTTCATGTTGGTCTGGGTGCCGCTGCCGGTCTGCCAGACCACCAGCGGGAACTCCTCGTCCCACTGGCCCGCCCGGATCTGGGCGCAGGCGCGGGAGATGGCGTCCGCCTGCTCCGGGGTCAGCTTCCCGGCGGCGGCATTGGCCTGGGCGCAGGCGTCCTTCAGATAGGCGAAGGCCTCGATGATCTCCCTGGGCTGGCGCTGTCCGCCGATGGGGAAGTTCTCCAGGCTCCGCTGGGTCTGTGCGCCCCAATGGTGGGTAGCCGGAACGGCCACCTCGCCCATGGTGTCGTGCTCGATGCGATAGTCCATGGTGCCCTCCCTTCAGATACGCGCCACGCCGTCCTGACGGGCGGCCTGCGCCACGGCGGCGGCCACCGCGCCGCACAGCCGGGAATCAAAGGCGGCGGGCAGGATGTAGTCGGCGTTCAGCTCTTCGTCCGAGACCAGACCGGCGATGGCCCGTGCCGCCGCCAGCTTCATGCCCTCCGTCACGCGGCTGGCCCGCACGTCCAGTGCGCCCCGGAACAGGCCGGGGAAGCAGGACACGTTGTTCACCTGATTGGGATAATCGCTGCGCCCGCTGGCCACCACCAGCGCGCCGCCCTCGCGGGCCTCCTTCGGGGTGATCTCCGGCGTGGGATTGGCGCAGGCGAAAATGATGGCTTTGTCCGCCATGGTGCGCACCATCTCCGCCGTGACCAGACGGGGCGCGGAGAAGCCCAGAAATACGTCGGCTCCGGCCAGCGCGTCCGCCAGCTTTCCGGCCATGCGGCGGGGGTTGGTGTGTTCGCATACCGCCGCCATGTAGGGATTCATGCCCTCCGTCACGCCGGGGCAGAGGATGCCCTGCTTGTCGCACAGGGTGATGTCGGTGTATCCGGCGCTCAGCAGCAGGCGGCACACGGAGAGCCCCGCCGCGCCCGCGCCGTTGATGACGATGCGGGCGGACTTGTCCTTTCCGGCCACCTTCAGGGCGTTGGTCAGACCCGCCAGCACGATCACCGCCGTGCCGTGCTGGTCGTCGTGGAACACAGGAATGTCCACCGCCGCCTGTAAGCGCTGTTCGATGTCAAAGCACCGGGGCGCGGAGATATCCTCCAGATTGATGCCGCCGAAGCTGCCTGCCAGCAGGGCGATGGTGCGCACGATCTCGTCGGGATCCTTGGTGCGCAGGCACAGGGGAATGGCGTCCACGCCGCCGAAGGCCTTGAACAGCACGCACTTGCCCTCCATCACCGGCATACCGGCCTCCGGGCCGATGTCGCCCAGGCCCAGCACGGCGGTGCCGTCGGTGACCACCGCCACGGTGTTCCAGCGGCGGGTCAGCTCATAGCTCTTGCTGACGTCCTTCTGGATCTCCAGACAGGGCTGCGCCACACCGGGGGTGTAGGCCAGCGACAGCGCGTCGCGGCTGTCCACCGCCGCACGGGGCGTGATCTCCAGCTTGCCCCGCAGGGCATAGTGGAGCTTTAAGGATTCTTCTGCGTAATTCATATGTTTTACCTGCCGATCTTACCATCGATTAACAAGGGCCCTTGTCAATCGATGGTATCAGAATGATAGATGATGGTTTACCACAGCATCAGCTTGTCCGCCTGCCTGCGCAGCTCGCCGCGGAAATCCGGATGGGCGATGGCGATGAGCCGCTCCACCCGCTGGCGGATGGTGGTGCCCCGCAGATGAGCCACGCCGTATTCCGTGACGATGCAGTCCACCCAGTTGCGGGAGATGGACACCACCGAACCCGGTGAGAGGATGGGCTGGATCTTGGAGACAGTCCCGTTTTTGGCGGTGGAGGTGATGACCACGATGCCCCGGCCGCCCGGCGACATGTAAGCGCCCGCCGCGAAATCCGTCGCGCCGCCGGTGCCGGAATACTGGCGGCTGCCCAGCGACTCGGAGCAGATCTGACCCGTCAGGTCGATCTGCACGGCGGTGTTGATGGATACCATGTTGTGGTTCTGGGCGATGATGTAGGGATCGTTCACATAGGACGAGGGCATCAGCTCAATGTCCGGATTGCGGTCGATGAAATCGTAAAAGTCCTGATCGCCCCACACAAAGCTGCACACCGTCTTGCCGGGGTGGAAGTTCTTGCGGCTGTTGTTGACCACGCCCTTGGCCATCAGCCGTCCGGTGGCGCTGCACAAGATCTCTGTGTGGATGCCCAGGTCGTACTTGCCGCACAGGGCGTCGGCCGCGGCGTTGGACAGGTTGCCCAGCCCGATCTGGATGGTGTCGCCGTCACGCACCAGCGCGGCGGCATTTTCCGCCGCCTGCCGCTCTACGGCGGAGGGCTCCGGCTCGCCCACGGTGGAGATCTCGCAGTCCGCCTCGATGAGGCAGGTCACCTGACTGATATGTACCTTTTTGGCGCCGGGCAGCAGCGGGATGCGGCGGTTGATCTCGAAAATGCGCTTTTTGGCCGCCATGCAGGGCTCGTATTCGATCTGCATCACCGGCGACAGGTGGAGATAGCCCTCCGCGTCCATAGGCGGCACGGCGGCCATGAAAACATCCGGCTTCTGCCGCGCGATCTCGGCGGACAGCTGGTGCAGATGGGCGGGGATATAGCTGACGCGGCCGCCGGGGTGGTTGGCCCGGGCCTGTGCGTCATAGAAAAAGCTGTTGATGAAAAAGCTGCTGCGGCAGGCGTCGTCGGAGAAGAAGAGGTAGGTTTCCTTGGTGATGCCGGTCCAGACGGTCACATCGTGCACCTGCGGGGCGATGGTGTGCAGTTGGCGGAACAGCGTGACCGGCTCGCAGGCGTAGGTGCCGCCCACGATCACATCGCCGCTCTCGATATGCGCCAGCACACCGCTGACGGTGGTTTTCTTTTCCTGATAGAGTGCGCGGTGATCCATATATGCTTTTCCTCCCGGCGTTCTCGTTTTCTGCGTCATAGTATACCATACTGGTCAGAAAAAGAAAAATAAAAATTTTTGCTGGTATGCATGATGATACCGGTGGAAAGCTACAGGCGAGGCAGCCTTTCGGATGCCTCGCCCGTGTGTTTCAGTTCTGGGAAATGCCGCCGTTGTACTGGCGCTTCAAAAAGGAGACAAATGCCCGGGCGGCTGTGTTGGCGGCGGGCAGCGTTTTGACCGCGATGCCCAGGCGGCGGGACACCGGCTTGTCCAGCGGGATGGCCCGTACACGGCCCTCATAGCCGGACAGAGAGAAAGCGGACAGCACCGAAACGCCCAGACCGCCCGCTACCATGGACAGGATAGCGCCGTCGTCCGACGCCGTCACCGTCAGGCGCGGCGCGTCCGGCGGAAGCAAAGGCTCGATATACTGCTCCGGGCTGGAGAGGAACGGCTCCTGCAAAAGCCGTTCCAGCGAGATAGTTTTCTCCGTCCACGGGAAGTCCGGCGGCACCACCGCGATCAGCGGCGCGTCCGTCAGCGGCGTCCAATGGAAGCCCTTGGCGCAGCGCTCGTCCACCAGAGCCAGCTGGATCTTGTCCTGCTCCAGCGCTTCGGCCAGCTCGTTGCCCTGCACCAGCACGTCCACCTTGATCTCCGGGTGCAGCCTGCGGAATTTGCCCAGCAGCTCCGGCAGACGGGCGCGGGCGATGCTGGCGAAGCAGCCGATCCGCAGACCGCGGCCGTACAGCTCACCCTGTACCTCCGCCTCGCCCCGCAGGGCGTCGCAGGCGCTGATCACCTGGTTGATATAGGGCAGCAGATGCTCGCCCTCCTCCGATAAACGAACGCCGTGGCTGCCGCGGAGCAGCAGCGTACAGCCCAGCTCCGCCTCCAGCTTGTTGACCAGATGGGTCATGGCGGACTGGGTATATCCCAGCTGCGCGGCAGCCTTGCCGAAGCTGCCGCATTGTACGGCGGTCAGCACGGCCCGCAGCTTACTATCATCCATAGGGAACCTCGCTTTCTGCGATTTGTACAAAAATACTTTAATGTAATTATAAATATAGCACAAGAGACCGGCATCTTCAATGACAATTCTGTGAATTATCTGTCAATATTATGGTAAAATTTGTAAATTCTGTGAGTGCCATAAGTCTTTTTCATGACCCGATGAATTACGCTCAATTCTCAAGCCATGAAAAAAATGTTACTCTATATGAGCGAAATGCATGACACTGTGTTGATTTCGCGGAAGAGGAAAGCGTAGTGAGGAGAAAGGTAAATGAATATGCAAAAGAAGAAAAGTACAGTTCGGGACGTGATCGTGATCGGTTTCGCGCTGTTTTCCATGTTTTTCGGCGCGGGAAACGTGGTGTTTCCCCCGTACCTGGGTCTGGAAGCCGGTCCTGAGTGGCTGACCGGCTTTGCCGCCTACTTTATCGCTGATATCGGTCTGGCGCTGCTGGGCATGTTCGCCCTGCTGCGCGTGGGCAGCAGTGAGGCCGTGCTGCACCGCGTGGGCCGTGTGCCCGCTGAGATCCTGATGTGCGCCATCATCCTGTGCATCGGCCCCATGGTGGCCATCCCCCGTACCTCCGCCAGCACCTATGAGATGGCCATCGCGCCCAACATCTCCGGTGTGTCTCCGGTGGTGTTCTCCGTGATCTTCTTCGCGGTGATCCTGGCGCTGTGCATCAAGGAGTCCGCCGTGGTGGACATCGTGGGCAAGATCCTGACTCCGCTGCTGCTGGTGGGCCTGTTCGCCATCATCATCAAGGGAGTCGTGACCCCGCTGGGTGACATTTCCGCCCTGCCTCAGATCAACAACGTGGCCGTCACCGGCATCAAGGCCGGCTATCAGACCATGGACGCGCTGGCCGCCCTGCCCTTCGGCATCATCGTGCTGCAGAGCGCCGCCAGCAAGGGCTACTCCGGCAAGAAGTCCACCCTCCGCATCGTAGGCGGCTCCGCGCTGCTGGCCGGTGTGCTGCTGCTGGCGGTGTATATGGGTCTTGCCTATCTGGGCGCCACCGTTTCCACCCAGTATACCGGCGCCGAGATTGGCCGCGCTCAGCTGACCATGGCCATTGTCGAGGGCCTGATGGGCAAGGTGGGTATGGTGCTGTTCGGTGTGGTCGTGGGTCTGGCCTGCGTCACCACCGCCGTGGCCCTGACCAGCTCCGCCGCCGCGTATTTCTCCGAGCTGTGCCGTGGCAAGGTGCCCTATAAGGTGTTTGTCATCGCCATCTGCGTCTTCAGCGCCGTGGTGTCCAACCTGGGTCTGGACCGCATCGTGGCGGTTGCCTCTCCCGTGCTGGACGTGGTGTATCCGCCCACGCTGGTGCTGATCTTCATCGCCCTGATCGTTCCCCATGCCCCTGACCGTGTCAGCCGCTGCGCCGTCATCGGCGCGCTGATCACCAGCGTGCTGTGCACCCTGCATACCTATGGCGTGTCCCTGACCTTTGTGGAGCATCTGCCTCTGTACGATCTGGGCCTGGCCTGGGTGGTCCCCGCCGTGGTGCTCGGCCTGATCGCCGCGCTGCCCGGTTTGCGCTCCCATTCCCGCTCCCGTTCGGGACAGACCTTCCACAGTCCCACCGAGGAGCATTGACAATAGCGGTAAAGCCGCCTCTCCTGAAACAGGGCCGCCTTCGGGCGGCTCTGTTTTTATCATTTATGAGAAAAGCAGAAACGTTATGGCTGCAAGCTGCGCCGCTTTTCAACGCTTTAACGTTAACACGGGAGATCCTGTACGGATATCCTGAATTTATTTGCTGATTTTTTCTAGTTGAAAACGTTTTCTTTCTTTGAAATCTTGATTTTTGAGATCGATACGAGTATAATGCCCTGCGTGTAAAATCAATGGTATGATAAGTGATTTCAAAACCATGTTCCGTGCATGACCTTTGCCCCGGAACAGTAGTATCGGAGGTGGCGGCAAATGCGTCTGCATAATCTGTCACAAGACAAAACGTACATAAAAAAACATTGCGCTTCTAAGCACTGGCCCAAGGCGCTAATGCTTTTGTGTGCTGCTGCGGTGTTTTGCGCGACCTATGCGCTGGCCCGGCCCGCCATCGCAATGGAGAGAACGTGTCAGATCCCGGAGCATACGCACACAGACGCTGGTGCTGCCGTTTGTGCTCAGTTTTCTGGATGACGTGGTGCCGGATAACTACCGGCTGCCCGTCACCGCGTCGGTCTCCGGCGGAAGTACGACCGAGCCCAACATCTATAAGCCGGAATATAAAAAGTGGGAAATCGTAAAGTTTGTCAACTCCAACCGCCACAGGGAGTTCGCGCAGGATGGCGCGGAGGTCGTCGTCACGCCGAAAGAGGAGGGCGGCAACCCCTATCTGGATGATCTTACCTATGTGGATTTCGCGTTTACCGTCAACGGCTGTACATATGAGGGCGCCGACCTGAATGACTGGCGTGATGCCTGTGAGGTCACGCTGACGGACACGCTGCCGAAATATACGAACAGGGACGGCGTGGAGAAAATCGCGGTCTTTGATGCGGACAAGAACCTCGGCTGGACGCTCAGTGATGACGGGACGTCGGTTTCCAAAACCTACACCGGCACGAGATCCGGCGATGTGCTGACGAAGATCTTCAACGACAAGCTGAGCCTGCGCTTCCCCGGACTCAAGTTTGAAGGGAAGGATAACGACCTGATCGCTGACCTTGACAACAGCGTTCATCTGACGGCTGTCCCCGGCAATGCGGCCGAAGGCGAGACCCATCCGACGGCAGACGATTCGCTCCGCTTCCGTATGACCAGCGATCCCAGCACGTCGGGGCGTTTCTCCAAATGGGCGACCAAGGGCGACATCTATGATGAGGATTCCTACAAGACCAACCCCTATCCGTGGCGTGTTTCCCTGCACAACGATCAGAAGAAGATGACGCCGCTGCGGCACATTGTGATCCAGGATCGTGAGATCACGGAAAATGGGGAAACCGTGCTCGAGGGTCTGGATAAGGCCTTGAAGTTTGTCAAGCTGGGATCCGATGGACACTCCGCATTGGCCAGCGGGCAGACGTATGCGGATATCATTGATAGGATCGTGGCCTATTATACCGACGGGACAACGCAGGACTACGTGGTCACAGAGAACGATCTGGATGCCCATGGTCATTTCATCATCGTTTTCGACGAGAATAAGATCTGCAACGGCTACGAGATCATCTTCCGTGACGATTACGAGATGCAGCATGGCGAAGGGGTCGAGTTTCAGGTTTATACCGTCTACCGTGATCCGGACCACACGCATGTTCCGGATGGGACGGAAAAGGTTCCCTATACCAATGAGGCGAGAAGCGTCAACAGCTACCAGAACGGCGATGACACGGTAGTTGTCTATCTGAAGCAGGAGGGCAGCTATGATATGCTGCCCAGCGTGGAAGAACTGTGGGTGGGAAAGAAGACACTCTTCAATGACGGCTCAAGCACCTGGGACGGTATCGGCGGCAACACGGTCGGAAGCACCTACGCCTATGTGATCCAGCTGCACGGCTCACTGCTGGAACCGGAGGTAAAAGAATATCAGGATATCCGGGTCGTAGACCTTCTGCCCGACGGCGTACATTATGAGAAGGTCCATCTGGTCCAGCAGGATTTTTCTGTGGGTTCCATATTGGACGGCGGCAAAAACTACCAGCCGGAGGTCATAGAAAACTATCACAATTCCGGGCGAACGGCTGTTATTTTTCACCTGAATGTGGAAAATCTGCGCAAGACGGTGAGAACACAGGCGGATATCTATTTCGGCGTGACCATTGATAAGGACGCGCATCCCGGTACGGTCCGGAATGACGTCTATGTGGTCGGGGACAATCTGGCGAATATCGGGGAAAGAACAGCCACACGCCGGATATCTACGATCTGAACAACAACGGCAGGACTGACGATATGATCGCCTGTGGCTTTTCCGATGCGACGATCATTGCCGCCCAGTCCATCTATGCGGAAAAGTTCATCGCGCCCGCCGCTTCCGACAACTGGAGCAAGCAGGGACTGCTGATCAGGACCGGCTCCGATTTTGATTACCTGCTGAAAGTTACCAACGAGACAAAGGCGGCGTGCACCGGCCTTGTCGTGTACGACACCCTGCCCCGCAGAGGTGACGAAAATATCTTCGGTACGCAGAGCAGGAATTCGGAGTTCGACGTCCATCTGCGCAGTGCCATCACCCCGCTGGCGGGCTATACCGTCTATTACACCACAAGTGCAGCGGTTTATGAAAAGCCCATGGCCGATATGGTAGATGCCGATATCTGGACAGATTCCGTTTCCGACTATTCCGCGGTCACGGCGTTCAAGATCGTTGCCAAAGAGGGAACGGTGTTGAACGGGGAGAGCACGTTTGAGGTCCGTATCCCGGCGCAGGCGCCATCTCAGTTGGACGACGCGTCCATGACGATCCTGCATAGAAAAGCCCCGCAGGATCAGACCACGGGCACCGTGACCTGGCTGGAAGCTGTCAACTCCTTCGGCTTCCATACGGCCGAGTCGCCCTCGGTGAAGGAGTCCAACTCCGTCTGGGTGCGTATTCCCTTTGCGGGTTTCTGTGTGAAAAAAGTGGACGATGCCAGCGGCAGCGCACTTTCCGGCGCGGAATTCACGCTGACCGATGCAACGGGGAATGTGATCGCCGCGGCGACCAGCGGCGAGGACGGCCTTGTGCAGTTCCGCGAGCTGACAGCGGGCACCTATACCCTGACGGAAACCAAGGTCCCGGACGGCTATATGGACAGCCATCTTTCCGTGACCGTGACAATAACGCAAAACCTTGTCACGATGGAATACGGCATTTCCTTCGGGGATCTGTATACCGGCGCCGGTAGCACCGCCGACCCGCTGTGTATTCCGAACCGCACGATGTTCGTGCTTCCGGGTACCGGCGGCGCCGGTACCGCGCGATATATGACGGGCGGCGCATTGCTGATGGCCGCCGCATACCTGCTGTATATCCGGAATAAGCGCAGAAAGACGTCCGATTGAGAAGGTTCGTACAAAAAATATTTCGGGCAGAGCAAACCCCTCGTAACCGCAAGGTTGCGAGGGGTTTCTTATGCCCCTTACAGATATGGCACAGCAGCCCTTAAAATCAATACGTTCCAACAAATCAGTGCGAAAAACCAGGGAAATTATCGTGCCGCTGCCATAAAATGGAAATGACACAATAATTTGTCGAACTATGTCGGATGACGGATGCGGAGGGTCTCCCGTAAAGGATACGCGCCGGGCATCACGACGCAAGGAGGGTATTGAAATGTCGAAGGGTGAAAATATTTTCAAGCGCAGGGACGGCCGCTGGGAGGCCCGGTATATCAAGGGCTATGAGCTGTCCGGCAGGATCAGATACGGATTCTGCTACGGAAAGACCTATCAGGAGGCAAAGGAAAAGGCGTCCCGCTGCAAAGCCGTGCTGAACAACGGCACGGCAGACGCCTCCGCACGCTCCCGCCATCGGCTGGTCTTTTACTGCGGCGAATGGCTCCGCGAAAAAAAGCCGATGATCAGAGAGGCCACCTATATCAAATACGACACGATACTGAAGCGGCACATCCTGCCGCGGCTGGGCGGCTGCTTTCCCGCCGCTGTGACCACAGGGATGATCGATGCCTTTGCCAGAGCGCTTTTATACGAAGACGGGCTGGCGCCGAAAACCGTCCGGGATATCCTGACGGTCCTTCATGATATCCTGCGGTATCTGTCGGAGCACTGCGCGGGCACGCCGCCCGCCGCAAAGGTGAATTATCCCAAGACCGGCAGGACGGAGATCCGCGTGCTGTCCCGCGAGGAGCAGCAGAACTTCATATCCTATCTGCGCAAGGATATGGATGCGTGTAAATTCGGGATCCTGCTGGCGCTTTCCACCGGCGTCCGCATCGGAGAGCTGTGCGCACTGCGCTGGGAAAATATCTCACTGGCCGACAGAACGGTGTGCATCACCGCCGCCATGCAGCGGTTGCGGGACACCACCGTGCCGGTGGGCACGAAAACGCGGGTGGTGATCGGACCGCCGAAAAGTGAGACCTCCGTCAGAATAATCCCGCTGCCGGAGCATATCGTCGTTCTCTGCAAACAGGCGGCCCCGGCCTCGCCAGCCGCCTATGTGCTGACCGGCACGGAACACTATATGGAGCCGCGTGTGCTGCAATACCGCTTGAAAAAATATACGACTGCCTGCGGGTTGGAGGACGTTCATTTCCACACGCTCCGTCACACCTTTGCCACACGGGCCGTGGAGGTGGGCTTTGAGATCAAATCGCTGTCCGAGGTGCTGGGCCATGCCACCACCGCCATCACATTGGAACGCTATGTCCATTCCTCCTCTGAACTGAAACGGATCAACATGGACAAGCTGACCGCCGCGGGCTTATAAGAGCGGCAGCCAGGCGTCGGGGGATTTTTCTCCGTCATTTCCCGCAAAACCGCTGACAAAGGCGGAAAACTGTGCTATACTGAAACACACCATGACACAGAAAGGCGGCAGAGACCATGTTTCAATATCATATCAGCGAGATGTCGGCCGAAACGACCGCCGCGGAATTCGTGGAAAGATTCGTCCATATTGAAAGATTCCTGCCCGCCTGTCAGCAATGCCACAACTACAACACCCGCTGGACATGTCCGCCCTTCGGATTTGACCCCATGACCATATGGAGCGCTTATACCGGGCTGCGGCTGTACGCACGCATCCTGCATGCCGACGCGCCGGGGCAGCCGCTGGACGACGCGCTGGACGTGCTGAAGCATGAAAAGCGCCTGTACCGGGAGAAGCTGTCCCAATGGGAAAGCAGCGTACCGGGCAGCCAGATGCTGCTGGCGGGGACCTGCGACCAGTGCAAGGTGTGCGAAAAATCGCAGGGCAGGCCCTGCCACCATCCGGAGCGCCTGCGCTACTCCATCGAGGCGCTGGGCGGCGACGTGGAGGGCTGTTTGCAGCATTACTTCCACGTTCCCGTTCTGTGGGGCCGCGACGGGCTTGCGCCGGAATATCTGGTGCTGGTGGGCGGCCTTCTGATACGGTAACGAAAAAATACGATATCTGCCGGTCAACACGCCGGCGATCAGCAAAAGGGAGCAACAGAAAATGGCAGAATACGAGATCATTGTGGAATCCATGACGCCCTGCGGCGGCAGCAAATACGCCAACCGGACAATCATCGAGGCGGAAGCGGAAAGCCCGGAGGCTTATGTGGAGCAGCACAAGCGCTTTCCCATCCGGGACATCAGCCGGACCGACGGCGCCGTGGTCATCACCACCGGCAACGAGAGCGGCTATGTCGACCGCTATACCTTTACGGAATAATACCGGCACTGACGCAAGAAAACAGGAAGGCACGCCTTCCTGTTTTCCTGTTATTTGCTCTGCCGCTCAGCGTCCGCGGACGGCGCTCTCCATGCGCTCCAGTCCCTCCTGCAGTACATGGGCCGGGCAGGCGATGCTCCAGCGCTCGAACCCCCGGCCCGCCGCGCCGAAATGATAGCCCTCGGTAAAGAAGCAGCGGGCCTGCTCTCCCATGAAACGCTCCTGCTCCTCCGGCGTCATCCCCAAAAAGCGGAAGTCCAGCCACGGCAGGTAGGTGGCCTCCAACGGCGTGACCCCCACCTCCGGCAAATGTGTCCGGCAGAAATCCGCCAGCAGGCGGAAGTTGCCGTCCAGCAGCGTCAGCAGCTGATCCAGCCACCCCTCGCACCGCTCCCACGCGGCGATGCAGGCCGCGTAGGACAGGATATCCCGGCCGGAATCGCCCCGGCAGGCATGGTACCGGCTGCGGCGCTCCTCGTCGGCCATCACAACGGCCGCACCCTTGATGGCGGCAATGTTGAAGGTTTTCGTGGCCGAGGTGCTGACCGCGCAGTTGCGGAGATACTTTTCTTCCAGCGAGGCCATGGAGGTAAAGGTATGGCCCGGCAGGATCAGATCCGCGTGGATCTCGTCGGAGATGATGAATACCCCGTGCCGCAGGCAGATATCCGCCACCTGCTCCAGCTCCCGGCGCTCCCACACCCGACCCACCGGATTGTGGGGATTGCAGAAGATCAGCATGGCGGTATCCTCGCGGCTGCACAGCTCCTCCAGCAGGGTGAAGTCGATGGTGTAGCGGCGATTGTCTCCCAGTACCATCGGGCAGTCCAGACGGCGGCGGTTCAGCAACTCCGGCGCGTCCAGAAACGGCGGATAGGCCGGGGTCATGTCCACGATGCCGTCCCCCGGTCGGGTAAACGCCCGGATCATCTGGTGCATGGCGCCCAGTACACTGTCGGCGTCGATCACCCATTGGGCGGGGATGTCCACGCCATGGCGGCGGCGCATCCAGCGCTGGAAGGTGGTGATATACGCCTCAGGCGTGCGGGTGTAGCCAAAGACCCGGCCGGTCATAAAGTCACAGATGCCCTCTGCCAGCTCCGGCGGCGGCAGAAGATCCATATCCGCCACGGAGAAGGGAACGATCCCCCGGGGTACATCCGGGCAGCGCTCCTTCATCAGCTCGTATTTTTCCGCGCCGGTATCCCACCGGTCCGGCAGCGTGGTAAAATCATAGGTCATGGCGTATCCCTCCTGTCTGATATACCTTTATTTTACCTTTTTCCATACCGCTGTCAAGCCGGAAAAGATGGTTGACATTTTCCGCTGTCCCGCCTATAATGTGACGCGGATTTTTTGAATGACCAATTCACCGAACGAGGTAATATATATGATGGATTACTATCTGCTGGCCGATTTTGCTGCCCAGATCGGCTACCGGCTGGCCATGGCCGGGGCGGAGACCTTCCGTGTGGAGGACACTATCCGCAGGGTGCTCCACGCCTACGGGCTGGAGTGCGAGGTATTCGCCATCCCTAACAGCCTGACCGTCAGCTTCGAGGCAGCCAACGGCAAGCCTCTCACCATCCTCAAGCGCATCGGCTATCACGGCAACGATCTGGAGGCGCTGGAGCAGCTGAACGCCCTCAGCCGCCGCATCTGCCGGGAAAAGCCGGATGTGGAGACCGCCGTTCTCTGGCTGAAGGAGACGGTGGCCCGGTGCCGCGTATACCGGCTCAGCGTATCGCTGCTGGGCAGCTTTCTGGGCGGCGCGGGCTTCTGTCTGGTGTTCGGCGGTACGCTGCGGGACTGCCTGTGGGCCGGTATGATGGGTCTGATCATCGGGTGTGTCAACCGCTTCATGGACCGGCTGGAGGCTAACCCCTTCTTCAGCACCATCACCGCTTCGTTCCTGATGGCGCTGCCCGCCTATCTGGCGGCGGGCTTCGGCTGGCTGGACAACCCTGACGCGGCCATTATCGGCGCGTTGATGATCCTTGTGCCGGGCCTGCTGATCACCAACTCCATGCGGGACATCATCTACGGCGACACCAACTCCGGCGTTATGCGCATCGTGCAGGTGTTTCTGTCGGCCTTTGCCATTGCGCTGGGTACGGCGGCGGCATGGCGTGTCACCGCTCCGGTCTACGGCATCGCTTCGGTGGTGGAGTCCACCTCGCTGGTGTGGCCCGCGTGGGCGCAGGCACTGGCGGTGTTTGTAGGGTGCTACGGCTTCTCCATTCTGTTCAATATCCACGGCAAGTGGATGGTGCTGTGCATCATCGGCGGCACGGCCACCTGGATGATCTATCTGCTGTGCGAGGAGCTGGGGCTGGACGTATACACCGTGAACCTGTACGCCACCATCTTTGCGGCGCTGTATTCCGAGGTGATGGCCCGCGTGCGCCGCTGCCCGGTGACGCCGTATCTGGTCATTGCCATTTTCCCGCTGCTGCCCGGTGCGGGCGTGTACTACACCATGAGCCTCGGCCTGCAGGGTGAGATGCTTGAAGCCCTGCGCAAGGGATTGGAGACAGCGGGCATCGCCGGGTCTCTGGCCGTGGGTATTCTGCTGGTATCCACCGTATTCCGGTTCATGACGGCGCGGCGGAAGTAGCAGCGCACAATTGAAAGCATACCAAAAAATCAGTCCTGAGGGGCTGATTTTTTATACTCTTCAAGGCTTTATTCATTTATGCACCATTCGTATGCATAATCCTCTATCGTTTTGCATAATTATTAGCCAGTATGCTGAATTTCCATTGTCTATATGCATAAACATCAAATTATTAATGAATATCCTCTTGACATTTTATGGATGAAGTGTATAATCATGCACATAAATTACATAAACATTCAAGGAGGAACATACCATGAAACATACAGATATTAAGAAGATCGTACTGGCCTACTCCGGCGGCCTGGATACCTCCATCATCATCCCCTGGCTGAAGGAGAACTACAACAACCCCGAGATCATCGCCGTGGCCGGCAACGTGGGCCAGGCCGATGAGCTGGAGGGCCTGGAGGAGAAGGCGCTCAAGACCGGCGCCAGCAAGCTGATCGTGGCCGATCTGGTGGACGAGATGGTGGATGACGTGATCATCCCCTGCCTGAAGATGGACGCCAAGTATGAGACCTACCTGCTGGGCACCGCCTTTGCTCGTCCCGTCATCGGCAAGAAACTGGCGGAGATCGCCAAGGCGGAGGGCGCTGACGCCATCGCACACGGTGCCACCGGCAAGGGCAACGATCAGGTCCGTTTCGAGCTGGCCATCAAGCGTTTTGCCCCCGATATGAAGATCATCGCCCCGTGGCGTGAGTGGGACATCAAGTCCCGTGAGGAGGAGATCGATTACGCCGAGGCCCACAACGTACCTCTGAAGATCTCCCGCGAGACCAACTATTCCAAGGACAAGAATCTGTGGCATCTGAGCCATGAGGGTCTGGATCTGGAGGATCCCGCCAACGAGCCGGATCTGGATAAGCCCGGCTTCCTGGAGATGGGCGTGTCCCCCTTCCAGGCTCCTGACGAGCCCACCTATGTGACCATCGACTTCGAGGCCGGCGCTCCCGTTGCCGTGGATGGCGAGAAGATGAAGGCCAGCAAGATCATCGAGAAGCTCAACGAGCTGGGCGGCAAGAACGGCATCGGCATCATCGACATCGTGGAGAACCGTCTCATCGGCATGAAGGATCACGGTATCTATGAGACCCCCGGCGGCACCATCCTGTACTTCGCCCACGCCCAGCTGGAGATGCTGACCATGGACAAAGAGGTCATGCACGCCAAGCAGAAGCTGTCCGTGGACTACGCCGACCTGCTGTATAACGGCAAGTGGTACTCCCCCCTGCAGGAGGCGCTGACCGCCTTCGCCAACGAGGCCAACAAGGACGTGACCGGCTCCGTGAAGCTGAAGCTCTATAAGGGCAACATCATCCCCGCCGGTATGACCTCTCCCTGCTCCCTGTATTCCGAGAATCTGGTGACCTTCGGTGAGAGTGACTATGACCAGTCTCAGGCCACCGGCTTCATCAACCTGTGGGGCCTGACCACCAAGATGCAGGCGCTGAAGGATCAGGGCAAGCTGTAAGAAATGAAATTTCCGTCATCATGAGGGCGGTAAGCCGCCCCCATGATGACAGATCCCCACCGAAAGGAACATACCACCATGGCAAAGCTTTGGGCCGGACGGGCCGAAAAGGAAACGGCACAGATCGCGGATGACTTCAACTCGTCCCTGCACTTCGACTGCCGCATGTACCGGCAGGATATCACCGGCTCCATGGCCCACGCCGCCATGCTGGCCCACTGCGGCATCCTTACCGAGGATGAGGCCCAGACGCTGATCTTCGGTCTGGCCGGGATCATGGCCGATCTGGACGAGGGAAAACTGCAATTTGACCCATCTGCCGAGGACATTCACATGTTCGTGGAGCAGGTACTGACGGAGAGGTTGGGCGATGTGGGCAAAAAGCTCCACACCGCCCGCTCACGAAACGATCAGGTAGCGCTGGATCTGCGGCTGTATCTCCGACAGGAGACCGCAGGGATCCGTTCTCTGGTGCTGGAGCTGCTGGAGGCCGTCACCGGTAAGGCGGAGCAGTACAAGACCGCCATCATGCCCGGCTATACCCACCTGCAGCGGGCGCAGCCCATCACCTTTGGCCACCACCTCATGGCCTACGCCATGATGCTCCAGCGGGACATCGGCCGTCTGGACGACGCGGCCAAGCGCATGGACGTGTCTCCCATCGGCTGCTGTGCACTGGCGGGCACCACGTTCCCCATTGACCGGGTGTACGAGGCACAGCAGCTGGGCTTCTCCCAAGTGGCGCTGAACAGTCTGGACGGCGTGTCCGACCGTGACTTCTGCGTGGAGTTTCTCTCCGCCTGCGCCGTACTGATGATGCACCTGAGCCGCTTCTCCGAGGAGCTGATCCTGTGGAGCAGCTGGGAGTTCCACTTCGTGGAGTTGGACGACGGCTTCACCACCGGCTCGTCCATCATGCCCCAGAAGAAGAATCCGGACATGGCGGAGCTGTGCCGGGGCAAGACGGGCCGTGTCTACGGCGATCTGATGGCCCTGCTGACCACGCTGAAGGGACTGCCGCTGGCCTATAACAAGGACATGCAGGAGGACAAGGAGGCCGTGTTCGACGCGGTGGACACCGTGAAGATGTGCCTGCAGGTGTTCACTCCCATGGTCGCCACCATGAAGCCCTGTACCGACACCATGTACAAGGCGGCCCAGAAAGGCTTCATCAACGCCACCGATCTGGCGGACTATATGACGAAGAAGGGCCTGCCCTTCCGCACCGCCTATAAGATCTCCGGCCAGCTGGTGGCCTGGTGCATCCATCATGACACGGGGCTGGAGGCCCTGCCGCTGGAAACGCTGAAACAATACAGCGCCGTATTTGACGAGGACGTATACGAGGCCATCGCGCTGGAAAACTGCGTGGCCCGACGCACCTCACTGGGCGGTCCCGCCTCTGTGGAGACACAGATCGCCGCCATAAAAACATACCTTTCCCAACAAAAGACTGAAGAAAAAGGAGAATAACAATGAAAAAGTTTACCAAGCTTACCGCTTTCGCTCTGGCGCTGGTAATGGCGCTGGGTCTGCTGGCTGGCTGCGGCAGCAATTCCGATAACAACAGCACCCCTGCCGGTGACGACGCTTCCGGCGATGCCGCCAAGACCAAGCTGGTGGTGGCCACCAGCCCCGACTTCCCTCCCTTTGAGTCTCTGGAGGGCGGCGAGGTAGTGGGTATCGAGGTGGATATCCTCAACAAGATCGCTGAGAAGATGGGCATGGAGCTGGACATCCAGCAGATGGATTTTGACTCCGTCATCCCCGGCGTCCAGGCCGGTAAGTTCGATGTGGGCATGTCCGGCATCACCGTTACCGACAAGAGAAAAGAGAATGTGGACTTCTCCAGCGTGTACTTCATGGCCGCCCAGGCCATCGTGGTGACTGCCGACAGCGGCATCACCGGCAAGGCCGACCTGGAGGGCAAGAAGGTGTCCGTCCAGACCGGCACCACCGCCGAGGAGTACTGCATGGGCAACGGCTATGAGGTGCTGGCCTTCACCGCCAACAACGATGCCGCCGCGGCGCTGACCTCCGGCAAGGTGGACGCCTGGGTCGTGGATAACGAGGTGGCCCTGGCCATGGCGCCGGAGCTGGGCCTGACCGTGCTGGACGAGGCCATGACCTCTGAGCCTTACGCCTTTGCCTTCCAGAAGGGCAGCGAGCTGGTTGCCCCCTTCAATGAGGCGCTGGACGCCTTGCTGGCCGACGGCACTGTCGAGCAGATCTTCCAGCAGTACGGCGTGACCTACATCGCACCCTGACGATAAGAAGTATTCAAGAGTGTTCCGCGCCTCCGGGCGCGGGTCACTTTTGGCCACAGGCATGCTGTGCAAGCCCAAATGGATGCTACGGCGGCATAGCCGCCGAGATCGGGGCTAAAAACATGCCACCGGCATGTTTTCTTAACGCCCCGACCCCGCCCTACGATGAACGCAATTACCGACGATAGAACTTCGTAGGGGCGACCGCAAGGGTCGCCCCTACGGGTGGTCGCAAGAACTGCCCGCGTGATCGGCGGCGGGGTGAGGGCACCCCGCCCTACGGAATCGTTACAAGAACCCTCAAAACCAACGCTTAAATACCCCTGATTCCCTGCAAATTGTCCCACGCCGCTCCGGGCGGCATGATATGATACCTAAGGAGCCGCCGCTATGAATATTTTTACCAATTGGTTTACCGCTATCGGCCAATTCTTCACCGACTGGGGCGCCAAGCTGGCCTCCACATTTCTGGAGGACGACCGCTACATGATGCTGGTGGACGGTCTGCGCAATACCGCCATCATTACGCTGGGCGCTTTGTGCATCGGCATTGTCATCGGCGCGCTGGTGGCCATCATCAAATACTGCGGCGAGGGAAGCCGCGCCATGAAGCCCCTGTGTGCGCTGTGCGACATCTACACCACCGTCATCCGCGGCATCCCCGTGGTGGTGCTGCTGCTGATTTTCTACTTCGTCATTATGAAGTCTGCCAGCGGCGTCAGCGGAGGCATTGCCGTGGGCATCGTCACCTTCGGCATCAACTCCGGCGCGTATATGGCCGAGCTGATGCGCAGCGGCATCGGCGCGGTGGACGCGGGCCAGATGGAGGCGGGCCGGTCCCTGGGCATGTCCCGGATCCAGACCACCATCCATGTGATCCTGCCCCAGGCCATGAAGAACATCCTGCCCGCCATCGGCAACGAGATGATCGCCCTGCTGAAGGAGACCGCCGTGGCCGGCTATGTGGCCGTGCAGGATCTGACGAGAGCGGGCAACCTGATCCGTAACAACACCTTCGACGCATTCAATCCCCTGATGGTGGTAGCGCTGACGTACCTCATCATCGTGGTAGCGCTGACGTGGCTGCTGGGCCGGTTTGAAAAGCGGCTGCACAAGGGCGACCGGCATTGACGCCCTATCTTATTATTTGGAAGGAGCACTCCCATGACCAGTCTGAAAAACAAGGATTTCCTGAAGCTGCTGGACTTCACCCCCGAGGAGATCAGCTATCTGCTGGAGTTGGCGGCTGACCTGAAGGCCAAGAAAAAGGCCGGTATCCCCCACGCCCTGTGCCAGGGCAAGAACATCGCCCTGATCTTTGAAAAGACCAGCACCCGTACCCGCTGCGCCTTCGAGGTGGCGGGCCACGATCTGGGCATGGGCGTCACCTACCTTGACCCCACCGGCTCCCAGATCGGCAAGAAGGAGAGCATCGCTGACACCGCCCGCGTTCTCAGCCGCATGTTTGACGGCATCGAGTACCGGGGCTTCGGCCAGAGCATCGTGGAGGAACTGGCCCAGTATGCCGACGTTCCCGTGTGGAACGGCCTGACCAACGAGTTCCATCCCACCCAGATCCTGGCGGACTTCCTGACCATTCAGGAGCACTGCGGCGGTCTGAAGGGCAAGAAGCTGGTGTACATGGGCGACGCCCGCTACAACATGGGCAACTCCCTGATGGTGGGCTGCGCCAAGATGGGCATGCACTTTGTGGCCTGCGCGCCGGAGAAGTACTTCCCCGATCCCGAGCTGATCGGCACCTGCCAGGCCATCGCCATGGAGACCGGCGCGACGCTGGCCTTCATCACCGATCCCGCCAAGGCCGTGCAGAACGCCGATGTGATCTATACCGATGTGTGGGTCTCCATGGGCGAGCCTGTGGAGGTCTGGAAGGAGCGTATCACCGATCTGGCCCCCTATCAGGTCAACGCTCAGCTGATGGCGCAGGCCGGTGACAAGGCCGTGTTCATGCACTGCCTGCCCGCCTTCCACGACCACAAGACCATCGTGGGCAAGGAGATGGGCGAGGCCTTCGGCCGTGACGCCATGGAGGTCACCGACGAGGTGTTTGAAGGTCCCCAGTCCATCGTCTTTGACGAGGCGGAAAACCGCATGCACACCATCAAGGCGGTCATGGCCGCCACGCTGGCCGGTTAACGGCCCTGAATCTGCTATCTTCTTTCATTTCCTTTTGTCCAAAGCCGCGGTGCTGACGTGCCGCGGCTTTGGACTGTTCTCCGCCGCTTCCCGCAAAAAAAGAACACCCCATTCCGCTACTCCTGATAGGGGTACCTTGAAGCGTGTCCTCGGATTAGGCAGGCAGTGCAATTGTACTGTCTGCCTTT